>JAAYVR010000055.1 GCA_012517065.1 Verrucomicrobiota bacterium | reverse complement strand
CGAAAGGGAATGTAATGGTGCGGGCTTTCAGCCCTTGGATGGTGGAAGGGACAGGCACGTTGTTTGGGCCGAAGAACAAAGCGGCAGCAAGCTGCCGCACTCCAAACGCTTCGCGCCTGCCAACGCCCACTGCATCCGCGGCGGCGCGAGAGACCATGGGGATCAGCGCCGCCATCCAATGGGGCCACACGGGGAGAGGCACGTTGTTTGGGCATAACAAAAAGCGGCAGCAAGCTGCCGCACTCCAAACGCTTCGCGCCTACCAACGCCGAGTGCATCCGCGGCAGCGCTTGAGAAACCATCGGGGTCAGCTGCGAGATCGAATGAGGCCATATGGGGACAGGCACGTTGTTTGAGGATAGAAACAAAGCGGCAGCAAGCTGCCGCACTCCAAACGCTTCGCGCCCACCAACGCCCACTGCATCCTCGGCGGCGCATGAGAAACCGTTGGGATCAGCGCGCTCTTCCTTGGCGACGGAGTCGGAGGAGATATTTCGCAGACCGGTGTGGCTGAGAGCCCTTGTCAAGGAACGGAGGAGCCTGGGCATTGCTTGTAAGTCAGGCGACTTTGGTTCCGGATGCGCCGGGCTGCGAAATATGCAGGCAGGGAGATTCAACGGAAATTGTGGTGCGGCTGTGCCTTGGCTGTCTGCCGGTGAGATTCTTGGTGTGGATTCACTACGAAATCAGGAATAGAGTGACAGACACGGTGTTCCTGTTACAAACAGGCGACAATTCTGTACGTGCTTTGTTTCAGGTGGCGTATAATACTGCGCACTTCGATGTTCCCCTAACTTTTTGTTGATGCCATGAGTGACACAGACAGGCCCGAGAAAACAGAAAACGAGGTTCGACAGGGTGGATCTTCACTTGCGAGCAGGTTATTCGATGTCATTGCTGCGCCGGGCGAAGTTTTCGACGAAGTAAAGACGGCGCCGGACAGGACGTCGAACTGGCTGGGGCCGGCGATCCTGGTAAGTCTGGTGGGGATTTTGGGTGCGTTGCTTTGTTTTTCGCAACCGGCGATACAACAGCAGATGAGCGATCTTGTGACGGAGCAATTGCAGAAGCAGGCGAAGAGAGTTCCCATGGACGAACGCGCTCGAGCGATTGGTGAATCGGTTGGGCAGAAGGCGATGAGAATTTCGATGATTGCCGAACCTGTGGCAACGGGCTTTGTAATGCCGTTCTGGTGGGGGTTGGTGATTTGGGTCGTGGGCGGCAAGCTATTGAAGGGTGGTTACACGTACATGAAGGCTGTGGAAGTGGCGGGGCTTGCCAATGTGGTAACTGCGCTCGAATATGTGGTGAAAACGCTGCTGCAGATTGGATTTGGGAACCTTATGGCGGGGCCACATTTGGCATTATTGATCCGCGATTTTGATCCTACCAAACCTGGTCATGGTGCGTTGGTGGCATTGAACCTATTCTGGTTGTGGGCGCTTGCGATTCGGAGTTTGGGGATGGCGAAGCTGGGCGGGATGTCGTTTGGGAAAGCGGCAGGCGTTTTGTTTGGGCTTTGGTTTTTGTTTATGGGCGGTTCAATTGGGGTTGGTGTTTTGATGCAGCGTTTGGCTGGGCAGTAGAGCATGGGCGTGAGTCATTTGGATTGTTAATCAAGGAGTCCGGTGGACGTGACACTTTGTATGCGCAAGGGTCAAATCTATGATGCAATGCCGGGTTTTGAAGAAGTGAGCAGCTTTTTGACTGGCGGGCTTGGTGGTGCGGTGGAAGTTGTGGGATTGTGGCTGGCGAGTGCTGGCATTGGTGTTGACCGTGCGGGCTGGCGACCGGTACAACGCCGGTCGCCGATCCTTGCGAGCACGGGCGATGGGAGCGTTTTGATTGGTTTTGGTCCGTGCCGTGCTTGGTAAAGTGAAACAAAGTCCGTTTGCGGGTGTAATAATAGGAAGCCAACATGGGAAAATCTAAGTCGAGCAAGAAACGCAAGGTTCTGATTGGGGTCCTGACCATTCTTGTGGTGGGAGGGCTTGCGGCGTGGGCTTTTTGGAGGAAGCGGGAGCCGGTGATTGTGGTCCAGGTAGAGAAGGCTGCGCGGCGGACAGTGACTGAGCACGTGGACGGGAATGGGCGGATCCAGCCGGTTTTTCAAGTGAAGATCAGCCCGGAAGTGAGCGGTGAAATCATTGAGCTGCCGGTGAAGGAGGGGCAGCGGGTATCGAAGGGCGACCTACTGGTGAAGATCAAGCCTGACGTTTACATTGCACAGAAGAACTCGTCTGAGGCTAGCTACAAATCCGCGGTTGCGAACAAGGAATCGGCGCAGGCGAACCTGCAGAGGGCCGAGGCGGAATTCAGGAGGATTGAATCCTTGTTCAGAAGCTCGCTTGTATCGGAGTCGGCGTATGTGGATGCAAAGGCTGGATACGAGATGGCGAAGGCACAGCTTCAGAGCTCGACGCACCAGGTTGAGATGGCGGAAGCGGCGTTGCGCCGGGCCGAAGAAGATTTGCGCAAGACGACGATAACATCGCCATTGGACGGTGTGATAATCCGGCTGAATTCGCAGTTGGGGGAGCGTGTTGTTGGGACGGCGATGATGGCGGGCACGGAGATCATGGTTATTGCGGATTTAACGGAGATGGAGGCCAGGGTAGATATTGGCGAGATGGATGTGGTGCTGATCGCGCCCGGACAGAGCGCGAAGCTCGAGGTGGATGCATTCAAGGATCGGAAGTTCAACGGTGTTGTCACCGAGATAGCGAATTCCTCGAGGGCGCTAGGCGGTGGTCTCGGCGGCGGACAGTCACAGGACGCGACTAAGTTTGAGGTTAAGATTCGGATTAAAGAACAGGCGCCGTTTCGACCCGGCATGTCGGTAACGGCAGAAATTGAGACGAGGTCCCGCACGAATGTGATCACTGTTCCGATCGCGAGTGTAACGACGCGCCTTCCGAAACCGCCGAATGAGGGAAAGAAGCAAGGCTCAACGAATGGCAAGAACAATCCCGGTTCGAGTTCGAAATCGGGCAGCGGCAATTCGACCACGAACGCGAATGATTCTTCGACGAACGCGGTGGCGGCGAAGAAACCTGGTGAAAGACCGCGCCCGATTGAGGTTGTTTTTGTGAAGGATGGAGATCGGGTGCGGATGGTGCCGGTCAAACGCGGGATCAGCGACGATAACTATATCGAGATAACGGAGGGTTTGGAAGAGGGTCAGGAAGTTGTTTCGGGTGGATTCAAAGCGATCAGCCGTGAGCTTGAGGACGGCAAGAAGATTCGCGTTGGCAAACCGGTCGAGAGTGAGAAAGACAAGGAAAAAGAACAGGGGGCGAAATGATAAGCCGATTTGAAGTTGGGGTTGTTTGGATGCCGGGGTTGACGGTTGTTTGGACGGTTGAATTTGCATCATGAGCCTGATTCGGCTTGATCGAGTATCGCGCTATTACCGGATGGGTGCGGAAACCATTCGTGCGCTTGAGGAAGTTTCGCTTACGATCGATCGTGGTGAATACGTTGCCATCATGGGTCCGTCTGGCTCTGGCAAATCCACGCTGATGAATCTTCTTGGATGTTTGGACACGCCGACTTCGGGGGTTTACGAACTGAATGGGCTGAACGTGAGCGAGATGGACGACAACCAACTCGCCGAGGTGAGGAATCGGGAGATAGGTTTTGTGTTTCAGACGTTCAACCTGTTGCCGCGTGCGACTGCGTTGCGGAATGTTGAGTTACCGCTCATTTACGCGGGGCTTGCCGCGGAAGAACGTCGGCAGCGCGCGCTTGAGGCGCTGGAGCGTGTTGGTTTGGGGGGGCGTGTTAATCACAAGCCGATGGAGTTGTCTGGCGGGCAGGGGCAGAGGGTGGCAATAGCCAGGGCACTGGTCAATCGTCCGTCGATTCTGCTGGCGGACGAGCCGACGGGGAATCTTGATTCGAAGACCGGCATGGAGATTATGGCGATTTTCAACGATTTGGCTGCGACGGGGCACACGATAATCCTTGTGACCCACGAAGAGGACATTGCGCACTGCGCGCGGCGCATAATCCGGCTGCGGGACGGCCGGATTGCGAGCGACGATCCGGTTCGGAAGTGAGCCATGCGTTTCATCATTGAATTGCATGAGGCACTGCTTATCGCATGGGATGCGGTTCGGGCGAACAAACTGCGTGCCGGGCTGACGACCCTTGGGATTGTTGTGGGGATAGTGACTGTGACCCTGATGGGCACAGCGATACAGGGTATTCAGCGGGGATTCAGGCAAAGCATTTCGGTATTGGGGACTGACGTTCTGTATGTGCAGAGATTTGACTGGTTCATAAACTCGCATGCGGAATGGCTGCGGCAACAGCGGCGCAGGGAAATCACGTGGTCCCAATTCAAGGCCTTGGAGCGGCAACTCAACTCGGCTCGGGCGGTGGCTCCCATGGTGGACATTCGCGAGGCTGTCAAATACAAGAATAGAAGTGCGACGGGGGTGACGATAATAGGCACGACGGACCAGTTTCTTGTGACTGGCGGCGTGGGGATATCTGAGGGGAGGTTCATTACTCCTGAGGAGTCGGAAGGAGGGCGGCCGGTATGTGTGGTTGGGGCGCAAACGGCGACGAATCTGTTCAGGGGGGAGCCGATTTTGGGGAGCAGGGTTTACGTTGGCGGTCATCCGTTTGAAGTTGTTGGTGTTTTGGAAAAGCAGGGTGAGTTTCTTGGGGCGTTCAGTCTGGACAATCAGGTTGTGATTCCGATTGGCCAGTTGACAGCGCATTTTGTTCCGTTTCCTGATTACACGATACAGGTGAAGGTGGGTGACGAGAGCCGGCTAGAAGATGTCAGGGAAGAAGTGCGCGGGTTGATGCGCAAGATACGGCATGTGCAACCCGGGGACGACGATGACTTTGCCATAAACCAACAGGATCAGTTCATAAAGACATTCAATCGCGTGACTGGTGTGATTGCGACTGTGGGGCTTTTCATAACGGGTTTGTCGTTGTTTGTGGGTGGGATTGGAATAATGAACATTATGTTTGTGTCGGTGGCGGAGCGGACGCGTGAGATTGGGATTCGGAAGGCGATTGGTGCTAAGCGCCGCAACATACTGATTCAGTTTCTGTTGGAGTCGATGTGCATTTGTCTTTTTGGGGGCTGTATAGGGCTGGCGCTTGCGGCGCCTTTGACGTTGGCGCTGCGGCGTTTGATGCCGGCGACGATGTCGTTTGGTCTTGTGGGGCTTTCTCTTGGCGTATCGTTGGTTGTTGGTGTCATTGCTGGTTTTATGCCGGCGTGGCGCGCGGCGCGGCTCAACCCTGTTGAAGCATTGCGCAACGAGTGATGTTTGGCCATGGGCTCTTACTCTTCAAAGACAGGTCGCACGCGGGGCAGTCTGCTTTGGGCTGAGCTGAGGGAGAGTTTCTTCATGGCGATGTCAGCGCTTGTTGCGCACAAACTGCGTTCTTCTCTTACGTTGCTTGGGGTGCTGGTTGGGGTTTTTTCGATCATCGTGACCATGACGGCGATGCGTGTTCTCCAGAGCAACATTGAGACGGAGCTGAGTCAGTTGGGCAGCCACACATTCATGATCCGGAAATGGCCGGCTGTCTATTTTGGCGGGCCGGAAGGTTTTGAGAAATTTTTGCGCCGAAAGAACATCACCTATGCGCATGGCAAGCAGGTAATGGAAAAGTCAGCTCTTGCGCGGACGGTCGGCATGGAAAGCGGTTTGTGGGCTGGTGAAGCAATATCGAGGTACGACAAGACGCCGCCGAATGTGTCGTTGTTGGGGTGCACGGTTGGTGCGTTTGCTGCACACAACTGGTTGGTGGGGGAGGGTCGGCTTTTCACCGAGGGCGAGGTTGAGAGTGGCCGTGCGGTTTGCGTGTTGGGCGCGAATGTTGCGAAGGTTTTGTTTCCGCACAGCACGGCTATTGGTGAGACGGTGAAGTTTGACGGGATAGGCTATACTGTTGTGGGTGTGCTGGAGCCGAGGGGCGCTTCGCTCGGGGGCGATCAGGACAACTTTGCGGTGGTGCCGTTGACAACCGGCATGAATCGCTATGGCAGGCAATGGCGAAGCCTGTCAATACTGGTGCAAGCACAATCACAGGAACTCTACGAGGACACAGTCGAGGAAGTCCGCGGTATTCTGCGTGCGGCGCGGAAGGTGCCGCCCGGGGATGAAGACGACTTCGAGATTTTCTCGAATGACAGCCTGATTGGGCAGTTCAAGCAAGTGACACTGACGGTACGGCTTGGTGTTGCGGTTGTGAGTTCGATTGCATTGATAGCGGCCGGGATAGGAATCATGAACATCATGCTTGTTTCGGTTACGGAAAGAACACGTGAAATTGGAATCAGGCGTGCAGTTGGCGCCAAACGACGGAACATCATGGCGCAGTTTGTGCTCGAGGCGATTGTATTGTGCGAGGTTGGGGGCGCCATCGGCGTGGTTCTTGGGATACTGGGGGGTAACGGTGCGGCTATTTATTTTGAAGTTCCACCGGTAATACCTGTGGACTGGGTGTTTTTTGGTCTTTTTGTTTGCTCGGTTGTTGGCTTGATTTTTGGGACATATCCGGCTTACAAAGCGGCAAACCTTGATCCGATCGAATCGCTGAGGCACGACTAGGCTGCGCAATTTGTAGCCTTGATAGGCTGGGAAGAGGATTTCCTCGCAAGCCGATGAAATGTGCGGGCCAAGCTCTGAGAGGACGGCGCAATGTTTTTCATTATTCCAGTTGGTGTTGATTATCGGACCCAGCGCCTGCCGGTTGTTACTTTCGTTCTGATCGGGATTAACACGCTGATTTACCTTTTGTCATGGCTTGTTTTCCTTGCGGGCGGACCGATTGCTGAGATCAAGCTTGTGATGGCATTGGGACTGACTCCGGCGCGTGTGGAACTTTACACTTTGTTCACCAGCCTGTTCGTGCACACGGGTTTCTTTCACTTGTTGGGCAACATGATTTACCTGTTTCTGTTCGGTTCCTGTGTTGAGGATATTCTGGGTCGATGGAAGTTTGTTTTGTTCTATCTTGCTGGCGGGTTGGCTGCTGATTTTGTCCACATTTTGGTTGCACTGGTGAGTGGGGCGGGTGATATCCCGATGATTGGCGCTTCGGGAGCGATTTCGGCCTGCATAGGGGGCTTTGTGTTGCTGCTGAGCAAAGCGAGCATCAATTTCCGCTGGGTTTTCTGGTTGATCTTTCGGGTTTGGAGCGGGGAATTCTGGTTGCCGGCGTGGCTTGTTATATCGTTTTGGTTTTTTAAAGACGTTTTTTCTACGGGCATTAGCATTGCCAGTGAGTCGGCAGATAGTGGAGTGGCATTCGGAGCGCATGTCGGCGGCTTTCTGGCTGGTCTTGGGATAATCGGTTTGCGTCGGCTTGCCGGGCATAAGGGCGACGAAAAACGAACGCAGCCATTGCCTGTGCCACGTGTTGCTGCGGCACCAAGACGACCACGTGTTGTTGCCGTCGCCAGAGCTGACATGTTCATTTATGACAATGGGACGCAACTGGGTCCGCTGACACCTGGCCAAGTGCAGGCGATGTTGTCCGACGGCACTGTTTCGTGTGAGGCATTTTATTGGCAAGAGGGGATGACCGAGTGGCGAAATGTCGAGGAGCTAGTGCGCGAGTGAGCGTCTGGATGTGGGGAAGCGATTGTTCTGCATGGCAGGGTGCGCAATCCGTTGGTCGCTCTTTAGCGTTACCATTGTCGCAACCTTCGTGAACGGGGGGCGCTTGTCAAGCGATCTGGACCTGAGGAATCGCGGTGCTGCGGTTGTGGGATTGAGGCTGTGGCGGCGATGAAATTGAGGTTGGCAACGGAATAATTCCGTTCACACTGTTGCATGTGATTTGGACTGGGCGGCTGAAGTTGCGTGACTGGAGATCGACTATGCGAACACTCGGTATGAGAGCCTGGCAAGCAGTGGGAGTTTGGTTTGTTGCCTTCTTTCTGTTTCACTTTGGATTTGCGGAGGCTGGGACCAACAATCCGGACACCGATTGGTTTCACGATGCGAAGTATGGGGTTTTTATGCATTTTCTGCCGGGGAACGCGTCTCAGCTTTGGCTGGTGGAGAGATTCGATGTTGATGCGGTGGCCGGTCAGTTGTCTGAAATGGGTGCAAAGTACTTCGTTATTACACTTGGGCAGAATTCGGGTTATTTCATATCGCCCAACGCGACCTACGAGAGAATGACTGGGTACAAACGGGGTGAACGTTGCTCGGTGCGGGACCTCCCTTTGGATCTTTATGAGGTGTTAAAGTCGAGGGGGATCAGGCTGATGCTTTACCTGCCGTGCCAGGTTCCGAACGAGGACGCGCGCGCCCAGAAAGCGTTTGGGCTTGCTGTTGGCAAGAAGGATCAGCCGATCGATGTGGTGTTCGCAGCGAAATGGGCTGAAGTGATCGGAGAATGGGCACGCAGGTACGGCGAGAAAGTGTCGGGTTGGTGGTTTGACGGCGGTTATGAACACATAGGTTTCAACGAGGCCATTGCCGCGAAGTACGCACTTGCGGTGAAAGAAGGCAACGCCCGCGCGATTGTTACGTTCAATCCGGGTGTTCGTGTGATTCGGCATACGGAGGCAGAGGATTACACAGCGGGTGAATTGAACGAGCCGTTGACCGTGATTCCGAATGGACGCTGGCTGAACGGATCGCAGTGGCATGCGTTGACGTACGTTGGCACCAACTGGGGTAAGCGCGACACGCGGTACACGGGCGAGCAATGGGCTGCATGGGTAAGTGCTGTTACAGCTCGAGGCGGTGTGGTGACTCTGGACATGGGGCCCAATTGGGATTCGAGTGCGGGGCCTATTGGTTGTTTTTCGGAAGCCCAGATTGGGCAGGTGAAAGCAATCAAGGCCGCTGTTTACGGTCAGAGGTGACAGTTTGGCGAAGCATTTTTTAGCCCATGCGACGGGTGGGTGTGACCCGGGCAAATGCAGAGCAAGCAACGCCCGCGGGGTGTGGGTTTATTGTTGCGGCCCACACTCCGAAACGGGCGTTGCGATGAAGTAGCGGGTTGCTTGTGCTGTTTACCTGGGCTGGCGGCGGGCGGATTATAGTAACTGTCAACCCCCGGTTTGCGGTGGCGGTTCTGCGGGGGGCACCGCGGGATCCCCGGTTTTCTCGGTTGTTTGTGATGTTTGGTCGGTGGGGGCCGGTGCCGGTGTTTCGGGGGCAGGCGTTGCGGTGGGGAGCTCGGTGTTCGGCGGTTTTGGTGCGGACTCGGTTGTTTGCTGTTGGGGCGGAGGTGGCGGCGGTTGGACTTGGAGTGACGGTTGCTGTTTAGGCTGCTGCGGCTCGGTTTTTGGAGCCTGTTTACGTTTAACGGTCTGTGATTTTGCTTTTTCTGCAGCTTTACGTCGTTTCAAATAGGCCTGGCGCCGACGGCGCTTAATAACTTTGTTGTATTGTTTGCTCATATCGCGCTTTACAACTGGCGAACAGTAAGATTGTTTGTGTTGAGTATGAATTTGCTCGAGCTGCGGTTCAACTACTATTTGTTTGCTGTGATGCTATTGACGGCGGCGGGCTGCGCGTCGGGCCCGGAGCGCGAATCCCGGAGGGAGGAGAGCTTTGTGCAGCTTTTCATGGAGGCGGAGGCAGACATTGGGGATCAGACGGCGATTATTCAAGTGGTGCGATCTGCGCCGGTGCCGGTTCGGATTTACAAGCGGCCGTTTTTGGATGGCAGCGAGCTTGTGGATGCGGCGGTTGCGGACGTGGTTGGAGGGTTTGTGATCCAGCTACAGTTTAATGCGCATGGCGCACTTGTCCTCGAGCAGGTCACCACAGCCCATCGCGGATCGCGCATTGCTATTTATGGAATGTTTCCCGGAGGACGATGGTTGGCGGCGCCAGTTGTAGCCAACCGAATTACGAATGGCGTATTGGTGTTTACGCCGGATGCGACCCGTGAGGAAGCTGAGCGGCTTGTTCGTGGGTTGAACAATATGGCGATTCGATTGGGCAATAAACCCAAGCCGGGGAAATCGAAGGGTGCTGGAGAATGAGGTGTATCTGGTTGGTTGCAATTTGGGCGGGCCTGATTTGTTCGGGCGTAAATGGCGGCGAACAATTCCGTTTTCCGACGGCAAACAAGGCGTTGTTGGAACGGGACGGTGGTGATCGTTTTTTTGTTGGCACTCCGGGCCGCACATGGGAATCGGGTGGATACGGCTGTGTTAGGAGCGAGGGTTATCAGCTCCACGAGGGGGTGGATATTCGTGCTCTAACACGGGATAAACGTGGTGAACCGGCTGATGCGGTGATGTCAACGGCAGACGGGGTTGTGGTGTACGTGAATCGTCGTCCACAACTGTCGAACTATGGCAACTACATCGTGGTTCAACATGTTGTGGAGGGGATGGATTTGTTCTCTTTGTACGCGCATTTGGCGCAAGCTCGGGATGGGCTTTATCCTGGCACGCGGGTCAAAGCCGGCGAGACGCTTGGAGTTATGGGCCGCACCAGCAACACTCAGGCACGGATTTCGAAGGAGCGCGCTCACTTGCATTTTGAACTGGCTTTGCGGTTGAGCGACAGGTTTGCGCAGTGGCGGCGAGAACGTGAACCAAACCAGCGGAATGACCATGGCGAATGGAACGGCCAAAACCTTGCCGGGCTTGATGTTGCCCGCGTGTTTCGCGAACAAGCCCGGCTGGGAGATTCATTCAGCATCCGGCGGTTCATCAGGCAGCAGACAGAACTATGCCGGGTTCAGGTCCGGGCGACGCAGTTCCCGTTCCTGAAGAGGTACCCTTGCTTGGTTGAAGCGAATCCGCGGGCCTCGAAGGAGGGCGTGGCAGGATACGAACTGGCGTTGAACTATGCTGGTCTTCCTTTTCTGATGGTGCCGCGCTCGGCGGCGGAGATGAAGAACAGCGCCCGTTTTGGGCTGGTCTCTGTTAACGCACGAGAGCAGGCTGCTCGGCCCTGTGGAAAACTTGTGATGAAGAAGGGCGGTGAATGGGTTTTGACGCAGCATGGGCAGCGACTGCTGGATTTGCTGACGTACTAGCCCGTATATTTCATACCCTGAGCAGTC
Source organism: Verrucomicrobiota bacterium (assembly GCA_012517065.1). Taxonomy (GTDB): domain Bacteria; phylum Verrucomicrobiota; class Verrucomicrobiia; order Limisphaerales; family J093; genus JAAYVR01. The sequence goes on along the minus strand of JAAYVR010000055.1, from coordinate 11,221 downwards.
TGCGAAACGGGTGTCTTCAAGCAACCAATGAATATGCGGGAGCTGGAAATCTCACCGGAGTGAAGCTTTGGGTGTCTTGGGCTGGTCAAGCGGTGAGATTTCCGGGTTAGCGAGGCTTGCCTCAGACTGACCATGTGTGCGCCGCCATAACGGCCAACGGGTTGTCGCGTTTCTGGTTGATTTGCCGGTCTCGCAGAATGTGTCGGCTTGGCAGATACTGGGTGTATGGATGGGGTATGTTATTCTTGTTGAAGGGGTTGTATTGCCACTTGACGAAGTGACCGAGAGGGGGGAATAGTATCTGAGGTTTTTATTTGCTTGAAGCTGATGATCGCAAACGAAGCTTTTTTTGAGGCATGTACTGTTGGCACCGGAGATTTCGGCGTTGGCAGGGCTTGCCTTGGGCTGATTTTGTGCATTTTCAGCTTTACCCTTCGCTCGCCAGTTGAGGGGAATCCGGGCGATGGGTTCAGCGTTTAGAATTCATTTGGGAACCGATTCTCCGGGGACTTCTCACTTTTCTTTGATTTTACCCGTGAACCATATTGCTAAAAACAACCGCCGACGACCCAAACCTTCTCTGCCACCGATCGAAATCAGGGAAATGCAGTTAAAGGATATACCTGCTGTTTTTGAACTTGGTCAGGAGCTTTTCACTGCGGAGGAGATGCCAACGCTCTACAGGTGCTGGGACGACCATGAATTGGCCGAACTGTTCAACACGAACGGCGAGACCTGTCTGGTAGCCGAGGCGAATGGTGAGATAGTTGGTTTTGCTCTGGGGAGTGTGATGGAAAAGCCGCGTAACGCGTGGCGGTACGGCTGGCTCGAATGGCTCGGGGTCAAGAAGGGATACAAACGGCGAGGAGTAGCAACAAGATTGCTGAACCAGTTGATCAACCTGTTGATAGACAAGCACGCGAGAATAATGTTGGTTGACACCGATGCCCGGAATCACGCCGCTTTGGCATTCTTTCGGAAGCACGGGTTTGGCCAGGAACTGCGCCACGTTTATCTCTCGCAGAACCTCGAGAACCACCCAAAGTATCTCGAAAAGAAACTGGAAGAAGAAGAAACGCAACTGTGAGTTGCGTTCCCGGGCCGGGGGTGGGCGGCGAGTGCGGCTTGATTCGGTGCTGCACTGAGCGCTTTGATAAAACGGGCTTGTATGGGGCGCAGGAGGGTGCAAAATACGCCGGCTTCAAGATTTTGGGCCCATAGCTCAGAGGTTAGAGCAGGCGACTCATAATCGCTTGGTCGCAGGTTCAAATCCTGCTGGGCCCACCAACTCGTGGCAGCGACGATCTCTTGTATTCGTGCATTTCACGAGACACAACGTTCGCGAATTGCAGAAAATGGGAGCCTTTGGCACGCTTGGAGGATGAAGCGCGGCCGTGAGCCTGGTAGTAACAGTGCACGGGAAGGGTCAAAGCCTGTGCTGCGGGCCGGCAAGGTCGCGGAGCCGCGTCGTCGCGGGAGCTGGCGGTTGAAACTGTTGCTGGCGATTGGCAGTCCGCTGGTGGTTCTTGGGATTATTGAGGTCGTTCTGCGAATCGGCGGCTTTGGTTATTCGACGGATTTTTTCATTCGCACCCGGGATGGGGGTGCTTACACCTTGAACGAGCAGTTCAGGCGCCAGTATTACCCGGGGCAACGCAGCGTGAGGGGGCATCCTTTCAAATTCGGTGTTGAAAAAGGGACAAACACGGTTCGCATTTTCGTGCTTGGTGAGTCTGCGGCGCTTGGCACACCGAATCCATCGTTTGGTTTTGCGCGGATGCTGGGGGTGATGCTTCGCGAGCGTTATCCAGAGCGGCGTTTTGAAGTTATTAACGCTGCGATGCGCGGCATTAACTCGCACATTATTCGGCATATCGCTCATGACTGTGCGAAGCACCAGCCTGACATTGCAGTTGTTTATGCGGGCAATAATGAGGTTGTGGGATTCGGTGCGCCTGATCCGGGGTCACCGCTGGTTTTGCAGAACCTCGCTGTGATTCAAGGCAGACAGGTTCTGAGGCGAACGAAGCTTGCTCAGCTTGTTGACGCCGGGGCTGAACGGCTGAAGCGATCCATGGCGGCTGAACAGGGCATGGATTACTTCAGGCGACAGCGATTGTCGTTCGATGATGCGAGGCGGCAGTGCGTTTATCGGAACTTCAGATCGAACCTCGAGGATATTTGCCGTAGTTTGACATCGGCGGGATGCAGGGTGTTGCTTTCGACGGTGCCGGTCAACGTTGTTGATTTTCCCCCGATTGGTTCTCTTCACAGGCCATTCTTATCTGAAGCTGAGAAGTCTGAATGGGAACGGTTGTACAAGGAAGGCGCAAGGTTGGAGCAGGCGGGTCAGACTTCGAATGCCATTGTCTTGTATCAGAGAGCGGCGCAGATCGACGACCATTTTGCCGAGCTTCATTTCCGGATCGGGCGCTCACTTTTTGCTCTTGGACAATTCGAACAAGGGCGTCTGCATTACAAGCTCGCCCGTGATCGGGATGCACTGCAATTCCGAGCCGATTCGCCCATTAACTCCGGCATACGGGATGTTGGGAAGGAACTGGGCGGCCATGGAGTATGGCTGGTTGATGCGGAAGATCGGCTTGGAAACAGTCCGCTTGGTGTTGCGGGATTGCCGGGGAACAGGTTGTTCCTCGATCACGTTCATCCGCGATTTGATGGGGATTATACGTTGGCGTGTGTGTTTTATGAAGCCATCACATCGATTTTGGGCGACGACTTGGATGGGGCGGCGAAGGCTCGTCGCCCGCCTCTGTCGCGCGATGAGTGTGCAGCAGCCATTGCTTTCACGGGTTGGGACGCACTTGAAATTGATGCGGCGATTGCCGAGATGCTGAGCAGGCCGCCGTTTCTTGACCAACTCGACCACGAAACCCGAATCAAGCAATTGCAATCGGACCTGCAAGCAAGAGAAGCGGAGTACAAGGCCCGTGGTTTGGAGCGGGAGCTGGGCATTTACCGGCGTGCTATTGAACGGTCGCCAGACGACTGGGAATTGCACTACAACTTTGGCGTTCTATTGAATACTGTTGGACAGCATGAAGCGGCGATCGAGCACTTCAGACTCGTGGTGAAAGAGTTTCCTGACTCAGCATGGTGCGTGTTTCATCTTGCGGAGACTCTGGTCAAGGCGCGGCGGTTCTCCGAAGCGGAGCAGCAGCTGAGAAGGATTCTCGATGTTGACCCGGGTTTTGCGCCGGCAAGAGACCTCCTGCAGCCCAGAGCCGCGGGCCGACGGAGAGTAGAATGATTGTTAACGCGGAAACCTCACAGCACAAAGTGACGGGCGTGGTGGACGTCGTGCATGCTTTCAGAAAAGGCGGAGCACGCACTCCGTTGCATGCCGGAACCGGGATTGAGATCGTTGCGTGACCTTGAAACCGGGAAGAGCTGCTTGTCGGCCAAGCGAGCGGCTGCGTTCCAAGTTTTTTGTTGCCAAACAATGGTTCGTCGATGAGCATGAGCGTGTTCTTTGACAACGGAACGTTTGCCAGCACAGGGAACCCCGTGTGATTCGGGGACGGTTGCGCCACTGTGATGGGTTACGAGCTCCCAATGAGCCACTGCACGTGAGCGGGAAGGCGGGGGCGAGGTTTGAGACCCGGAGTCAGGAGACCTGCTGGCAAATGCTCATCAGGGTCAGCCTTGGGTGAGGTTGAGCCGCTTCTCCGCAAAGAGAAGGATGAGGCCAGTTCGCCGCTTTTGGTTGGAGAGCGAGATGGGCGGTGGAACTTCACGATTTTGCGCCTTCCTTCGTGATTTGCCGGAGGAAGGCGTTTTTGTTTCTGGGCGGTTTATGGTCTGGATGCTTTCCCCGGTCTGGTGTTTCGGGTGGACATTGGCATGCGCAGCAATCATGCGTGTGATTGCTGCGTGAATGGAATCGGCAAGAACAGAATTGAGGTGACTTATGACATTGAGATCAGGGGTATGCATGGTTGGTATGTTGATGTTTGTGTTGGCTGGACACGATGCTGGGGCGGCGACGTTAGACGATGTTCAATTCTGGGTTGGGACTGGGGCGAATCGAGCGGCTCTTGTATTAGACTGGAACGATGGCAGATCGCCGGAAGCGTTTGTGTGGGGGTATAGGTGGGACGGGACGGCGACCGGCTTGGACATGCTGCGGGCTGTGGTTGAGGTCGATGATAGGTTATTTGCGCACGTTAGTGAAGCGGGGCCGTTCGGGGTGTCAGTCTTTGGGATCGGTTACGATCTTAGTGGCGACGGGGCATTCGGGGTAAATCCTGCGATTGCGTTTGATTCTGGGGGATGGTCTGTTGGGTTGGCGGATGACAGTCGAGTTGCTGTTGATCTTGCCGATCGTTGGGCGGAGGGGTGGAACACTGGTTTTTGGGGTTACAACATAAAGGGTTCAGCCGAAGAGTCATGGGCGTCCGCGCTTACGGGCCCGTTGGGGCGCACTTTGAGCGACGGGGCGTGGGACGGGTACAGTTTTGCGCCGGGTTTCAATTTCACCGATCCATCGGAGCCATTGCCGGCGCCCGTGCCAGAGCCGGGTGCGATTGCCTTGCTATTCATCGGCGGAGCAGTTCTTTTGAAGGCATGTAGTCGGCGCCGCGCAACGGCAACCGAACGCTCGAAAGGAAACAATTGCGTTGGTTAGAGAGATGCTTGTCTGTCGGGGTGGGTTGACCGGGGCGACTTTGTCGGCCTTGGGAAGCGAGAACCAAGAATGCGGAACTTGGGCGGCGGTTGGTTTTGCTGGGGATTGGGCGATGTTATAGATGCGGCGGGCACTACGGTGTCAGGCTTGAGAATCGAGATTCTCTTTCTGGGTACTTGTTTAGCGGGCCGGGAAATCTCACCGGAGTGAGGGCATAGGTGAATCCGAGGGGGTGGCCGGTGAGATTCCCGGGTTAGGCAATGTGACATGTGCATGAACGATCGAGTTGTGAGACGGTTGGTGTGGCGGCTGGTGCAGTGTTTGGCTGTGGCACTGTGCATCGTGCACTTGCTGCCGATTGCGAATGCGGTGGGAGAATTTGGTCAGGCGAACGTGTTGGTGAGTTCGGTTGAGGGCATTGAGGATTGGTTTGGTGTCGAGGTCATTTCTGCGGAAGGACCTTTTGGGGCTGCACCGTACGATGATCCGGAGTCGGTGTTGGGGATGCCGGCGACGGAGTTTTATGATCCGCTGGCCGAGTTGTGGGGCGTGGCGCCGGTGCGTCGTGTTAAGCTTGTGGAAGGCGCATGCTATACGGATGCGTCGCGAACTCGGAAATTGGTGACGACGTTTGGTGACGGCGCTTCTGTTGTTATTCGGTTTGGGCGGGCGGTGCAGGATGATCCGGTGCATCCGTACGGGATTGATTTTATTGTGTTTGGGAACGCGTTTTTCCCGACGATTGGATATGCTGATGACGATTCGGATTTGAACGCGCTGATGTTGGCGGGTGGCTGTTTTTCTGAACCTCTGAAGGTGTCTGTGAGTCCTGGGTATGTTGGGCGGCTGGGGCAGAGCGCAACGGATTGGCGGACGTGGGACTGGTACACATACGACAATGGTCCCTATGCAGACGGCGTATTTCCAACGCAGGCATATTGGTGGGATCGGACAAACAAGGTGTGGAGTGATCGGCTGATGGATTTTCTGAAGCCGGTCAATCCGGTTCTGGAAGGGCTGTTCGAATCTGCAACTGTTTTTGGATTGAGCGTTGCCGATGCGATCGAGTTGTACGACGGTTCAGGAGGCGGAACGGGTTTTGATCTCAGAGAAACTGGTTTCAAGGAAATCCGCTATGTGAAAATCGAGGCAGGTGCAGGCATGGTTGGGGGTGAAATCGATGCAGTTGCAGTGGTGCGTCCGATGCAACTGGGTGACAGCCTGACGATTGCGCCGGAGAACTTGGGAACCGAGTCGGCGAAATTGGTGTTTCTGAAGAACGACGGGTCTGGGGAGACGGCCGTTACGATTGATGTGAAGTCCGTGAATGTGATGGCGAGGGTATCGACTGCGCCCTTGGAAGATTTCCCGGTGTTGCCGCCAATTGCAGGTGAGACACTGATTGCGGTTGATTTGGCTGTGGCACCGATCATTTCGACCGAGCCAGTGTTGTTTGATGCGGATGTGGTGTTACACTGTGATTCGCGGTACAGCGGCGGCGGCGAGGACTTGGTGTTGCTTGGTTGGGGGGGATCAAGCTGGGTTTCGATGGATTTCAAGTTTGATGCGTCGATGAAGACCGCCACTCTCAAAGGGCTGAAAGAACTGACGCGTTATTTGTTGCTGCGGTTGCGCGGACCGCGAATTGCAGTGGCTTGCGAGCCTGGCCGAGTCGTTTTGGGGTTTCCTGTAATGGCTGGTTGGCTTTACACGCTGGAGCGGACCACGGATCTGAAGGGATGGAACGCCGTGTGGAGTGTGAATTCGGCGGAGGCGAAGCTGGTGATGGTCGAGGATTTGGTGGCGCCGAGTGGGCTTGCGTTCTACCGGGTCCGGGTTGCGCGCGGTGGTGGCGAACAGAACCGACTGGAGGGGACAAAGTGATAGCGTGTCCTGGGAACTGCTTGTTAAGCGGGCTTGGGCGCTTTTGGCGAGTTGGTGGCGTTGAACCGGAAGCTGAACGCCGGGTATGTGGGGCGTTCACGCTGGTTGAGCTGTTGGTTGTGATTGCAGTGGTGGCTGTTTTGGCGGGCATGCTGTTTCCGGGCGTTGTGAAGTCGAAAAGCACGGCGAAGCGTGCTGTATGTTTGAACAATCTGCGCCAGATGTGTATAGCGGCACAGGTTTATGTGGAGGCGAACAGAGAGTACTATCCGGTGGCGTACACAAATGCAGTCGAGAACGGGGTCAGCGTTGCGTATGGTTGGGACATAACCACAGTTATGGCAAGCCCGGTTCGGGTCAAACCCGGTTTGTTGTGGGAAGGGCAGGGTACGGAGAAGATTCAGGAATGCCCGGCTTATCGCAGGCGAGGGAATTGGGTGGTTGAAGCGCATACGGGTTACAACTACAACACCAGCTACATTGGGCATGGGGAGTTTGAGAGCATACCGTGGCCTGCGAAGGCCGGAGCGGTTTTGCAACCGACACGGACGGTGTTGTTCGGGGACGGTGAATACAGCGGTGGGGCGAACAAGTTCATGCGCGCGCCATGGCCGAATCCGGGGGATGCGACTTTCAGGGGGCGTTGGGCTGGAACACAAGGTTTTCGTCATGCGGGGCTCAGCAATGCGGGCTTTTGCGACGGGCATGTGGAATCGTTGCGCGACCGGCACACATTGAACGCAGATGGGGCGGATCGAGTGGCTGAAGGGACCGGTTTTTTGTCTGCGGACAATTCGATTTATGATCTTGAGTAGGAGGGTGCGATGCTTTGCGGCAGTGCCCAAGGTAGGCCGGGATCGCCGTTCCGATGAGGTTTCCGGGTTAGACTTGTTTACCAGCCGAGCACGTAGGCGAAAATCAAAGGCGCGGCGATGGTGGCGTCAGATTCGATGATGAAGCGGGGCGTGTCTTTAGCCAACTTACCCCAAGTAATTTTTTCGTTTGGAACGGCGCCGGAGTATGATCCGTAGCTTGTGGTTGAATCGCTGATTTGGCAGAAGTAAGACCACAACCGGCTCTTGATTTTGAGATCGTATTGGAGCAGCGGGACGACGCAGATTGGGAAATCTCCGGCGATACCGCCTCCGATCTGGAACATGCCGATGCCGCGGTGTTGTGTGACCTCGTGGTAATGTTGAACGAGCCACGTCATGTATTCGATGCCGGAACGGACAGTGTGGACGTTCTTGATGAGGCCGCGGGTGCAGGCGGCTGCGTACACATTGCCGATTGTTGAGTCCTCCCAGCCTGGCACGACCATTGGCAGATTTTTCTCGGCCGCGGCCAGCATCCACGAATGTCTGGGGTCGATCTGGTAATACTGTTTCAGCCGTCCTTCGCGGAGTGCCTGGTAAAAGAACTCGTGTGGGAACTGTCGTTGTCCTTTGCGGTCGGCCTCGCGCCAGAGGCTCATGAGCACCTTTTCGACCCGTCTCATTGCTTGGCCCTCGGGGATGCAAACATCTGTGACGCGGCTGAGGTGGCGTTTGCGGAGGTTCTCTTCGTCTGTTGCGGAGAGTTCGCGGTAATGGGGCACACGGACGTAAGAATTGTGTGCGACGAGGTTAAAGACATCTTCTTCCAGATTTGCGCCGGTGGAAGAGATGAGATGAACCTTGTCACGTCTGATCATTTCGGCGAGTGACACGCCAAGTTCGGCAGTGCTCATGGCGCCGGCGAGGGCAATCATCATGTGGTTGCCTGTTTGGATTTGGCGGCGATACTCGCGCGCCGCATCGAGGAGCGTTGCGGCGTTGAAATGCCGGAAATGATGTTCGATGAATCTGCCGACAGGGCCGTTGGGCAGCGATTCACTTCTTTTTGTCCGAACGCGCTTTGTCGGTAACATGATTTCTCCTTGTCAAACAAAATCGGAGTTACGGTCAAGCCAAAACTGATTTTTTCTGTTTTTTTGTGGCGGGCGAGAGTTTGAGTCGCTACTGTAGAGTGACAATTGAAACCGACCAGCGTTGCTTATGGAAATCACGTTTCATTGCCCACACTGCAAGCAGGAGCTGGCCGTGGATGCCAGCGCCGCGGGGGAGACTATTCAGTGTCCAACCTGTGAAGCGGAAATCAGTGTGCCGACCCCTGAGCTGACGGACATTCACGGGTTGAATCCCATCGCGAGCTCGGCTGCTGCAAAGGAAGAAAAACACTTTGTCGTGCCGGTGCGCGACGCGCCGCCGGAGGTTCTGATCAAACAGCCGACAAAGACCGAGGAAGAATCAACAGCGGGGGCCAAAAAACTTAAGATCAAGATATTCCGGCACAGCGATTGCATCGAAGTCGGTCATGACCGATACGAGGAGTTTGTGTCGCAATTCCTCAACAAGGTGGGGGAAGAGAACATTGTGAGCATCACGCCGCTGAGCTACACGCACATTGACATTGCCACGCAGAAGCTGATGACCGACTACGCCCTGCAGATAATCTACCGGGCGTGAGGCGAGGAACGCTTTGGCTTTGCGGAACGGCGGTGGATTGACGGGCGCTGTGTTGGGGAAGCGCCGAAAGAGGTGGTGTGGACGGGCTTTTTCTTGCCGGGGATCATCATTAAGTTTGTAACTTCTCGGGATTCGTGTTGATTTTGTGCGGAGAACTCATGACGGAAGATACTTGTTCAGGCCGGTTGGATCGGGCGAACTCGACGGAAAGTTCGAGTTCGATGAAGGGCGACAAATGGGGCAATCTCGACACTTTGCGTCGGGAGATTGATGCTATTGACGTGCAGATCGTGAACCTGTTGGCGCAGCGCCACGACAGGGTTCAGCAGGTGGTATCGATCAAGAAGTCGATGGGATTGCCAGTGTGGCATCCGGCGCGCGAAGAGGACTTGGTGTCGCAGAGGCGGGCACAGGCGGCGCGAGTTGGATTGGATCCGGCTTTTGTGGAGGAGATATACCGTTGTGTGTTGAGGCAATCGCGTGTGCGGCAGACCTCACATGTGGCGCGTGTTGCGGTGCGGCCGGGGTATAAGGTATTGATCGTGGGTGGGCGTGGCCGGATGGGTGAATACTTTGGGCGGTGGTTTCGCGAAGCGGGCTATGAGGTTCGTGTGCTCGAGGTGGGAGATTGGCCGCGTGTTGACGAACTTTGCAGTGGGATTCAGCTTGCATTGGTAAGTGTGCCGATAGACTCAACGATAGATGTGATAAAGAAACTCGGCCCGCATTTACCGTCGGATTGTGTATTGGCTGACATCACCAGTTTGAAGAGCGGGCCTGTGGGGGCGATGCTGGAGGCGCACAAAGGCCCTGTTGTCGGGTTGCATCCGCTGTTTGGTCCGAGCACAACTGTGATGGACCAGCAGATAGTGGTGAGTTCGCCGGGGCGTGATTCGGCGGCTTGTCAGTGGCTCTTGGATCAGTTCAGCGTATGGGGCAACATAGTGCTGACACTGGATGCGCAGGAGCACGACGAACTGATGGATATCATGCAAGGGGTGCGGCATTTTGCCACGTTTGCGTTTGGACGGTTTCTTGCCGAGCGGAATGTCAGTTTGTCGAAAACACTTGAGTTTTGCAGCCCGATTTACCGGTTGGAACTTGCCATGGTTGGGCGGCTCTTTGCCCAAGATGCACGGCTGTACGCGGGGATCATTCTAGCGTCGCAACAGCGTCGCGAACTGCTGCGCGAATTCGTGAGTTCACTGGAACGATCGCGCAAGATTCTGGAAGAAGGCGGGACGGAAGCGTTTTGCGCTGAATTTGAGAGAGTTGCGGATTGGTTTGGGACGTTCTGTGAGCAAGCGATGCGGGAGAGTTCGTTCCTGATCGACAAGCTGGTGGAACGGTTCTAGTGCGGTAACCTCACCGCGTGACAAGACCAAGACACCCAAAGCTTCATTCCGGTAAGATTTCCGCGCCAGGAATGTTTGAGGTTGGGGGTGACGTTATTCAAGAGAACGGGCACGGTAGAATTGGTATGGCAGAGCCAATGCGGTTTTGTCGGCAAAACTGGCGCGGCCGGACTTGTCTGTAACGACCGGGAAGGGTGACCATTTGCCAAAATCGGTTGTTGTCTCGATCACGTATTCTGATAGCGGCGTTCCGGTCAGGATCAGTTGAATGCCTGCGGATGGGGAGCGAGCAACGGCAGCAAACTCGGGGCGGGCTGATTTCAGCGGGGGAAGGCGGACAGGTTTTTGTATCGCGGATTGAAATGGCGGTGCTGCGCGTTGGGACGCATCCCTTGGCGGGCCAGGACCCGCTTGCCTCGTGTTACGAGGATCCAAACATTTGCACGGACCTGTACGGCAACTATGCCGAGCTTGATCTCGGCAAGGATGTACGCAACGGCCTTGACGTGGGGTCGAGCGGCGGCGATCAAGAGATGATCGTTGCAGAAGCCGGCCCGGAGGGAGATCGGCGGATGGCCGTGCGGCCGGCCCGCAACGATGGCTCGCCGGGATTTGCGCATCAGTACCTGAACTTTGCCATTCGTGATGAGGCGCTGGGGCCGAGTTCGCAACCACCAGCTCACCTGGGAGGTTATCCTGAATTTAGTTGAAATTGAAGAGTGGCTCTTGGCGTGGTAATTGGGCCACGCGGCGTGGTTCCGACCACGCAGCAAAGCATTAAACATTAAAGACAAGAGCCACTTATGAAAGAAAAGACCAGACAACTG
>JAAYVR010000054.1 GCA_012517065.1 Verrucomicrobiota bacterium | reverse complement strand
GTGGTTGGAGTTCCTTGGCGCGCTTCTGTCAGGTCATCCACTTCTTGGCGGCACGCAAGTCTCGGTTGTAGTTGCGACGGACGATGTTCGCCCGTGGCGGTCCGCAGCGAACCGGTTTGCCACAATCAAGGACAGCCGGTGGGCTGTGCTTGACGCGACATCCGAGACCGGGCCGACTAGCAACCCAAGGTTTTCTTAAATGCTCGCAGTCGAATCCAAACTCGGATAACGTCGATCTCAGTTGCAGGACCTTACGCCACAACTTCGAACCCGGCTCAGCCGCGTCGAGCGGGCGGTGGGATGTTTCGTCCTCATAGCGACGCTCCTTTTGGCAACAGGTTTTTCCTATTACATCTATCACACCGCCAAGAGAAAAGGATGGTTCGATATCAAGGTTTCGTACTGCACAACCCTGCCATACAGTGCTGCAGGACTCCGAGTGGGCGACCCGGTCAAGTTGATGGGGTTCGACGTCGGCGAAATCACCCGCATCGACACTCAGCCACCAGAAGATATCTTCAACGTTTACGTCGAATTCCGAATACGAAGCCCGTACTTTGGCTACCTTTGGACCGAGGGCTCGCGCGCACGTGTGTTGCCAAGCGATTTCATGGGCAACAGAATCCTCGAGGTAACAAAGGGCACAAACGGTGTCCCAACCCACCTTACATGGGAAATCCGCGAATACACCGTCCGAGACGCCCTCGAGTTCCCCGAGCCGCACCGGAAAGCATTCTTGAATGCCGTCAACCTCCCGGACCAAACAAACAACATCGTTCCTCTTCAACCCATCGACCGCGACCATCTCCAGCGGCTCGCCGAGGCAGGCATTGACAGAATCAAAGTCGTTGACCGCGCCGCTGAAACCAAACAGGTAACTGCTGTCTGGAGCGTAATCTCAAATTGCTACCTGCCCTACAGCCCGAAAGCGAAGCCCTATTGGCTCCCACCCGACGAAGCGCCCGCACTCACCGAGCGCCTCGATATAATGTTGCAGGAAATCGACAGAAACCTGCCGTCGTTCTTCGCAATGACAAACCAGTTGACAGAAATCCTGACCAACGCCGCTCTCCTCACCGCACACGCCGATCAACTGCTCGTACAGTCACAACCGCTTCTCACCAATCTCACCACAATCAGCGCCATACTCACAAACGCCGAGGGCGGCCTTGGCCGATGGCTGCTTCCACCCGACCTCTACGCTCAAACGCTCACAACTCTCTCAAACGCGAATGAAACACTCACAAACGCCAGCGCAACCCTCACAAACGCCAGCGCAATGCTTGTAACTGCCAATACAAACCTCGGCGCTTTAATCGCCCAGCTCGAGCAGCCACTGCAGAATCTCTCGACCATAATCAGCAACCTCAACCTGCAGGTGCAGGCCAACACAAACTTCGTCACAACCTTGCACGCGCTCGTGGCCCACACCGATGACCTCATTCAAGGGCTCAAACGCCATTGGTTGTTCCGAGGGGCATTCAGGGAAAAACCGACAAACGTGCCCCCTGCAAAGCCAACAAGCTCACAAAGCCGCGATTCAAAAGGCGCAACCAGAATGCGCGAGTTGACCCGCTGAACCCCGCGGATACACAGAAAGTGTCTGGCGTGTCACTCTACCGATGCATCAGAAACGGCGCGCACTCCGGCACTTTGCGCGTGCACGCAAAGTGAACACACGCCAACGCCCTGATGCGCTTTGAAAACCACACGATAGTCTTCCGCGTTTACGTGGAAGCGAAAAAACTGTCCGTCACAGCTCCGCCGCGCCAATGATGCCGCGCCCTGCCGTTCATGAAACCTTGCATGAGGCATGGCGGGCGCTGCGCACACACCACAAACAACGTGTCTGTCCCCATATCGGCGCCTGCGTCAAGGGGCGACCCGCGCCGCTCCGGGCCAACTGAGTGTCTGTCCCCATACGGCCCCATTCGATCGCGCCGCTGATCCCAATGGCTTCTAACGCGCTGCCGCGGATGCAGTGGGCGTTGGTAGCCGCGAAGCGTTTGGAGTGCGGCAGCTTGCTGCCGCTTTGTTTTCATGCACAAGCAACGTGTCTGTCCCCATATCCCATATTCCCCATCAGCCCGATGACCGGCGACGCGTTTCGATCCCGCAAATCGGGCCACCGAACATACACCGGCTGGGTGCGGCGAAGAATCGCCGCGCTCCTGCCGGCGCGTTACAAAAAGCACCGTCGGTCGGGAGCGCGGCCGTCCTCGGCCGCATCAACGTGACGACCGACCCTACGACCCGTTTGGATCACGCAAATGCGGCGCCCGAACATTCACCGGCTGGGGATGCGCCAACAACGTGTCTGTCCCCATATCGGCATCCGAGGGGTTCCTCCGCAGACTTCGGCAACTGCGGATTGGAACAAGGGACAATCTGCTCGTCATGGCGCTATCAGGGGGCAACACCCAAACAACGAGCCTGTCACTCTATTTTGGCCCACACCCAGACAAAGTGCCTGTCACTCTATTTGCTTACTTGTTGGACGGGCGTGGGTGGCAAGCGGCATGTGTTGAATCAATTCACTTGGCGCCGCTTCCGACCGCAATGGACAAAGTGGCGGCGGAGCGGCCACTTTGAACGAGTCGGGCCATGCACTGAGAGCACCAGGTTCCAGTTCGACTATATCGCACCGCACGCCTTGTCGGTCTGAGGCGGAGCCTCGGCAGGTTTTTGGGCTGCGACAGCCCACCCAAGCGCAAGGCGCCGCGCAGGCATGATCCGGTCCAAGAAGGCGCATAGTGCGTTCACGCACCGGCAGACAGCTTGAATGTATATCTTGCCCGGCAGACAGTGTCGGAAACCGCTAAAGTGTAGGTCAAGAAAAGCCTGACCCAGCGCTGAAGCACCGTATCCACGCTGGGTTTCGCGGACCACGGTCAACCCCGCGGCGTTCACGAGCATGCGCAGGCCATGTCGTGTGTACCGATAGAAATCATATGGTTCCTCATGCAGAGGCCAGAGCATGGGCGCGGTCAAGAGAAGAACCCCACCGGGTCGCATCACCCGCGCGATTTCACGCATCAGCCGTTGTGGTTCGGGCACATGCTCGAGCACCTGTGTGCAAACTACCGTGTCGAAGACCGAGTCGCGGAACGGCAACTCTTGGCAATCGGCAAAAACATCTGCCAGTGTCAAATGTCCATAGGAGGCCTGCATGGTTGGCGGATTATCCGACCCAAGCCAGCGGTCGCCCGGCGCGCTTAGCAAAGGTTCATACGGTTTTACTCCGCATCCGATGTCGAGTATTGCGCCATGCTGCACAAGGTCGGCCATGCCGCTCAGGGCGCACAAAATCGAATTTCGCTCGAGGTATGTCGGGCTCCCCATGGAAGGCGCAAGAAAGCCGCGCCTGAGACGGGCGAGTGTTTCCGAGTCCGGACTGGTGAGCGGAGTGGCGGCCATTGTGTGACGGAGGATAAAGCTCTCTTTGCACCGGCGCAAGCATTGCGGGGACGCTTGTGAGGAATCGGCACGTTCGGCAACGTTGGCGTCGGCAGTCCGATCAGTAGAAACAGCGAGCCTGGCACTGTGTCCGTAAATCTTCTCGAACAGTCGAAGTTGGCAAACCTCATTGTTCCTGCCAATGCACCTGCGGATTAGCACCCGTTATCACCTTCTCAGACCCTTTGATTTCGAATTCAACCCGGTTCCCCCACACTCTGCCACGGTTTGACGACTCAACCCTCGAACAGTGCAAACTGCCGAGCTCACAAAACCGCGTTTTGGCCAGAAAACGCCCTTTGTGTTCTCTGTCCAAGCCGCCTCCTTGTCCCACTGCGCCGGCTGGTGCTCGGCGGCTGAGATTCCAGCCGCACAAGGTAAAGTTCGTTTCCATCCGTCAATTCCCACTGCACGAGGTCACCCGGTCGCAGCACAAGCCGAGCCAAAGAACTTCATTCTACCAGCCAAACGCAGGAGCAGTCTCAGCCCAAAACGTGAACTGTTGGCAGAAAAAGCGCATATAGCGGTCGAAACGGCTTGAAGGGACAGTTCGCTGCGAAACCCAGACGTTGCCCACTGCTCAGTGGAGTTGCAAGTGCCTCTTCAAGAATCGGGTCTTTTCGGACACCCTCCAGGAAGTCGCAGAACACAGTACAATTCGCATTATTCACTGTCCGGCTTCCAATAATTAGGTCGTCTGAGAGCGAGTCCCTCGTAGTAAACGCGGTCTTCAGGATTCAGGACACCGAGGTCGCCTTCTTCTGATCCGCGCGAAGCAGCACGCAACTGCGGCTACGCAGGTTGCGCAGCAGGCAAGGATAATGCCGGTCAACATGTCCACTCGGAACTGTGCTATAATGAACACAGCAACAAACACAACGAAAAGACACGATCCTGTTGTCAAATGTTGTTTGATACGCATAGGTCAGAAGTCAGATTCGACAGCGGCGAAAAGTTCATCCATGCGATTGTTCTGTGCATTGCTGGAGCTTCTCTTGGTTGTCCCATCGGCACACACATCAAGCGTGATTGTGGTAACTTGCCAGTTGTTGTAGATCGGAATTCTGGGTAGTGGTTTTGGTGCTGGCACCGTAAGCGACTGTGACCACCGCGTAACTAGAGCTTGTCCCATGAGCGTAAGTATTTGGCGATTAGGAGAGTAGGCCTCATCAAAAGCACCATATGGCAGCCAAAATCCGCGTTTTGGCCAGAAAACGCCGTTTATGTTCTCTGCCCAAGCCGCGTCTTTGTCTTGCT
>JAAYVR010000053.1 GCA_012517065.1 Verrucomicrobiota bacterium | reverse complement strand
TGCCGCACTCCAAACGCTTCGCGCCTACCAACGCCCACCGAATCCGCGGCTGTTCGAGTGCCGCCTTTAGGCGGCTTTGAAACGAGCATTCATCGAGCAGTAATACCTCTGAACGTTCCACGTTGAGCGTTGTACGTTGAACGTTCTCAAACACTTGTGGGGCCGGGCCTTCGGCCCTCGAGTTACTGGTCCAGAAACACCGACCATCTGGAACACAGCCAGGGGCGTTCATGGCTGAAACAATCAAGTACGCTGCCATGCACAATCGGGTTGTCTTGGCCGGTCATGGAAGCGCCAACGGCGCGGTCCATACCAGCGTGGGGTGAAGCCTCACGACAACGGCCATCTCGACATCACTTTCCACAATCCAAGGGCTGAAAGCCCGGACTACCACAGCAACATTTTCGCGTGTTTCGTGTGTTTCGTGGTTGATGCAATGTCCATCGAGCCCACTCGGCCTGAATTCTCATCGGAATGAATTTTTGGGTGCCGTGGTCTGGTCAGGCGGCGAGATTAGCCGGCTGGCCGAAATAGTGTCACGCAACCGAGCGGATTTGCGAAAGAGCGGCCGATAGTTCGATTGGTTTCAACCACGAAAGGCGCGAAACACGCGAAAGGGGTTTGCAGATGACGCGGTATGGGGACAGACACGTTGTTTGGGCATGACGACAAAGCGGCAGCAAGCTGCCACACTCCAAACGCTTCGCGCCTGCCAACGCCCACTGCATCCGCAGCAGCGCGGCAGAAACCATCAGGATCAGCGGCGAGATCGAATGGGGCCACATGGGGACAGACACGTTGTCTGGGCATAAAAAAAGCGGCAGCAAGCTGCCGCACTCCAAACGCTTCGCGCCTGCCAACGCCCACTGCATCCGCGGCCGCGCGTGACAAACCATCGGGATCAGCGCGCTCGTCGCCAGCATCGAGGTCATGCAGTCGCCTTCGCGTCATTAATCGACCGTCGCAATCAGAATCCGGCTAATCTTTTCAGGCGAAATCCGTTGGCAAAGACTAAGCATTTCAATCCCCACCACCTTGCCGGCGACATTGTAATCGAAAATGACTGCCGATCGCCGGGTGCTCTTGTGGCATGCAAGCTTGCAAAGGTCCGATGGCTCGTAAACCATCACACATGCGTTTCGCGTCCTTGCTTCATCTGCTGGTCGTTGGGTCGGCGATACCGATGCTGGCCGCCGCGGCGTCGCAAGATTTGCCCGGCCGCGTTGCCGTCCTCGAGGACGATTTGCCGAGTTCGGCTGCGAGTGCTTCACCTGAGTTTCTCGCCAACGCGCTCAAACAGGCCGGGTTTGAAGCGACGTTCGTGGATTGCGCTCAGCTTGCCGATTCGAATTCTTTCAATCGCGGCAAGTTCGATGTCGTCGTGTTGCCCTACGGGCCGAGCTTCCCCGTGAAGGCGGCGGATAACTTCCGCCGGTTCCTACGCGACGGCGGCAAGTTCTTCTCGACCGGCGGTTACGCGTTTGACGATTTGCTCGAGCGCACGACGAACGGCTGGCAACGGCCGAAACCGCCAGCCTTGCCGCCGGTCAGCCAGGTGCTCTGGCGCTACTCCATCCCGGCAGACGAGTTGCGCGGCAAGGGACAACTTACCTTTTCCGGTTTTCTCAAGGCGCAGGACGTGCACGGCTCGGGCATGGCGTACTTCGCCATCTACCAATTCGCCGCCGATGGCAGCATTACTGAGTGGCGTGATCTTTGCAAAGTTCACGGTTCGCAGGATTGGAAGGAGTTTCAATACCGGTTCGACGTGCATCCGAAATCGAAAACGGTCGAGGTGCACGCCGGCTTGTATCAGTGCGGCGGCGTTGCGTGGTTCGACGACATCCAACTCACAGACGCAGCCGGCAACAGGCTCCTGACCGCCGATTTTGAAGAGCAATTCGATCCCGACACGCAGGCGGAGAAACAGTGGCGGCGTTCGGATAAGCAGCTTTGCGAGGTCCAAAGCGAAGTGCACCACGCCGGCCAACGTGCACTCCAGACGCGACTCAACTATTTCCTGCCGTCCGACGAAGTGCTCAACACGCGACACGGTCGGCCCGAAGACGGACTCGAAGTCGGTCCGGACCAACTGGGCGTGTTCCAAGCCGATTATTTGCTCGAGCGAGTGCGGTTCGCGCGACCGGCCCATGAACAAGCGATACTTCGCCATGACCTGCGGATCGAGCAACCGCTCGCCGGTTATGCTGCCTCCGGCGTGACGGGTTGGGACACCGCGCGCTGGATTCCGCTGCTGAACGGCTACGACCGCTACGGCCGGTTGCGCGGCGCGGCGGGCGCGATGCTCCGGCATCACGCAGGACACTACGCCGGGTCGAGTTGGGCGTTCTTCGGCGTCACAAACATCAACTTGTTCGCCGCATCCGAGCCTGGAATGGCGGAGGCCTTCGTGGAGATCGTTCGGTCGCTGGTGCGCGACACTTACGTGGCGACGTTGGTGGCGGACCGCGCGTGTTACCGGGCGGGGGAAAACCCGGTCTTGCAAGCGACCGTGTTCAACGGCGGACGCGCGGCGCAGAATCTCAAATTCACACTGCGGATTTACGAGGGCGAACCGCTTGACCTGAACGAACCGCCCACCGATCGGCTGCGTGCAGAGTTGCAGACGAACCTCACCGTAGCAGCGGGTCAGGCCGTTCCCGTCGAGTTCGAGTGGAAGCCGCTCGAGTTCGCGAGTGATTTCTACTACCTGTTTGGCCAGTTGTGGGATGGCAACGAGGAGATTGACCGCATTGAGAGCGGATTCGTCGTGGCCAACGAGCAAACGGTGGCCTCCGGCCCAAAGCTGACTTTCCGCGACAACTACCTGCACCTTGGCGAGCGGCCGGTATTTTTGTTCGGCACGGACGACTGGGCGTACGTGTTTCACACCAAGCGCGAAACCCCGCTCCAGTGGTTGCGCGACATGCGGCTCCGGCGCGATCTCGGCGTGCAGATTTACGAGAACCTCCAGTTCGGCGCCCTCCCCCCATTCACGGCAGATACCGATGGCGGGCGCACCGTGCAGATGCTGCGCAAGCTGGACGGCGTAATTCAGCTCGCCCAGAAATGCCAACAGGTCTATTTCGCCGGGCTGCTGGTCGGCGCGAACACAGCCGTAAGTGACACCGAATTGAAACAGCAAAGCCAATTCTGCCGCGATTTCGCCCGGCGCTATGCCAACACGCCCGGCCTGATCTACTACTTGAACGGCGATTTGCGTTGCCAGTTGTCCGACGCCGTCACGCCACAGTGGAACGAATTCCTCCGCGAACGCTACGGCTCGACCGACAAGCTCCGAGCCGCCTGGCGCGCAAACGCCCCCGCACAACCCATCGGCCAAATCCCCGCACAGGATTTCAACGACTGGGAACAAAAATGGGACGACGTGAAAGCATATGACTTGAACAGCTTCCGCGCGTGGCTGATTCGCCGCTGGCACTCGAATCTCGTCACCGCCATCCGCGAGTTCGACCGGACGCATCCGACGAGTTCGGAGTTCTACCAACTACCGCACCAGGGCGTTGACCTGCCAGCAGCAATTGACGGGGTGGACCTGGCGAACTTCGGCTACTTCGACAAGCCGGACGTGGACCTCGCCCGCTTCCCAGCGATCTGTAAATACAACGACCAGCGCGCACGCGGCAAATCTATCGGACCGGGCGAGTACGGCGTGAAAATGCATCCGGCCTGGGGCGACGGCAAAGACTACGGCTACCACATCGCACGCACCCGCGAGCAGGCCATCGATTTGTTCCTTGGCATCGCGCATTACTCGCTTGGGTTGGGCGCGTCGCGCATTCACAACTGGTGCTGGAAAGACGACGCGCATCGCGTGTTCCCGTGGGGCATGATCTATCCGTGCGACGGCGTGCCCAAGGACACCGCGTACGTCCACCGCAACCAAAGCCTGCTCTTCCGCCACTTCGCCCCTGTGTATCGCGAGCCGAACGTGTTCGTGCTGACGCCGGACAGCCACCGGCTCGGTGGCGGCAAATGGCAGGTGATCGAGGGCGTGCTGAAATGTTTTGACCTCGCCATTGCGACGCATCCCGAGAACCTCGGCACGTTGAACGAACTGGACCTTAACATTCCACCGTCGGCAAAGGTCATTTTCTGGCCGCTGCCGTTTTGCCCAACCGACGACACCTACGCCAAAGTCCGCGATTGGGTGAAGAAGGGCGGCGCGCTGTATTTGTCCGGCGACATTTCCTATGACGAACTGCGGCAGCGCACGCGAACCAACCGACTGGAAGAACTCTGCGACGTGCGGTTCCTCGCCGAGCGCTACGCCAACATTCAGGTGAACGCCACCAACGCTGCCGATCAGCCGTGCATCAAAGTCGAAGCCGCCGGAGGGAGAATCCTGACGCACGCGAGCGACGGTTCGCCGTTGCTCGTCGAAAACCAACTGGGCAAAGGCCGGGTGCTGTTCACGACCGACCCGCTCGAACTCCACGCGGTGCCTGCAAGGCGACAGCAAGACCTCGCCTTGTATCGTCGCGTCTTCGAGACAGGCGCCGTCAAGCCGATCGGCGTCGAGCCGAACGATCCGCTCATGCACGTCTTTCGGTTGCCGCTCCGCGATGGCGGTCAGGTTTACGTGCTCTTCAATACCGACGACGCGCAACCTGCCCGCACCGTCCGGCTCACCGACTGTCAGCCTCCGATCACGCTCACAGTCGCAGCAAAGCGACCGGCACTGCTTTGGTTTGACGGCCGCGGCGCGCTGCGGGCCGTGGAAGCACAAGGTGACTGCCGCGCGAACAATGATTTGATTCTCAGTGACAACACCCGGGGCATCGTGATGACACTGGACGGAGAGGACCTTCGCCGCTCCCGCGCAGTCTTGATGATGCCACTGCAATCCGGTCACGTGCGCGTGAACCAGTCTGACGCATGGCCGGGCGGCGTCGTGGCCACAGGCGAAATCCGCGATGGCCAATGGCGGTTGTTCGAATCCGCGCCCATTGCCACCGCGCCCGGCGGCTGGGCGGTCAACGTCACCGCCGATCAGGTCTTCAGCCTCCTGCTTGTTTGCGAATCTGCCGAGCTGGACCATTGGACGCAAGCGGTCGAACGCCCTATGAACCCAAACGGCTATGCAAGAACCGGCCTGACCGAACCAACCAGATGAATAGACTGGTTGGCATGAAGGCCAAAGAAGTTGGAGCGTTCGAAGCCAAAACGCGGCTCTCCGAATTGTTGGAGCAGGTGGACATAGACAAGGCGTTCAAAGCCGGTCCTGGTCAACCTGAGAACTCACCGGCCCAGAGGGTCTGCACAAACTCTAGCCCGCATATTTTCCAGCCCGGCCTAGCCGCAACCAAAGTCGCCTGACGGGCAACGCCTCGGCTCTTGCACCCCCCGAACCTTCGGTCACGCCGGGCTGAGAAATATCCCCTGCCACTCCATCCCAAGGAAGACCGCGCTGATCCCGATGGTTTCTCACGCGCTGCCGTCGATGCAGTGGGCGTTGGTAGGCGCGAAGCGTTTGGAGTGCGGCAGCTTGCTGCCGCTTTGTCTTATGCACAAACAACGTGCCTGGAACCAGATCAGCATGACGCCGAAAACAATGTGTCTGTCCCCATATCGGCATCATTCGATCTCGCCGCTGATCCCACTGTTTTCTAACGCGCTGAGGCGGAAGCAGCGGGCGTTGGTAGGCGCGAAGCGCTTTGAGTGCGGCAGCTTGCTG
>JAAYVR010000052.1 GCA_012517065.1 Verrucomicrobiota bacterium | reverse complement strand
TCGCCGTTAGAGCTCCGCGTTTACGCGGAACCACAGACAGTTCACCGAACAGTGCTCACGGTCACGTACATGTAACCTTGCACGAAGCAGGCGGACATTCCGCGCACATCACAAACTACGTGCCTGTCCCCATGTGGCCCCGTTGCCTTGCGCCGCTGATCCCGATGGTTTTTCAGGTGCCGCCGCTGATGCAGTGGGCATTGGCAGGCGCGAAGCGTTTGGAGTGCGGCAGCTTGCTGCCGCTTTGTCGCTATGCACAAACAACGTGCCTGTCCCCATATCGCCCGGAAATCTCTCCGAAATGAAACTTGGGGTGTATTTGGCCGCTGCGCCGGTGAGATTTCCGGCTCGAATCTGCGACTCGGAGAAGCGGCAACTCGAGCGAGAATCCCAGCCAGGAAAGCCAATCTCACTTCATCGGCTCCTACCGCGTTCCACGATCGATTTCATGGCAGCCGCGAGTTCATTGACCTTGTCCGGGTATTTGCCGGCAAGGTTCGTCGTCTCAGCGGGATCAGCACGGAGGTTGTAAAGTTGCACCGGTGGCTCGCCGGGCTTCGGCTTGATCGAACTCGGTTTGGTGAAACCGCCGGAACCAAGGCCGTTTATCAATTTCCAATCGCCGGATCGAATCATCATCATGGACGGGACACTTCCGGCCTGCATCACAATCGGCGGGCGAATTGGTTTGTCGCCGGGCTGGACCCCTTCCAGCACCGGCAGGAAACTGAAGCTGTCCTGCCCCACATCAGGCGGTAACGTGGTCCCGCAAATCTCAGCGAACGTCGCAAGCAGATCCGTGAAACAAATCGTCTGCTCGGTCACCGTCCCGGCTTTGACCCGGCCAGGCCAGCGAACAATGAACGGCATCCGATGCCCGCCTTCCCAAACGTCCGACTTCATACCGCGCAATCCGCCAGCAGAATCGTGTCCGAACCTTTGCACATCCGCTTGATACCAGACAGGGCCGTTGTCAGAAGTGAAAATGACAAGCGTGTCCTTGGCCAGTCCGCTCTTGTCCAGCGCCGCCAGAATGCGCCCAATTTCCGCATCCACCATCATGGTGAAATCACCGTACATGCCTGCGCCGCTTTTGCCTGCGAATTCCGGCGATGGTAGCCATGGAGTGTGCGGTGCTGTGAGGGCGAAATAGAGCAAGAACGGCTGTTGGTTCGTCCGATTTGCCCTGACTTGCGAGTCGATGACGTGAAGGGCCTCATCGGTCAACCGGGGCAACACATCCTTGAGCGCGAGGCCGGGTGCGATGCCACCCTCACGCCAAAACGCGCCCTGGATTGACGACCATCCCTCCGAGTGGTGTTCCTCGATATGATCTGTCGGCGGTGTCACGGCTCGGTTTCCACGAATGTAGAAATACGGCGGGATGTCCGTGGAAGCGCGCGTGCCGAAAAACGTGTCGAACCCGCAATCGACCGGTCCCCCTGGCAGCGGTTTGTCGTAGCCGTCTTCGTTGAAACCGAGATGCCACTTCCCCACCATGGCGGTGCGATAGCCCTGGGATTTTAAAAGCGACGCAATCGTCATCTGCCCTTGCTCGATCAACGGCTGTTTTGGCCATCGTGAAACATCGGTGCGGAACGGATATCGTCCTGTCATCAAACCGTAGCGCGACGGATGGCAGAGCGGCCCGGCCGCATGAGCATCGGTGAACATCAACCCTTCCCTGGCGAGCCGATCGATGTTGGGTGTTGCGATTTTCGATTTGGGATTGTAGCAGCCCGGGTCCCCATAACCGAGGTCGTCGGCGAGAATGATGACGATGTTCGGTTTGCTGGCCGGCGTTTGCAGGTCAGCAGCGTGCAGGGTGCCCAGCAGCCCCACCAGCAAGGCAGCCAGGAGGATGCGTTTCATTCTGTTCGATTCGGATGAGTAGGGGTTGTTCGCCAAGGTTTCAATCGCGCAAACGATCTTGCAGACGTAATGCCCGGGACGGTGACCCGGGCTGGTATGGATCGGGTCTTTGGCCTTTCAATTGCCGTCGTGCAACAGTAACGAAGCTCAGCAAGATGAAGCGCGTTCACGCGTTCTATCATTTAACAATTCTGTTTGCCTGTCACCACGTTGTTGTCGCGATCGTGCACCAAAGCGCCAACGGAGCGGATTTGGGAAGGAGGAACCGATGGTTTTGATTGGTTTCAACCACGAAAAACGCGGAACACGCGGAAGGGGTTTGCAGATGACGCGGTATGGGGACAGACACGTTGTTTGGGCAGAAAAACAAAGCGGCAGCAAGCTGCCGCACTCCAAGCGCTTCGCGCCTGCCAACGCCCACTGCATCCGCGGCTGTTCGAGTCCCGCCTTTAGGCGGCTCTGAAACGAGCATTCATCGAGCAGTATCACCTCTGAACGTTGCATGTTGAGCGTTGTACGTGCAACGTTCTCGAACAGTGATTCGTCGGAAAACCTGCATGATGCGGGCTTTCAGCCCTTACTCATACTAATCTGGCGCCCTGTCACCTGGGCCGTTGGCCCAGGCTGGTATGGGGCCGGGCCTTCGGCCCTCGAGTTACTGGTCAAGGAAGACCAACTGTCTGGAACACAGCCAGGGGCGTTCAT
>JAAYVR010000051.1 GCA_012517065.1 Verrucomicrobiota bacterium | reverse complement strand
GGCTGAAAGCCCGGATCATGCACGTTTCCCGACGACCGGCTGTTTGAGAACGTTCAACGTACAACGCTCAACGTGCAACGTTCAGAGGTATTACTGCTCGACGAATGCTTGTTTCAAGGCCGCCTAAAGGCGGGACTCTGACAGCCTCGGGCGTGACAACGCCCTTAGGTTGGCAAACCCGCGGCCGAGTTGAACGTTGTGAGTTGAACGTTGTACGTTGAGCGTTGAAAGTGTCGATAGCTTGATCAGTTTGGTCTTCCTTTTGAGAACGTTTAACGTACAACGCTCAACGTGCAACGTTCAGAGGTATTACTGCCCCATGAATGCTTGTTTCAAGGCCGCCCGAAGGCGGGACTCTAACGGCCGGGGGCGCGGCATCGCCTAATGCGCGGTATAACCCATCGCCCTTAGAGTTCCGCGTTTACGCGGAAAACTGAAAGCTTTCTGGTCCTGATTGTGGCACGCCAGTGCTTTACGCCTGAGCCAAGGGGCGACCTGTGGCGGTCCAAGCCAACTATACGAATGACCTTTCAATACAACAATGCAGCCAGGCGCAGCCGGAACCAAGGGGCCTGACTGACACTGTCCCGCTCCTGGGTCCGCTGTGGCTGTCGGTCACGGCGGCCTGCGAAATACTCTGGGCCAAGGTCAACACAGCCACGACTTGTGGTCTTTGGCCAACCGGGCAATGGTCGCAGCACTCCGTGCGACCTGTGAAGCTTCCGATTCATCGACTGCGATCCAGTAGGTGTGTCCTTCTTGGTCTGCATGATCGTGCCGCAGAAACACAAACCGCGCGTTCTCGCCGAGTTCGCGCGCAACCAATGGAG
Organism: Verrucomicrobiota bacterium; assembly: GCA_012517065.1. GTDB lineage: Bacteria > Verrucomicrobiota > Verrucomicrobiia > Limisphaerales > J093 > JAAYVR01. The sequence goes on along the minus strand of JAAYVR010000051.1, from coordinate 34,043 downwards.
CCGATATGGCCCAATGCCCCGAGGCGCGGTCGAGCCGCGCTTCCCAAGTATTAAGGCGCGCAGCGAAATCAGGTTCAATTCCCAGACCGCGCAGGTGCTTGAGCAACAAGCAGTGTTCCGCCACATCTGACAGCACATGGTCTGGCGCAGGGTTGCCAAGGAGGATTATGAGCTCGCGCAAATCTCTGGCCCGGATGCTGCGAAACGTGGTCGCGCGCGCAATTGCCGGCGCAAGCCAGCCAAGGGCGGGCGGGAGTTGTTCGAGGATGAAAGTTGTTCCCGTCGAAAGAAGAATCTCGTCTCGCTGCTCTGACGGGAGCGATTCCCAGTCTGGCATTTTGGATGCTAGGTATGCTTTGAGCAAATGCCACGCCTCCGAAAAAAGAATGTTTCTTTCGACCAGTTGAGTGTGGACCAGCGGCATGTCCTTTTTGAGATGTGGAAAGGCACGCCAGAGGTCCGTGATCTGGGTGTCGCGGAATCTGTATATTTCAGGCATGGAAAGCATTTCGTCGGCCGTTGTCGCGCTGAGCGCGAGCCGTGTCTTGCCCGTGGCCATTTCGAAGAGAGCAACGCCGGCGCTAAACACGTCTGAAGCCACGGTTGGAGGGATACCGGCCTGAAGGTTCGAAGCGTCGATCAGGACCTCTGCATGATCCGGGGTCGCCGTGTAAAGGAAACTCGCAACATTTGCCCTGTGGCGAGGCGTGAAAAACGCGCCTAGATCAACAAGCTTTACATTGCCATTCGACAACCTGATCACGTTGTCAGGCTTGAAATCGATCATGATCAGTCCATGCCGATGAAAACTGTCGAGGATTGCCAAGACCTCGTGAGTTGCACGACGGAGGTTGTCCAGCGCTTCAGGGTCATAGCCGGTTGCAGCCGCCTCCTCAGCCCAATGCCTGAGATTCTGTCCCTCGAGATACTCCATTGCAATGAATGCGTACTTGGCCTCGTAATCGATGTTGGCCCCAAAATACGCCGGAACAAAATCACGCAGCGATTCGAGGTGAATGATTTCTTCGAAATTGGCCAGTTCAGCCTGAAAACTCATGAAAGGACCGTAGCCAATCTCATCGACTTTTTCGCAGTCGAGGTCGAACAGCTTGACAATCACTCCGGGATGATCCGTCTGGTAGATGGCTGTCTCGGGATTGCTGGCTATGGCCTGAATCAACCGCACGCCGCCAAGTCCGCTGACGTTGACGACCACCCCGGCATGCTTGTTGGAAACGACTGAGCCGGCCATGGCGCGATCAGAACAACCCGCAACGCCGCGCGCATCGTTCTTGCCTGAAAGGCAAGCTCTGTCTCCCGGCATCCAAGGCCGCGGCGTTTCCGGTCACAACTTCCACAATTCTGACCGACTTCCTAGCGCATGACAAGCACTCGGTAATAGCAAGATGCCCCATCCTCCGGTGGAACAACCAAGACCGTTTCTCTGTCGGCAGCATCAATCGTCCGCAACGTCTCCCATTGCGGGTTGGCAAGCGACAGCGTCGATTGAACTTGGAACTTCTGGCCCGGACGCGAATTCCACCGGAGCATCACATCGCCTGTCTTCAGCAGGTACAAGACAAGGTTTGGCCCCGCCACAGGGTTGTTTCGCCAGCCCGGCGTCGGGTTGAGACCGAAAGATATGATTGTCCCTGAGCCGTCAGGGTACCTTCCCTCGGATACTCCTTCTTCCTGTGCACCGAAAACAATAGAATCAATGAAATGCCCTTCGCTGTCCGCAAGCCCAATCGATTCTCCCCCAGCCGAAAGCTTGAAATTAACGTGTTCCGCTCCTGCGGTTTCGTTGCCATCGGCCACAAACAACTGAAATGCCGAAAGTCCAACTCCAATGAATGACAATGGCCTGATTGAAAACTTGAACGGTTCCGCGAGGTTATCGGTGAGATAAAGCCCGCCAATGGCAACAGGTAGTGCGGATGAGTTGTAAATCTCGATCCAATCTTCATCGCCCGGCAGCGGATTTGCCATCCATTCGTTAATGCGAAGGTCTTCCGCACCGCCCATGGCCGCAGCTTTGTTGGGGCGCCCCGGTGTCGGCTGGTTGAGGGTCCATGCTCCCGGCCCGTCCATGATTCGTCCGATGGTGAAATCAGCGGCTTGCACTCCGAATTCGACCGAGTCTAGGACACGCGTCGGCCCCGCGCCCGGCCTGTCGAACATGTACACCGCATCGCCATTGGCGGAGAGACCGAATCCGGTGTTCGTTGCGGACGGTGCCGTCTGCGAATCAAAATAAACCACCAAATACCCGTTTGGCTGGATGGTTGCTCCGGGCGGAAACGCCCACCGGTACGGCTGGTCAAGCCGGTCCGTAAGGCCAAGCCCGGCAAGGTCAACGACCTGCCCGGACTTGTTGTAGAGCTCAACCCAGTCTCGCAACGCGCCTGAGTCATCGAAATACGACCGATTGTTTGCCATGATTTCGTTGATGACAACCGCATCGGGGTTCACAACAGGCGGCGAATCGCTTCCTGGCGTTGGCACAGCAAAGGTCCGAATCTCGTCTGACCCACTTGGGTTTCGCCCTTCCGAACTACCCGGAGCTTGCGGCCCATAAATCACAACGTCAATCAACTCCCCCCGATCAGAGAACAAAGCTATCATGCCCTGTCTCGAGTTGAGCCTGAAACAAAGGTGATCTGCCGGCCCGTCCGCTCTCCCATCTGCAATAAACACAGCAAATCCCATCGCCGGAACAAAGCTCAACGGGTGGATGCTGTGACGACAAGGCGCACCAACCGGTTCGTCCGTCAAACAAAGCCCGCCGATCGCCACTGGCAACGTATCGGGATTGAACAACTCGACAAAGTCGTCCGGCTGATAGGCGCCGGGGTTTGCAAGCCATTCGTTTATACGAAGTCGCCGCGCGTCGCCCACCGGTTGTGCAACATTCGGACCGCCAAATGTTGGCAGTGTGAGCCCCCAGTTCCCATCATCCAACCTTCCAATCGACAAATCCGCAATCTGAAGCCCAAAAACAACACGGTCCAACAGCCGCCCGCCATTCTCGGGCCGATCATACAAGTAAAGCCCGTCCCCGCTCGCATCAAGAGCAAAGCCAAGGTGATACCCTTGATCTCCGCTGCGGCTGTCTGCCGCAATAACAAGATACCCCCCTGGCGCAATCACAGCCCCCGATGGAAAAACAAACTTTCGAGGTGCAATCGGATCATCAGTCAAACTCATCCCTGACAGATCGCATAAGTCCGGGCTGTCATTGTAAAGCTCGACGAGGTCAGGATATCGATCGTACATCGAGGCGACACCATTGTTCTGAGCGAGGACTTCGTTGATTCGAATGCGGCGCAACAGCCTGTTTACCGTCCACGGAACCGACCCGGCGGGCCGAACCTCTTCCTCCCAAACGCCGGCGGAGTTCTTGCCAATCACCTCGACAACATGACGGCCGTTGGCCAATCCGCTCACCTGGACTGGTTGCCTCACGAGTCGTTCTTCGCTCCACGGGCCACCATCAACCCGGTACTTGTATGCGACAATGCCCGGGCCACCGATTATGAAACTCGCATCTGTACGCCATGTTTCAGCCGCCACTTCACTCACAATCCTTGTTCCGGCAGGAACGTACGCACCCATGTCAAGACCGAGAGGCCCGGTGCCGCACGCCGGCGACCCCGGCAACAAATGGAAATCGCCCTGTTCATCCGCAAACCTTGGGTTTGCACTGACATTGCCCGCACCGCTCCATGGACCTGATTGTGGTAGAATCGACCTAATTACAGAAACCTCGATGGCGCCTGTCGTCACAAGGTTCGTGTCCAGATAAGCCATCACCACTGGCGGATTCCACCATATACACCCATCGGCCAAAACGGATGCAGGTGGATTCTCGAATGGACGGAGCGGTTCCTTGAAACAGAGCGAACCATACTTGCTTCCCGCAAAGGTGTTATTCTCAGCAACAAGCCGCGCCCAGTCTTTCAGAATAATGTCATAGTCATTGTCGAAAAACACGTTCCGCACCACTGTTATCGAGCTGGTCTCGCCATTGTAACTGCCACTGCTGATGGCGCTCGACTCGCTCGAGGTATCGTTGTTCTTGTGAAAATGCATGAACACATTGCCTTCGATGTGCGCATCGGTCCCGTCAAGGTCAAGGCCGTCGTCACCGCCGCCTGCAAACGTGTTGCCCAAAACCTGCAGGATCGGACCCGGCCGATGCCCGCCAGTAAAATCAATCACGTCTGCATAGCCGGTCGGCGCGGCAAAATAGTTGCCCTCAAATATCACCTGGCCACCCGCAGGAATGCCCAAGCCACTGACTGTTTCCGTCCATGCAACAGCGGGGAATTTCGAACGGCGCACAATAAGGGAAGAATCGTAGGTAACAATGGTCGTGGCGGTGATTGCGTCCCATGACGAATCCTCAACAAGCAGGCTCGAATTCGTCAACGTAATCGCCGGCTTCGACAGAAACGCCATCTCAACATACTTGAGAGAACTCTGATTGGTCGCGTTCTCGAAAACAATCCCGCCCCAATTATAACTCGCCGCAGGCGGCCGTGTCATCCGTATCAGCTTGTCTGCACTGCCCTCTGCCAATAACCGGCCACGAACAACGATGCGTTTGTCCTGTTCGACGAACACCGACGTTCCCGGCCCGATTCTCAGAGTGATCCCGGCCGGGACAACGACGTCACCACTGACAAGGTAGGGCCCCTTTGTTGCCTCCCATAACGTGTTTGAATCGAGCTGGCCGGAGACCTTCGTGCTGCGCCCGGTGTCGTACCAGATGGCGCCAAGCTGTCGGTCCACCTCGACGCCGGCACTGTCAAACGCGCAGACCAACACTCTGTTGACACCGGGCAGCAACTCAACTCCATCAATGGACCAGATGCCGGTCAGCGCGTTGAGCGTCGCTTCACGACCCCCAACCAGCACCTTGGATGTCCGGCTCGCATCCACAGCACCATACAGCGTCACTGAAGGGACCGTTGTTCGCATGTGCCAGTTCACAATGGGCAGACTGGAGGAAACCCACATTGATGATTGAATCTGGCTCAAGACAAACGCGCGTCGCGCTGCGCCGAAGTCTTTCATTGCCGACACCACAGCAGCCGGCATGTAATCGGCAAGAAGACGGTCGATAATCAACCCAAGCTGTCCGGGTTCGAAAAGTGTGTCGCTCAAACGCCTGAGTTCAGCGTTGTACTTGGGGCCGAACTCGGGACAGGTAAGGAATCTATTCACGGCCACATTGTTGGTCGCACGATAGATTTCGACATTCAAACCACCTTCCATCCCGAAGGTCGAATCAAGGTCTCGCGCCACCAGTTTGAAACGCGGATCAACTCTGCCGCTGTAGAGGCTGAAGTCGCCGTTGCTCCCGGTCGCGAGCGAAGTCTCAGTGCTGGCGAGCATTGTAAAAACGGCGAAATACCGGAGCCATTCATCGACATCCACAGCGCTTTGCACAGCCTGCGCATATTCCGAAGCTGGCGTGGCGTTCAAAACGCGAGTCAGCGATATCAAGTCAGACCAGTCGTCCTCGCTTACATTGGTTTCTTTTGAATAGTTTGCATAGCGCGCCCCTGTGGACGTCACGATATACACATAATTGCTCGGGTTTTCCCCGAGGTATTCGAGGTTCCCCCCATCAGCTCGATACAGGTTGCCGTTCGGGTCAAAAGGGAATTGGCGCGATACAAACTCGTTGCTAATTACTTCCACCTCTGCATGCCAACCATACGGCAATACATCACCGGGCGTGATCTGACGGTTGTTCTCACGGACTCTCACAAACCGCGCTTCTGCCGCAGGCACTCCGGCCAGCCTGCATAATGCGCCCGCCAACACCTGCGAATGCGGATTCAATCCGTTCAAGCTTATAGCAAGACGCCCTCGCCACGGACGGTCGTGCGGGAAATTAACTCGGCGGCTCTTGGCGGGAATCGAAGGGTCCCGAGAGGTCGTCCCGCGCATGCGCAAACCAGCAAGATACCGCACGTCGGTCTCGCCGAACTCGGTGCTGATGAACGTGGCGTTCATTTGGGCATCGCTGCTCCAGTACCACGGCATCTGGCCGATCTCAGCCAGCTCAAGCCGCTCAGCTTCGGTCATTACCAGCCGATAAAATGGCCGGCCGTCAGGCTCAATCTCATCCGAAACCTGATAAAGACAATTCGCAGATTGTGTGCCCTCCGGCTGGACCGGCGCAGGCCACGTGCGCCTGTTGCTGGCCGAATCTGTCGCGCTGACGTAAAACTCCACCACTGTGTCTGCCGGCTGGGGAGGCAGAACAACTCCGTACAAACCATCGCCGGGCGCGCCATCACCGTGTTTGCCGTCATCCCACATGCGCTCCTGCTCGAACAGAGGTGAACCATCCACACGATGGAATAAGTACACCTCCACGCCAACCGGCGATTCGTCCAGCACATGCGCTGTTATTGTCACGGGCTGGGTTGACCGGGGAACGGCCGGAGCATGCGCGACATTTCGCACGATTGGCGCAATGTTTGTCCGCGCGACGGAATTGGGCCTGCCTGGTGTGCCCCCTGGAACAAGGCTGGCTTCCCAATTCTGTCCCTCTTGGTTTGTGAACTGCACATTGATCAACTCGAGCGATGAGCCGCCCCCATCATGCGCGGCGTACCAGACCCAACCCCGATGCCCCTTGTCGTCAGGACCACGCCGCCGCTGCGCCCAATCCCCCTCATTGGCATAGGTTAAGGACTCCTGCTTCTTCCCAAATGCATCGACAAGAGTGATCGTCTCGCGATTGTTCCCCAAACGGCCTTCCCACCCGCCGACAACATTGGTTACCCCGGGATGAACCGCACGAAACCTGTCAAGGTCCGCTGCCACTGCAAGGTATTGGCCCGGCATCAAGACTACATTCGGAAATGCAAACCGAACGCCGGACGTTATCTTCCACCCGTTGAGATTGTAACCGACAGCGCCTCGATTATACAGCTCGATGTACTCCTCGCGCGCATCGAAAGACGCCGGTTGATACATTACCTCACTGATAACAATGTCCCCACCAGTTGCGTCAACACACGCACCTGCCAAAACCATGGCCAAAACCGCTCCGGCGATGGCACGTTCAAACAGCCTAATCCGAAAGAGCCCGTGGCTCAAACCAGCCCTTGTTGCACCTAGTTCCATGCTAACCTTCGCAGTTGGTAAAACCGATGCGACACTGCAGGTGAGATCGTATCCTCGAACTCTATCCTCCCGGCCGCATCCGCCTTCAGAACCCGAACTGACGTCCATTCTATCAGGTCGCTCGACGCCAGCAGTTCCACCGTCTCGCCAGGCATGGCAAGATAACTCGCCCAAAACCGTTGGTTCGGTCTTGCGCCGCACGACAACAAAACAATCGAGCGCCGTCCGGCCCCGGGCCGCACCTGAATGTCATCGATCCGCAGCTCCGCACGCGCTCCGCTTGCGCCCGTGGGAATGAAGTAGTATTTCCACCGCAGTTGAACAACGGGGCAATTGTCCGCATCCGGCGGCAATGTCACCGGTCCAATGTCTCGAAAATCGCCAATTATCTCGCTACGCACATACTCAACTGGCTGGCCGCTTTCATCAAACACGTCCCTGAAATCCCCGAAGACCCCCGGCCTGTACTGCAGGCGGATCGCGTAAACACGGCTGTTCGGGTTCACCGTCCCTCCCACCCATGAAACCTGAATGTTGGTCAGGCCCGTCGTACGAAGCGAAAGAACCGCCGCGCCCAGAAAACCCGAACCCGGCTCCGGCTGAGGATCGCTTGTGTTCACGAACGAAAAACCCATTTCTCCAAGGCCCCGGATGCGGCTGCGCGAATCCCGATTGTAAGGCAAGGTCCATTCGGATTCCATCGGCACATCCAATCCGGGATCGCTTCGCGGGGTTTGGTAGAACAGCATGCTTGGCGGATACGTTCCCGCCGGAGCTGCTGCAGAAAAACCGGTCAAAACGTAGTCAGACCAGCGCAAATCGTGCGGTTTAGGACGGAGATTGTTCAGGTTGTATTCTTCGTCCGTCTCAAACTCCGCGGCGACCAAAGCGTCACTTTCAAACAGCAGACTCACAGTTTCATTCGTGTTCTCAACCCCCAGCCATCTTACAAACCGATACCCCGGCTGCGCCATCGCCTGAAGCGTAACCGGCTGCTTTCGAAAGTAGAACCCAGACCACGGAAACTGTCCTTCAGCCAACTGGAGCCTGTCGATTCGAACTGTCCCGGCTCCTTTGGGCACAACATCCAGAGTCAGAGAAACCGTCCCGCCCAGTTCCAACAAGGAATCAAGATGGCTCCGCGCATATGCGGGACGCGCCCGCGCAAAGGTTCGCATCTGCTCGACGTTCTCACGCCATTGCGAAACGCTCTGGATCGCCGGCCAGTTGTAGTCGCCGCTGTTCTTCCACCGCCCAATGTGCCGGTCCACGTCATGCGTCAACCCCGATTCCACATCGTCAATTCTTGCGATCACATTCTCCGGCAGAAAGCGTGTGTTCAGAAATTCCGTGAACCGGCTTACAAACCTCGAACGGAAGTCTGCGTTCTTCATGAGCGACCTGAACACCAACGCTGATTGCGCCGCGGGACCAAATGGCTCTCCCCACAACGCAGCCGAAAGCGTGTTGCGAGAAGGACCGGCATCGCGTTCGTCAAAACACGCGTCCAAATCATCCACAATCCATCGCCATCGGCCATCCCCCGTCCGTGAACGCCAGCATAAGACGTTGTTTCCGGGCCAGTCCCGGTTGTCACAGTAAATCTGGGTGATTTCGTAGTCGATGTAGTTGTCTATATCGATCCAATTGGTCGCAACGGCGTATTTGGCCGGATCTTGCAGGTCGTTCACCCTCGCAAACCAGACCAGCCCGTTGTAGTCAACCATGTCTCCCGCAACAACCTCGCGTTCACCGAATACCATGTCGATGTTGTCCCGCGACACACCAAAATGCGCCGTCACGTGGTTCTCATCGGCAAATTCACGCAGGTTCAGTATTCCATAGTACTCTCCATTGAGAAAGACATGCACCGGCCTGCCCGCTTGTGTCCCAAGATTCAGACCCGATACCAACCCCTGCAAAGCATAGTCCCGCATGATCCCCCTGTTCCAATCATTGCCTCCATTCCTGAGCATCAAAGTCTCAAATTCGTCCACCGCAATCCCGGGGAAAACCGGACATCTGATTTTTCCAAGCCCATATCTCTTTCGCGCATGAAGTTCCAAGGACTTCTGCGGTGCTGATCTCGAGTAGTTGCCGTGAACCTGCAATCCAACCACTTGGTTGAAAGTGTTTGTCGAGCTTGGATCAATCAACTCTGCGTTGACCGCCTTTTCCCATCGTCTCCAAAAATTCGCCCCATAGTACGGGGGCATCGACGATGCATCAGCCCCGGCAACAAGAATGCCACTCCGCTCGCTCACCAAATCCGCAGGCGCAGTCGCTATCGACACCACAGGCAAACTACCGCCGAAATCAACCAGATAAGTCCGCGTTACAACCCGGCTGGGAATGTATCCCGGTGCCACTGCACGAAAACGCACCACGGCTGTCTTGGTCAAAACCAGCGGCTCTGTATAAAGCATGGCCCGAGTTATGTTCGTGCTCGATCTTCCAGCCGAATCCCACCATGCCGCGCCGTCATACAAACAAAACGCCATGCCGTCGATCGAGGCATCTTCAAGCCCCAAAGCCGCAGCCGGCACTTCCAAGCGCACCCACTTGCCCACCTCAGGGATCGAACCGACGCGGTAGTTCTCGGCACTATCCGTCGGACCATAACGCAGCTTGTCTTGCCCCCAAAACGCGCGCCGCCATGACCCATCCGCGTACCATTGCACCATGATCTCAGACGGCAGTGCTTCAGGATCAACAAACACGTGCACGAAAAGCCTGTCGCCCTTGACAGTTCGGAGTAGGTAGTTCGCCCCTGTAAATCCGTGCATGTGCAACCCGCTCGATGCCTTGGACCTGTGCGCCTTAAATCCAGAGATCGGACTCGGCGTTCTCACCCAGCTCCAGTCGTCGCCCCCGTCAACAAAGCTGCTCGCGCCTGCAGGTACCGCGTCATCCATCCAAATCTCATCCTTCCACTCCCCTCCGGGTTCCAAAGGCTCACTGCCATCCAATGTGTAGTAATAACGACACCGCGGTTCACCCGATTCAACAACAACTGCAACGCTCTCCTGAAATAATCCGGCGTTTGGTGTGACGATCGGCTCCGGACAGATTCCGACATAACCGCGTTCGGGATTCGCACTGCCGGGCGTCGGCGTGTCAAAAAATGCCTTGGTCTGACCGCTCCCGGCTGAAGGCTTGCCAAATGAACATGTTCCGGACATCTGGGGAAAAGTGAGTTGGTCGATGACCGTTGCATCAGGCGAGGTCAAATAGATGCTGCCCCCGTCTGGACTCAAAGAAAAACTGGCGTGCAGCGCGCACATCGGAAGCATCCATTTCTGCTGCAAGTACGCCTCGATGCCGTCAACTTCTGCTTCGCTTAGCTCCCGATCGTATATGATTACCTCCCCGAACCCGCCGGCAAAACACCGATCTGTCATCTCCCTGTCCCACGCCAACGTGTTCGCCCGACAATCAGCGCCTGTAACCAGAGACAACACTGACCAGTTCGACGGCAACCGAGTGGCATCAGGTCTGGTCGCCTCGCCATTCAATCTCAGCCGTCCATAGATCACAGCCTCACTCGCATTGAAAACACCAAACAGCAATCGAGCTTCCCCGGGATGGAAATCGTAGAAAACAGTGTCGCCAAGCATGGGGCGATAGTGCGTCAGAGCAGTCCGATCCGCCTTCGCCACCCAAAACACTGTCCGAATATTCGCCAGTCGCGGAAACTGCAGACCGTCGTCCTCGCCATCAAACCATAAGTGCGGCAAACCTGTGAAAGCGTCCATTCTGTACTCCGGACGTCGCCCCGCCGAGGTCTGGAAAGCATCGTACGACTCATACACGGGTGGGCGCGCAAGATGCCACTTCTCCTGCAAATACTTCTCTACGCTTTGGCGCTCTTCGTCTGTAAGAACACGATCGAACCCTATTACCTCCGCAATATCACCCCACCAACACCGCCCAGCAAGGTACCTGTCCGTGGACAACGTACTGGCCCGAAGCGGCGTTGATGCCACCGTCGTCACCAAGTTCATCTCTGACGGCAATGCCACCATCGTTGGCACTACCAGCTCACCGTTCAGCCATGTCATCGCCCCGCCCGTCGCAGCCCTGGTAGCAGCGTACGACCAATAAATCTGACCAGAGTCGCCCCTGTGAAAATCATACGTGATCTCGTCCCCAAGCAACGGACGGTACCCTTCCGGTGCTTCAGGTGATTCGCGCCCAACCCAGAAAACAGTGCGCAGTTCCTCCAAACGCGGAAAACTCAAGTACCTTTCTTGCCCATCAAAGTAAACCACCGAAAGACCGCTTGCAGAATCGGTCCTTAAGACGGGTTGCGCGCCACGGTTGTCTTGAACTGCGTGGTTGCCCGCCCCGCTCTTGTCCTCCCACCGCGCAATCTGCCCATTATCAACCGTCAGCGTCTTCGCATCAGCCGCGTCGAACCAGAGACACAACCCGTCGAATGCGTCGGGTTTCTTCGGTTCCACCTGCGCTTGTGGCGGAACACGCCCGCTCCGGTCCTTCCAAACAGCCACCTTGCCATCCTCCAAAACAACACTTCTCTTATCGGTAGCATCCAGCCATAACGCAAGCCCTGCAATCTCATTGGGCACAATTGCCGCATTCGTCGGAGTGGCTGCCATGCCCGGGGGAATGCGGCGATTCTTCCCGGAAGTAAAAACGAGCACAGTGCCCCCGGGCTCGACTCTCACAGAGGGGAAAACCCATTTGAACAAATCGTGAGGGGCATCCGACAGCCCGTAATTAGCAAGGTCAATGCTTTCAGAACCCTTGTTAACCAGCTCAACCCAGCCAGGATAGTCGCCGTCCTCGTCCATGAGCACGCTGTTGTCAGCGGGCATCACCTCGTTTAGCTCAACACCTCCGTATCCGGAAGCCGCAACAAGCGCCGCCATGAAAAGCCACGCAAAACCCCAAAATCGTGCTGTCGGCGGTAATCTCATTATGTCACTGCACAAAAACCACATCCACGACCCCGTGATTGAAAGCAAGCAATGTTCACGCCATGTTCTCAATAAGTATCGACCACACAAGCTCCGTTTCCCGGTCATTGTATCGAATTCTGTCTCACATCCCAAAGCGAATTCAGTTGGAATTCGACGGATGGAGGGCAGGTTTCCGGATCAGATAGGCGCTTGCCCGGAATGCTGAATCCAACTAGACTCACCCCATCATATGGGCAAAATCTTCTTTGGCGTTAACATGGAGTTCGTGCGGCATGCCGACAAATCATTCGAATGGGGCGTGGCCAAAGCCGCCGAACTTGGTTACACACACGTCGAACCAATGGTCCACCTCGGACGTGAGCTATTGAGCGAAGCCGGGTATTTCCACAGCGTTTCAATGCTGGACGATCCTCTCCGCATCAAACGCGCTTGCGAAAAGGCCCGTGTGAAGTTGTCCGGCCTCTCCGCTCACACACCTCTCACCAAACCCGAAATCGGTGTCGAGTACTTAAAACAGGCAATCCGCTTCGCCGCAGAATGCGGCGCGCCTGTGGTCAACACCGACGAAGGCCCAAAACAACCATGGACGACCGAAGAGGAGGATTTCGTCCTTATGCGATACACGCTGATGGAAGCCGCAAAAGTCGCAGAACCCCGTGGCATTCTTATCGGCCTCGAATGCCATCAGCAGTACAGCAAGACGCCCGACGGGCTCGACCGCATTCACCGCCTCGTCAAAAGCCCAGTCATCGGCATCAATTTCGATACCGGCAATTCGTTCCTCGCCGGACAAGACCCATACCAGTGGCTGCGGCATGTAGTCGGCCGTCTGGTTCACCTGCACGCCAAAGACATATCGATCGAACATAGCAAAGCCGAGCGCGGCAAAGTCACAGGCACTCCGGTCGGTTGCGCGTGCGGCGATGGCGTAATCGATTGGGCGCGCGTCATTCGCCTCTGCAAACAGGCCAAGCGCGACATCGTCCTTTCAGTCGAATGCGGCACTATCGAACAAGCCGAACGATCGATAAAACATCTCAAGAGTGTTGCTGCCAAAGTTTAGCGAGGCGGGGATCAAGCTCGGACAAACCCTGTCCCGCGATTCTGGCACCGCACGCAGTCTGTCTGAGGTGCGCCCCCCTCGGACAATCCTCGCCAGCATATTCCTTGGTTGCTTGAAGACACCCGTTTCGCAGACTGCTCAGGGTATGAAATATGCGGGCCAGGCCATTTCGCATTGAATCTGACGATGCGAAATCGCTTTGCTCGCAACTCACGCTCTGGCATAACCCTCCCATGCACTGTTTTTCTCGGATAGGCAGAAACCTGTACTGTGAGAGAGTGTCATTGCGCACGCTCGCGGAGCGCTTTGGCACGCCGCTTTACGTCTATTCCCAGTCAACACTTGAACATCATTATCAAAGCCTCGACGCCGCACTGCGTCCTCTTGATCATCTCGTCTGTTACGCTGTCAAGGCCAATTCAAACCTCGCCGTACTCCGCACATTCGCAGACCTCGGAGCAGGTTTCGACATAGTGAGCCACGGCGAACTACGCCGTGTCCTCGCCGCAGGCGGCGATCCAGCGAAATGCGTGTTCGCAGGCGTTGGAAAAACCGAAGAGGAAATCGAGTTCGCGTTGCGCAATGGCATTTACTGTTTCAACGTCGAAAGTGAAGCCGAACTCGAACGAATCAATCGAATTGCCGCGCGACTGAGAAAGGCCGCACCCGTGGCGATTCGCGTTAATCCCAACGTCGAAGCCCACACACACGCGAAAATCACAACCGGCACTTACGAGAACAAATTCGGAATCGCGCTGGACCGTGTTCTTGGCGTTTACGACAAAGCCGCTCGACTGCGCCACATCAGAATCCGCGGCGTCCAAATGCACATTGGATCGCAGATCACATCTGAAAAACCGTTCGTCAACGCCGTCAAACGGATGCTTCCCCTGGCTCAGGTTCTCAAGGATCGGCATAAGATCGAGTTCTTCAGCGTGGGCGGCGGAATCGGCATAGTGTACGACCCCGCTCTCGAGAGCGGCAAACCGCAATGGTGGCTGACAAAGCAGGCAAAAGGCGTGATCACAGCGGACTCATACGCCCGCGCCCTGTTGCCTTTGCTGCAGCCGCTTGGATTGCGAATATTGCTCGAACCCGGGCGGTTCCTTGTCGGCAATGCTGGCGTCCTCATCACGCGCGTCCAGTACATCAAACAAACCGACAACAAAAGGTTTGTCATCGTTGATGCCGCAATGAACGACCTGATCCGCCCGGCGTTCTACGATGCTTACCACGAAATTGTGCCCTTGTCTTGGAGACCGGGCTCGTGGTTCCCGGCTGACGTCGTCGGCCCGGTCTGTGAATCCGGCGATTACTTCGCAAAGCAACGGCCGCTTCCGCCTGTCAAAGAGGGCGACTATCTTGCCTTGATGAGCGCAGGCGCATACGGCTCCGTCATGGCATCCAACTACAACAGCCGCCCATTCCCACCCGAGATAATGGTCAAAGGGCGCAGTAGTTCTGTTGTCCGCGACCGCCAACCAATCCAGGAACTCTGGCAGCACGAACACACGGCCGCCTGGCAAAAGGATTAGAGCGACCAAAGCGTTGGACAAGGCAATCGCCCCGGGCCCGCACCCGTCCTCGGCCGCACCAACCCGATGACCGATCGTGCACCTGCTTCAATCACACAAACCCGTCGCCCGAACTTTGACCGGTTGGGTGCGGGCAAGAATGCCCGCGCTCCTGCAGACGCCTTGGAAAACACAACGGCCCCGGGAGCGCGGCCGTCCTCGGCCGCATCAGCCCGATGACCGATCGTGGACGTGCTTCAATCACGCAAACCCGACGACCGAACTTTGACCTGCTGGGGCGGCCAAGAATGGCCGCGCTCCCGCACGCGTCGGAAAAACCCAACGGCGGTCAGGAGCGCAGCCGTCCTCGGCCGCATCAACCCGACGACCCGTCTTGTACCACGTTTCGATCACACAAACCCGCAGCCAAACATTCACGAGAACCTCAAGAAACTCCGGATTAGCCCGGGCTTTCAGCCCTTGCTGTCATCAGTTTGCCTCACCTACCTGGGGCGTTGCCCCAGGCTGGTATAGATCGGGCCTTCGGCCCTTCTCAACCCGTGCGGACCGGCAGCGGTGATTACATTGAAACTCTTGTTGCTGTCCCCTGATCCCTGTTTGCTGTCGCCAGTCTCCTGATTTCTGACTTCTGCGCCATGCTCCCTGTCCTTTGTCGCAGATCCATGGTCTTTGGTCTCCGGTCTTTGGTCTCCGGTCTTTGGTCTCTGGTCTTTGGTCTGTGGTCTTGTTTGCCCGCGCTCCGTCAGCAAACTGGAAAGAGCAATCGCGTCGGGCCCGCACCCGTCCCCGGCCCGAAGCCGTCGAGTTTGATTTGACTGCATCGGATTCTCACTCAACACTTCCGGCCATGCGCATATTCAAAGCTGCTCGTTCAATTGGTCTTTCGATTGCGTGCGTTGCGTTCTGTGTCATCGCACTCGCACAGACACCGTCAAGGGCACTGGAAACCAAGCCCTCAGACCCGTTCTTCGCAAAATTCAATCCGATCAAAGCTCCCGCACCCGCCGGTCTTCTGCTCAAAGCCGGCGACAGAATCATGATCTGCGGCGACTCGATCACGGAGCAACGGATGTACTCGAGGATAATCGAAACCTATCTGACAGTTTGTGTTCCGGAACTCCAGGTGGCAGTCCGCCAGCTCGGATGGAGCGGGGAAAGGGCCCCGGGGTTTCTGGCGCGAATGACAAATGACTGCCTCAGATTCGTCCCAACCGTCGCCACTCTCTGCTACGGAATGAACGATCACGAGTACCGCGCATTCGAGCCCGAAATAGGGCGCCGTTATCGCGACTCAATCACCGCCATCGTACAGGCGTTCAAGAACCACGGCGTCCGTGTGGTTCTGGGCTCGCCGGGCTGTGTCGGTCCAAAAGTTCCATGGTCAAAAGCCAGTTCGGAAGAGATGAACCTCAGCCTTTGCAACCTCCGTAACATTTGCATAGAGGTTGCTTCCAAAGAAGGAACCGCGTTCGCCGATGTTTTTTGGCCGATGCTGACCACCGGGTTCGAAGCCAAACGAAGATTCGGCGAGGATTACATGATTGCCGGAAAAGACAGTGTCCACCCGGATTGGGCTGGGCACCTTGTGATGGCCTACGCGTTTCTCAAAACAATGGGATTGGACGGCAACATCGGAACGGTAAAAGTCGATCTCGCAACCGAGCGAGTTACGCTCACCCCTGGGCACGAACTGCACGGGATGACCAAGGGCGAGCTCACAATCACAAGCCACAAGTACCCGTTCTGCGCGGCTGGGGATGTTAATCGGGACAATTCAATTCGGTCGGCCATGGCGCTGGTGCCATTCAACCAACAGCTCAATCGGTTCATTCTGATCGTAACAAATGCGCCGGCCAAGTCCTACAAGATTGTCTGGGGCGAAACCACCAGAACTTACTCGGCCCAACAACTTGCCAGCGGAGTTAACCTCGCAGAAGACTTCATTCTCAATCCGTTTTCCGAGCCGTTCAGAAAGGTCGATGAAGCCGTTGCGGCAAAGCAGAACTATGAGACCCGCCAGGTCAAAATGCTTTTCCACGGCGACGAAGGCCGTGTTGACATGCCAGCTACCGTTGCCTTGACCGAAAAGGTTCGGGAAAAATACGTCGAACAAATCGAGGACGCATTCACTCCGGTCACCCACACCATTCGGATTGTTCCGGAACAATAACTGCGAACTGCAACCACTGACGACACGCGCGGACATGAGTCCGCAGCGTTTTGCCAAAGCGGGAGCGGCCATGCAGCGGTCGCGTTTTACCGAGGCGAGCAAGGCCCAAGCGCGCTGAACACCGGCCGGGCGTTATGCCAACGCAAGCCTGGCCAGTCCACGACGGAACCTTGCTAACGTTTGCTGCGGTTTCGTTTGGCCGCAAGCGCCTTGCGCAACGACGCAAGATCAAGCGTGTTGACCACGTCATCAGCGGTCAACCACCCTTTTCGCGCAACGCCAGCCCCCAAGCGCAACCAATCGGCTTGCTCGTTTCGATGCGCATCCGGACCAATTGCGCACTTCACCCCCTTGCTCTTTGCCTGGGGCCATAAACGCCAGTCCAGATCCAACCGGTACGGGCTGCAGTTCAACTCGAGCCACGTGCCTGTTTCAGCGCATGCATCGATCACCGCCTGGATGTTCACCGGATACGGCTCGCGTTCTAACAACAAACGTCCTGTGGGATGGCCAATAATATGGACAAACGGGTTCTCGGCAGCTTTGACAAGGCGGCGCGTGTTTTCGGCTTCGCTGCTTGCAGGAACGTGCAAACTCGCAATCACAACATCCAACCCCGCCAAAACTTCGTCGTCAAAGTCAAGTTTGCCATCTCGAAGAATATCAACCTCGATGCCGCCAAGCAGGCGGAACTTCACGCCTTTTGCAGCGAGGCTTTCATTGACACGCCTGATTTCATCTCCCTGCTGTTTGAGCCGCTTTGCATCCAACCCGTTGGCCTGAAACGACGACTTCGAGTGATCTGTGATTGCCCAGTACTCGAATCGCTGGCTCATTATGGACGCAATTTGCGCAACGGAATTTATGCCATCGCTCCAATTTGAATGGTTGTGCAACGAACCCCGTATATCCTTCAACTCGATCAACCGCGGCAAAGCGTGGGCCTCGGCCGCTGCAAACTCACCTTTGTCCTCTCTTAACTCCGGCGGGATGTAATCAAGCTCCAACGCTGCATAAATGTCCGATTCAGTCGTACACGGCAGACACAAACTCGGGTCACGTGTTTCCACCTGCGATCGAAACAGCCCGTACTCATTCAACCTCAGACCGCGTTGGATGGCCCGCTGCCGCATCACAATGTTGTGCTCCTTGCTCCCGGTAAAGTAAGCCAGTGCAAACGGATACTCCCGATGGCTCACAACCCGGATGTCGGCCTGAATCCCACCAGACAAAATCACACTGGCTTTTGTGCTGCCCTTGGCGGACACGGACATCACCCCGGGCCGCGTCACAAAACACTCGATCACAGCATCAGCATCCTCCGACGACACAATGAAATCCACATCGCCGATCATTTCCTTAAACCGCCTGACGCTACCTGCTACATCACATCGAATCACATCTTTGCGCGCACTGAGTTCGGCCAAAATCGGCTCCGCAACCTCAAGCGCCGCACTGAGCAAATGCCGCGAAGCGTACTGTCGCCGATATTCTATCCCTTCGAGAATCTTCGCCTGCCTTTTCTCGCCGAACCCGTCAAGGCCCGCCACTTTGCCTGCCTTGCATGCCGCTTCAAGTTCCTCGATAGTGCTTATCCCGAGCCGATCATGCAACGCCTTGATCTTTTTCGGGCCGAGGCTGGGTATGCTCAACATCTCAACAAGCCCTGCAGGAATCGACGCCTTCAATTCCTCGTAATAGGGGAGCCTGCCTGTTTGAACCAAAATCGTGATCTTTTCCTGCAATCCTTCTCCGACTCCTTTGATCTCTCCGAGCCGATTCTCGGCAACAAGCTTCTCGATTGGCTCTTCCAAGGTCTGGATCGCCCGTGCCGCATTCGCATAAGCGCGCGACTTGAAAGGGTTCTCGCCTTTCAGCTCCAGAAGAACTCCGATCTCAGACAAGATTTCTGCAACACGATCTTTGTCCATGGCCGGAGTATGCCCTGTAAGTAAGGCCCGATCAAAGCCGAAAGAGACCGACATCACAGTCAATTCGTTTAACCATTGGTCCTTTGCCGTCAAAACACCGCGCAACTCCGCGCTCGCTCGTGCAGTCCGGGCTTGTCAGACCAGTTTTGGCACTCGACACTGTGGGGAACGCATATCTTGTTATGGCAAAACGCGCCCTAATAACCGGCATCACGGGTCAGGACGGGTCATACCTGGCAGAGTTGCTCATCTCCAAGGGATACGAAGTGCACGGCATCGTGCGGCGTACCAGCTCGCAAAACACAGCAAGATTGGAGCAGCTTTGCCAAAGCGGAAACACACCGGCCGGAAAGCTTCAGTTGCACTACGGCGACATGTCTGACAGCGCGTCGCTCTTCAGGGTGATCAAAGACATCGGCCCGGATGAAGTGTATAATCTGGCTGCCCAAAGCCAGGTGCACGTGAGTTTCGAGAACCCCGAGTACACCACCGACGTGATAGCCACCGGCACGGTGCGGCTTCTGGAAGCCATAAGATTGGCCGGTCTCCGTCCAAGATTCTATCAGGCGTCATCGAGTGAAATGTTCGGTCTTGCCCAGGAATCACCACAGCGTGAAACCACTCCGTTTCATCCACGCAGTCCGTACGCATGCGCGAAGGTGCATGCTTATTGGGCAACCGTGAATTACCGGGAAGCCTACGGGTTTCACGCCAGCAACGGTATTCTGTTCAATCACGAATCACCAAGGCGCGGCGAAGCTTTTGTCACCAGAAAAATCACAATGGCTGTGGCGCGAATCCTTGCCGGAATACAGGACAAGTTGTGCCTTGGCAACCTTGACGCATGCCGCGACTGGGGTTACGCGAAGGAATACGTCGAAGCGATGTGGCTGATGCTCCAGCAGGAAAAGCCGGATGACTACGTAATTGCCACTGGAGAAACACACAGCGTGCGGGAATTCCTCGAGGTTGCGTTCGGATACGCCGGTTTGGATTGGCAGAACCACGTTGTTGTTGATCCAAACCTCTGCCGCCCAGCCGAGGTCGGGCACTTGGTCGGCGATGCTTCAAAAGCAGAAAAATGTCTTGGGTGGAAACCGCGAATTCGCTTCAAAGAACTCGTCAGGTTGATGGTGGATGCGGATGTCGCCCTAATCAAAAGCCAGCAAGGCCGTGGCCAAACCGCAGTTTGATTTCGTCATGCGCCGCGCGCTTGTCACAGGGATTACAGGACAGGACGGTTCTTATCTGGCCGAGCTGTTGCTCGAGAAAGACTACCATGTGCACGGAACCATCAGGCCGGGGGCAGATCCGGCAAAGTCGTGGATCGCGCATCTGCTCTCCAATCCACCGCTGCACGAGCGAATGGTCCTGCACCAAATTTGTCTGAAAGACTCAGAGTCGGTAAAAGACCTGGTCGCCGCCGTTGCCCCGGACGAGATTTATCATCTGGCCGGGCAAAGCCATGTCGGACTCAGTTACGAGATTCCGCAAGAAACCTGCGAGTTCGCTGTCTTAAGCGCATTGCGTTTGCTTGAAAGTCTGCGTTCGCAATGCCCGAACGCGCGTTTTTTTTCCGCTTCTTCGGCAGCGATATTCGGACGTCCAACCGTTGCCCCCCAGGACGAGCAGACACCGATTGCGCCTGTCAATCCCTACGGCTGTGCCAAAGCTTTCGCCACACACCTCGTCAGAGCGTACAGGGAATCCTACGGCCTGTTCGCCTGCAGTGGCATCTTGTACAACCATGAGTCGCCAAGGCGTGGCCCCAACTTTGTCACGCGGAAGATTTGCCGGGCCGCCGCCGCAATAAAAGCCGGCCTGCAACAGGAATTGCTGTTGGGCGACCTCGAAGCAAAGCGCGACTGGGGCCATGCTCGGGACTTTGTGAAAGCAATGTGGTTGATGCTGCAGCAGGCCAACCCCGATGATTACGTTCTCGCAACCGGTGTGAGCCATTCCGTCATTGATGTCCTCGATGCCGCGTTTGGTTCCCTCGGTTTGGAATGGCGCAAGTACGTCCGCCAGGACCCGGCACTCGTTCGGCCAAGAGAACCTGTCGCACTGCTCGGCAACTCACGCAAAGCACGGGTCATTCTGGGCTGGGAACCCACCGTCAGTTTCGAGGAGATGATCCGGGAGATGACCTTTGCCGAGGTAGAACGGCTTGGCACCGGAGTCTCACCGGAATGAAGCTATAGGTTTCTCTTGCTGTGGAGACGGCGAGATTTCCGGGTTAGTCAGACCTGCGCCTGACCCGGCACGCCCTGTTGTTACTCGATTTCCAATGCGCGGTTCAGCAACTCCGGCAGTTGCGACAGGCACGCCTCCTCGTTGGCAATCAGTGCAACCCCAGCCGTTCGCGCGGCTTCCGCCACTTTCCGGTCCGCTCTTTTCTTTGTCACCTGCTGAATCGCAAGGACCGGTATGTGCGCGGTGGCAGGATTGTCTTTCAACTGTCGGACTGCGCCGCACACTTGCTCCGCTTGGGCTCCAAGTTCGGTCAGGAAAATCAACGGTTTTTCTTCCGACGCAATTGATGCCAATTGCCCAAGTTCCGGGGCGTTGACCGATCTGACTCGGTACCCCAGATCGCGCAGCCGGTTAACCAGTTGATTGCCGATCAACAGATTTTCGTAGAAAATGAGCGCCAACGGCGTCGTCATGCCAAAACGTTGAAACATACCGCACCACATTGTAAAGTCTTTAGCACGCGGTTATGAACCCGGCACAGTGCAGCGCCAATCGAACGGTTCCGGATGACTGCGACAACGTCCCAACATAGCAGCACAGAGGCAGCAGACACGCCAGACGAACGCGCGTTGATCGCGCGCTGTCGCCGTGGTGATGCAGCAGCGTGGGACGAGCTTTTTGAGCGCTATTACGATCCTGTTGGGCGATTCGTTTTCCAATATAGTCCGGCTTTTACGCGCGAGGACGTCGAGGAGATTACTCAGGAAGTGTTCCTGGCAATCGTCAGAAACATCGATTCGTTTCGCGGTAACAGCGCCTTTCAGACGTGGACCTTCCGAATAGCCATCAACAAGGCCCGCGACTTTATCCAGCACAAGTCAGCCGCAAAACGCGGGAAAGGAATGGAACATGTGCCGCTGGACGTTTCAAACCCCAACAATGGCACCCCATTGGAAATCCCGTCCCCCGCTTCCGGCCCGGACGAGGCTCTGATCAGCAAGGAAGAAATGGTTATGCTCCGCCAAGCTGTTGACAGATTGTCCGATCCCTGCAGGGAAATCATCGAGCTCAGATACTTCGGCGACCTTAGTTACGAAGAACTCGCCGCCACACTGAATCTCAACCCGAAAACGGTCAGCTCCCGCCTGAGCAAATGCTTGGATCGATTGGAAGAAATCGCACGCCCGTTGTTTGCCGGGGAGAAAACCCGGCCGTTTTCCGTCTAACAATCAGGCATAATGGACACTGGTCCAACAAACCATAACATCGAAAACCGCCTCCGGGCCTACGTGGCACGCCGACGACACGAAGCTGGCGCCCGTTTCGTTATGCCCCCTGACACACGCCGCTTCCTTCAAACCGAAGTGGACCGGAAATACAGAAGCAAAGAACCTCGCGCCATGCGGTCAACCACATTGTTCGCATGGCTCGGACTCAAGCCTGTCTGGATGACAGCCACAGCAGTTGTGGCGATCGGACTTGTTGCGTTCCTCGTGCGGTTATCGTGGGAACCCCATAGGATGCACGACCTTGCCAAAGCCGAGCAAAAGGTACAGCCTCCCCAATCGGCACCGGCGCCCGCGTCTGCTGCCCGGACTCGCAGCGCACCGGCCACGACATCAGTTGGAGCGCCGCCAGTAGAAATCGCCCGGCTAGCAGAATCAAACCAGGACACGCTTGCTACACCACGTCAATCGGTTGCAGCGTTGGCTCTTGATCGAAAAGTCGCCGGACTCTCACAGCGCTTTGTGCAAACACAATCGGGTCAGATCGGAGCCGATCGAAGCCAACTCTCACAACAGACTCGGAACGTGCTCGAAGATTTTCAAATCGAACTCGCCAATGGCAAACTGCGCGTGTTGGACTCCGATGGATCTGTCTATGAAGCCGCAGTTGCAGCAGTCGATCACACTGCGGCTGAAAGCTCCGCCCAAATCGCCTACCGGTCTGCTGCGCAGCCAAGCCCCCAAACAGCAGCAGGGGCGCCTTCTGCAGAAACGGCCCCGGCACCAACAGCAGCACGATTCGGTGCGCGTGCCCGAATGCAGCCGGAGAAAGGGCTTGCTTCACAGACGTCAGTTGCTCCCGATACTCTTTTCAGCAATGCAATCCCATTTGTCGCTCTGGGCACAAACCGCACCCTCAATCAAAGCGTCGTTATCCATGGCCGCATTGTCCTGCCCCAGGAACATGGCCAGCAAATCAAGCGGCAGAGCGACCTCATGGCCAGCGATCCTGCAACCTTAAAGGCCCTGTTGCAGAACGCGACCGTTCAGGGCCGAGTTGTTATCGATGCCTCAAACCAGTTCGAGTTGAATGCAACGCCCCGCTGAAACCGGCGTAGAACCGAAAGAAAGCTTGCCGAATTCAGCCCGCCGTCCAGAAACTCAACAAGTGGTTTCACACGATGGAACCCGAACCAACCCGGAAATCAGATCGCGTATGGATGCATCTTGCAGCCGCTGGAAACGAACTTGTGCGCCTTGTGACGGGCCTTTCTACATCCCGCCGACACTCCGTCCCAGCAGGAATTGGACAAGATGTCCACACCCTATCAAGGTCATCACTTTTTGGGAGAATCTGCTAAGAAATTTGCGCGAGAACGGCACCGTCACACCGTTTTTCGTTTTTTCACCTTACCCGGTCGAACAAGCTCTGAAATCCCTGTGCACAATTGAAAAAGCCGTGCCTGTCCCTGTCCGGCATTGGTTTCCATGCAAAGCACAGCCATTGGCACCGCTATTGGACTGGTGGCGCCGGCAGAACAGGCCGATCGAAGTCGCAAGCGAATTCGAACTAATGGCCGCCAGAAATATCGGATTCGAGCCTGAGAACATCCTTGTCAACGGTCCTGGCAAGGCATGGCTTATCGGCTTCGAGGACCTGCGCCGTCTCAGGGTCAACATTGACTCGGAAAACGAACTCGGTGTGATTCTCCCTCTGGCCAAAGAACTGGATTGGAGCCTCGGCGTTCGCTGTTTGACAAGCGAAGAAACAGACCCCGAAAACCCAGGCTGCCCGACACAGTTCGGCCTCGAGCCAAACCGCGCTGTTAAAGTGCTCCGAAAGCTGATGCGGGCAGGCGTCAGGCTTGAGACAATCCATTTTCACCTCAGAACCAATGTCGAATCTGCCGAGGCTTATCAACGCGCCATCGAACAGGTCGCCCACATCTGTCGTTCCGCACAATTCAAGCCCAAGTATTTCGACATTGGCGGAGGACTGCCTCCGCCGTGGATCAAGAGTCGCTCAGGGAAACGCCTTGACAGCAAGATGAAGCTCCCCGCCCTGGCGTTGGTGCTCGCCAGAGCAGTTGATTTGTTTCCAGGCTTGCAGGAAATCTGGATGGAAAACGGCCGGTTTCTCGCAGCGCGATCGGGTGTGTTGGTAACAATGATCCGCGATAGGAAAGTCCGCAATGGTCTGCAACAGCTAATCTGTGACGGCGGCCGCACACTCAACGCAATGCCTTCCGTCTGGGAGAAACACGCGATCTTTGTTCTGCAGCCCCGATACAGCAAACTGATCCGGAGCACCGTGTACGGCCCCACATGCATGGCTTTTGACCAGCTCGGCCAGATGTTGCTCCCTTCGAGCCTGCGCATCGGTGATGACCTGGTTTGGATGGACGCCGGCGCATACCACCTCCAATGGGAAACGCGATTTTCCCACGGACACGCCGAAATCTGGTGGCACGAAGACAGCATGGTGCAAAGAATCCGTTCCAATGGCCAGTTCTGTGCATGGTGGGAAAACATCGGCGGATTACAATAGGCGCTACGACGACCGCACGACCGCAGCCGCATCAACCCGACGACCGATTTTACGACCCGCTTCGATCACGCAAATCGTACGACCGGAAATAGACCGGCTGGGTGCGGCGAAGAATCGCCGCGCTCCCGCAACGGGTTGGAAAACACAACGGCAGTCAGGAGCGCGGCCGTCCCCGGCCGCATCAACCCGACGACTGATTTTACGACCCGTTTAGATCACGCAAACCCGACGACCGAACATGGACCGGTTGGGGGCGGCGAAGAATCGCCGCGCTCCCGCAACGGGTTGGAAAAATCCAACGGCGGTCAGGAGCGCGGCCGTCCTCGGCCGCATCAACGCGACGACAGATTTTACGACCCGTTTAGATCACTCAAATCCGACGACCGAACATGGACCGGTTGGGGGCGGCGAAGAATCGCCGCGCTCCCGCAGCGCGTTGGAAAACCCAACGGCGATCAGGAGCGCGGCCGTCCTCGGCCGCATCAACCCGGCGACCGACAGTGCACCCGTTTCGCGGACTGCTCAGGGTGTGCAATATGCGGGCTAACGCTTGTAATTTCTGACGAAATCAATGCACTGAGTGACCTCGGGCACGCTGTTGTCCCAGTTGTATTCGTATTCAATCGATATGTTCCCCTCGAATCCCTGGGCTTTGAGCTCGTCTAGAACAGCTTTGACTTCCGAAACACCCGTGCCAAACGGCACATCATGAGCGCGTGGGTTGCCGAACTCGTTGAGGTCCTTGAGGTGGGCGCTGATGATTCTGCCCTTGAGAATCCGAACCGCTTCTACGGGTTTGACTCCCGAACGCGTCCAATGTCCGGTGTCTGCACAGGCGCCAATGCGGGGGTCACGACCCTTGACAAGCTCCGCTATGTAATTCGGGTCCCAAACCTTGTAATTCGGGTTGTTGGGTTGCCGGGGATGATTGTGGTAAGCAACGCCAATGTCGTATTCCTTCGCCAGTTTCTCGAGCACGTCAATGGCCTCGGTTGATTCGGTTGTTATTGCCCGAAGACCGAGTTTCTTGGCGAACTCGAATACCTTGCGGGCGCCTGCTTCGTCATTGGGGATACCTACGACACCGTAGTTAACAGCCATTATTTTGTGCTGCGCCAATTTGGCTTTCACCTTGGCGATCACTTCATCAGAGGCATTGTGATCCCAAACGACGTTGCGTTCCTCCGGACTCAGTTTTTGGCCCGGGTAAAACTCGATCACTTTCCCGCCGGTTTGAGCGGTTTTCTCGATTGCTTCGAACACGGTGAACCGATTGAACGTATAAGCCTGGCAGCCAATGGCAAAACCATTGACTCTGTATTGGCCGGGGATTGGCGGCAATGCCATGGCAGAAACGGCACCAAGAACAGCCGCCAGCGCTGCTGCAACGGCAGGATAAACCCGGACATGAGCAAAGTTTTTCGTCTTCATAATTGTTAGCCTATAGACGGTTGTACAATAGGGAAGATTCATCTTCTGATCAAATCAGAATCTTCGGTCGGCGAGGATCCTCCTCAGACCGACCAGCCCCGATATCTCACCGCCTGACCAGACCAAGACAGCTAATATCGAGTCTGTCACCCTATTGAGAGGGCAGAGGGCGCCGGGCTCGCAGACAGCCTCACCCGTTTGACTCCAAGGGAATGTCCGGGGCAAATCATGGGCGCCCAAGTAACGAGTCTGTCACCCTATTGGGGCGCAACATGCTACGAATGTCATGGCAAAGGGTTTGAAGTATGGCCAGTCGGCTTTATAATACCGCGGCCCAAAGTTGATTGGGATATAACAGCCAGAAAGCAATTTGAATGGGAAAGATCGGCCAGTCAGAGAATCACCACGCTGAGATCGGACGAAGTGATGCTTCGAACGGCTCCGTCTGTCCGGAAATAGGCGAATGCGAAGAAAAGCGCCAGGGAGCATGCCGATTTCTTGGGATCGATGTTGGAGCTGAGACCATCAAGGTCGTTGAGGTAATCAGGACTGAATCCGGCTTGCAGCGGGGAAGATCGGAAGCAGTCGAGCATCTGAAGGAACCCGGCAGAATCCTGCTGGAGTTGCTTTCTCGTTTTGACTGGGAATCTGTTCAAGGGGCGGCTGTAACGGGGCGGTTGAGCCGACTGGTGTCGCTGCCGCGCATACCTCTGAAGCAGGCACAGGCGCGGGCGTGCAGGTTTCTTTTCGGTGACAAACCGTTCACGATCATTTCCATCGGCAGTCACGGTTTTTCTGTTCTTGAGCTGCGCGGAACCGGACTCGAGGTTTACCGCGAGAACAGCCGATGTTCACAAGGCACAGGCAATTTCCTGCGGCAGTTGACCGAGCGGTTCGATCTGACGGTGGAACAGGCAAGCGAGATTTCAGCCGACGTGCCTGACCCGGCGCCGCTTTCGGGCCGGTGCCCGGTAATTCTTAAGACCGACATGACGCACCTTGCGAACAAGGGCGAAGACAGGGCGCGCATTCTTGCGGGGCTGTTTGACGCCGTGTGCGTTAATGTATTGAACCTTGTAAAGCCGCGGCTAAGTCCACCTGACGTCTTGTTGATAGGCGGCGTTAGCAGATCACGCCGGGTCAAGGCTTTTTGCGGCAAGTTCCTGTCAGAAAAAGGGCTCAGGCTGAACCCGATTGATCCAACCGACGCAGTGTTTTTTGAGGCATTGGGCGCGGCGATCGAGGCGTCCGAGCATGAGATTCGCGTTCCCGCATTGGAACGCCTTCTTGAACCGGAGACAGAAGTCGAGCTCGAGCGCGTTCCACCCTTGGCCAACGCCCTGAAAATGGTGCGCCATTTGGAACCTCCGGCGCGCGCTTCCATCGACGGATCACCGCGGCCGATCATTCTTGGCTTCGACATCGGGTCCACGGGATCAAAGCTCGTCGCCATGGACGTCGAAAAGAGGGAAATGCTGTGGGAAACGTACAGGCGCACAGGCGGCAATCCGGTTGGCGCGGCGCAGGACCTGATGAAGCGTTTTACAGAATCTCGTTTTGGCACATGGCCTGTAGTCGCAATCGGCGTGACGGGCAGTGGCCGCGAAATCGTTGGATCGCTCATGATAACCTGTTACGGCCACGCCGCAGTGTTTATCATGAACGAGATTGTCGCGCACGCTGAAGGCGCCCTCCACTATGACCCGCGAGTGGACACCATATTCGAGATAGGCGGCCAAGACGCCAAATACATCCGGCTTGCTGGCGGACGGGTTGTGGATTGCGCGATGAACGAAGCGTGCAGTGCGGGCACCGGCTCTTTCATTGAGGAGCAGGGCCGGAAGTTTGCCGGGCTGGAAGACGTTGCCGCGTTGGGGCGCACGGCTCTAACGGCGCCGTTGGGGGTGTCCCTGGGCCAGCACTGTTCTGTTTTCATGGCGGAGGTGATTGACGAGGCGGTGGCGTCGGGCGTCGAGCAATCGGCGATCATTGCCGGCCTATATGATTCAATAATCCAGAACTACCTCAACCGCGTCAAAGGCTGCAGGTCGGTCGGCCAGGTGGTGTTTTGCCAAGGAATGCCGTTTTCGGCCGATGCCCTTGCAGCGGCAGTTGCACGACAGACAGGCAGCGAAGTTATCGTGCCGCCAAGCCCGGGCACTGTGGGCGCGTTGGGAATAGCGCTGCTTGCGCGGAAGTTTCTTTCGATTGCGGATTTGACACCGCTTGACGTGGGCCTGTTTCTCGGCGCCAAAGTCGAGCAAAAAACAACGTTTGTTTGCAAGTCAACCGTGGGCTGCGGCGGCGCTGGCAATAAATGCAAGATCGACAGCCTCAGAACCGTCGTCGGCGGACATCGCCAGGTTTTCAATTGGGGCGGCGCGTGTTCTCTTTACGACAAAGGCGTGCGAAAGGCAAAACTCCCCGACCGTTCTCCTGACCCGTTCCGCGAAAGGGAAGAGCTCGTTCAACGGCTGGTGGCAGAAAGGCCTGCGCGCGACGGTCGCAAGCGCGTCGCCATCACAGACGAGTTCACGTTGAAGGGGCTTTTTCCGTTCTTTGCCGCCTTCCTCTATGAGCTTGGGTTTGACCTTAAGTTCTTCACGGGTGCAGACCAGGAAACACTCAAGCAGGGGATTCAGGAGGCCAATGTGCCGTTCTGTGCGCCAATGCAGTTGTTTCACGGTCTGGTCAGTCGGATGTCAGCCGACGATCCAGACCTGATCTTTCTGCCGATGCTGATCAATCTGCCATCGGTCCGAGACGAGAAACTGACGAAGACATGCCCGATCGTGCAGGGCGCGCCGGACGTGATCAGTTGGGGCGCGGGCCTGCGCGACAACGGTCGCGTGGTTTCACCTATAATCCAGTTCGGCCCCGGCAACCTTGATTCCAGCGCATTCCTCGAAAGCTGCCGAAAACTGGCCGAGACCCTCGGTGTCTCCAACAGCGGATTCGAGCGTGCGTTCAACATCGCGCAAAAGGTCCAACAGGATTTCGACGCGCAATGCATCGAGATTGGGCGGCGCGCGATTGCCTTTTGCGAAGCGCACGGTGTGCCACCGGTTGTTGTGCTTGGCCGGCCTTACACGATTTACAATCGCGTGCTCAATTCAAACGTGCCCGCCCTGCTCCGTGAACAGGGCGCAATGGCAATCCCAATCGATTGTTATCCGGTCGGCCCTGAACAGCCGGTGTTCCCGGATATCTACTGGGGATACGGCCAACGGATACTTCGCGCGGCTCACCAGATTCGGCGCACTCCGGGCGTTTACGGCATCTACGCCAGCAATTATTCGTGCGGACCCGACAGTTTCAATCTGCATTTCTGCACGTATGTCATGGAAGGCAAACCCTTCGCGGTGATCGAGACTGACGGACACTCTGGCGACGCCGGCACCAAAACCCGCGTCGAAGCATTTCTCCACTGTGTCCGGGAAGATCGCCATTCGACATGCGCAGGATCGCCATCGACGGATTTTGGACAGCTTGGGCGAGGACGCGCAGGGTGGAACGATGTGCGCAAGAACCGCGAACGCGTGTTGATCCCCAGAATGGGCGTTGCCGCCCAGGTCGTGACCGCCTGTTTCAGAGGAGCCGGCATCGACGCCGAAACTCTCCCGATGCCGGATCGCGAAGCCGTGCGGCTCGGCAGAAGATATACTTCCGGCAAAGAATGCCTTCCAATGTGCGTCACTCTGGGGAGCTTGCTCCAACGCCTCGAAAAAGAAACGGACAGGACCAAACGTTTTGTGTTCCTGATGCCACGGGCAACCGGCCCATGCAGATTCGGAGTGTACCACATGCTGGATCAGGTGGTGGTTGAACGTCTCGGCCTCGGAGATCGAGTGCGGATTTGGTCCCCAAACGACGTGGATTATTATGCGGGTTTGCCCCAGGGTTTCCGCATCCTCCTTTATTCCGGGGTCACAAGCGCTGATTGGCTTCTTCAGGCTTTGCTCGACGTTCGCCCGGTCGAAAAACAAAGAGGCGCCGCAAACGAGATTTACAGGCGCTACCTCGAGCGCCTTCTGAATCTCCTCGAACGCGCAGCCGCAGACGAACCGTCCCAAGCCCATGCACTGTGGCAGGCGGTTGGCGGTGAGTTGTTCGGGTTACGCGACCTGCTGCGGGAAGCAGCAAATGAGTTCGCAGCGGTGAAATCCGACCGGCGTCTTCCAACGGTTCTCGTTGTGGGCGAAATATACGTGCGACTCGATCCCTTCTCGAACGATTTCATCATCGACAAGCTCGAACAACGCGGCATCAGGGCAAGGCTAGCGCCGACCACCGAATGGCTCGAGTACGTCGAGGAATGCAATCTTGAAGACGCCCGCGGCATCGCGATTTCACAGCGCTTGGCCACGCGCGTCCAGGAAAGGATTTCCGACATTGCCTACTACGCTTTCGCCGGGCCTCTCGGCTGGCCCGAACGCGCCAAAATCCGTGAAGCTCTTCAGGCAAGCAGTCAGTATGTCCGGCCTGCGCTCAGAGGCGAAGCTGTGCTGACTTTCGGCGGGCCTGTGCACGAATGGCGTCGGGGCGACATCGACGCTGTGGTTTCTGTGGGCCCATTGGAATGCATGCCCAACAAGATCGCAGAAGCCCAGTTCTTCCACGCCGCTGAACAGGAGAAGCTGTTGAGCCTCACGTTGTCAGTGAATGGTGATCCGATCGCCCTCGAAGTGCTTGATAGTTTCGCCTTTGAAGTGCATGCCCGCTTCGCGAAGAAACCGGCGCAATCAGACGAATTGTCAAGAAATGTTGCTGGACACTCGCCCGCGTACGCGGGGGCTTCGCCCATGCCCGCCCCGGTGTGTGCATGTTGTGCCCCCGACGCCGCCAAGCATCATTAATTAGCCGCGCTGTTGGCACTGTGCCCTCGATCGGGCTACACGCGCGCAGGCACAACAAAGGGAGGTCGATAATTCCGCGTCACAAGCTTGTTCGCCGCGGTGTTCCCGGGGAAAGTCTCGCTCCGCGGATTCATTTTCAGGACCGGCCCCAAGGTCAATGGCGTCGCTGTTACATCCACGTCGTTAGCTTTCAAATGCTCGAGCATCCGTTGGAAGGTATCTTCGGCGTCCCTTTCGGACTTTATCGCCGCACGTATCTCTGCCGGGGAAGCTTTGCGGCCGAGCCGATAGGAAATGTTCGCCATATGACACAAAGCGCTCGAGATGTGGCCCTCGAGGATGTCGGCGTTCAGGTCCGTGTGCCTGCGGCTGCGGACGGCTTTGAGGAAATTCGCAAAATGATCTTCATTGCCACGCCAACGTTTGATTTCGTTGTTCGAATTGTCATACGCAACAACGTTGTCGTCTGCGATCACGATATAACCGCCTTCACAATGAATCACGTTCCCGATCGACGCACCCATGAATTTGTCCATGCGTTCCGACCCCGACCGCTCGGGAAGACCGCGGACTTCGAAGATCAGCGGTGCAGTCGGGTAATCAAAGAAAGCGATCTGCGTGTTAGGTGTTTCGCCGTCGTCAATGTACCCCAGCCGCCCGCCAACGCTGATGACGCGCGGGGCCAGCGCGGGTTCGCCCAAGAACCAGCGCGCGATATCCATCTGATGTATCCCCTGATTGCCGATGTCACCGTTGCCGGTTGGCCACACCCAGTGCCAGTCGTAGTGCAGGTTTTTCCGCATCAACGGTTCCATCGGGGCAGGCCCGCACCACAAATTGTAGTCTATTCCTTCAGGGATCGGCTGGGGCCCGTCCACTTTGCCGATGCTGCGCCGCCGTTTGTAGCAAAGCCCGCGCGAGACCTTGATCTTCCCAAGGTTGCCGGCTCGCACCCACGCGACAGCTTCGGTTATCGCGCGGCTCGACCTGCTTTGCGTGCCGGCCTGGACAATGCGACCGTACTTGCGCGCAGCATCAACCGCTTTGCGTCCTTCCCAGACGTTGTGCGAAACGGGCTTCTCAACATAAACATCCTTGCCAGCTTGCACGGCCCAGACCGTGCCCAGCGCGTGCCAGTGATTCGGGGTCGCAAACGTTACAGCGTCCACCTCGGCGCTGGCGAACACGTCGCGCATATCCATGTACCCCTGCACCATAACACCCTTCTCACGCATCGATTTTACCCCCGCTTCGAGAATATTGCGGTCCGCATCGCAAAGCGCTACCAGACGCACTTTTTCCCCTTTCTCGCGCAGAGTCATAATGCTTCGGATGTGATCAGCGCCTCTGCCCCTGAATCCCACAACGGCCACCCGGATTTCCTCGTTGGGACCAACTACACGGCCTCGGACGCGGCTCGTTGCGCAGCCGGGCAGGAAACTCGCCGACACGGCGGTTAGAAACGCGCTCCTGACGAATACACGGCGTGTGATCTGTTTCATGTCTTCCTCACTTGCAATCTAGTGGTTTTGTTTTGTCTCAGCGCTCAAAGCTGTACGGGCACTCCGCTGTGCGCCCTATTCATTGCAATCTGCTCGGTTTTCTTGCCTCAATGCCCGGCCTCCGCGGCATGAACATACTCCTCGTATTTCGCTGCCACAGCGCCTGCCTTCTCGTCTCCGCGATGGAAATAAAACCTGTACTTGAACGTCACGCTTTCACCTGCAGGCACAACCAATTTGCCCGCCCCTGCCGGCTGGCGCTCGAAATCGTGAATACCAAACGGATTCGCAGCGAACAACCCGTAGTCACGCACGTGCCACCAGGTCGGATGCCTGGGGTTTTTCGGGTGATCAAAAATCGCAAGCCCAACCAATTGGCCATCGACAGGCCCATGATAATCCACCCAGCGCGCGCGTTTGCCCCACGTGTCGCCGTCCTTGAGCCCTTCGCTATTGACGATATGACCTGCCCCAAGGCCAGCCTTATTTGGCTTGAGCCGCATGGTTTCGGCGAGCCGAACCGCCATGGTGCCTTCCTTGGTATCGCCGAATACCAGTTCGCCTTCCGGCGCGCGCACGGTGACCTCGAAATCGATGTACCGCTCATCCCGGCCGCCCCAAAAACGCATGGTTTGGTCGGCCAACGCAACAACTGAGCCATCGCTTTTCACAAGCCGGTTCCGCGACCGGACAACCCCAAACTTCGGACCGGACTCAATTGCAACGAAAACGTCGTGCAAAGTTTTCCCCGCCTTGGCGGACTCGGACCAGAAATCCACGCCGTTGACATCCCCATGCGCCCACCAAAAAGACCGATGATGCACATGATCGCGTTCCTCGCCTTCCACCTCGCGCATCGGCCAATTACGTGTCATGGCAAGTCCGCCAGGGCCGAGAATCGGATAAAGAAAAGGCCGCGAATTCGTCTGCGCGAAATTGTACTCGCAGAACATGTCACCGCCGATTTCAATCCTCAACTTGCCGGGCAATTGGGTAATGCGAACGTCTGTTGGCTCCGCGCACTGCACATCCGATCTCGGTGCGACATTTAACACCGCCAGTACACTGATCAGTGCGAACCTGCGACGAAGAGATGGATTTGATCGCATGACTGTGGAGTCTAGTTTGCAGCGGCAAAACCGGTCAACCCAAAAGCCAGTCCGCAGATCACAGCGCCCATGAGCGCACCGCGGATTTGTCAGAGCGGGCCATTCTTGGCCAATCGGGAGCGCGGCGATTCTTCGCCGCACCCAGCCGGTCTATTTCCGGTCGTACCGATTTGCGTGATCGAAACGGGTCGTAAGATCGGTGGTCGGGTTGATGCGGCCGGGGACGGCCGCGCTCCTGACGCCGTGGCTGTTTCCAGCGCCCTGCGGGAGCGCGGCGATTCTTCGCCGCACCCAGCCGGTCAAAGATCGGTCGTCGGGTTTGCGTGATCGAAACGGGCCGCAAGATCGGTCATCGGGTTGATGCGGCCGAGGACGGTCGCGCTCCCG
>JAAYVR010000050.1 GCA_012517065.1 Verrucomicrobiota bacterium | reverse complement strand
TGCCATTGCTGACAACTACGCAAAACTCGCTTCCGGCTGGTGGTTAGCCTTTGCCGGGTGGGATTGGTTACCCACAGAGTTCCGTTTGAGAGTTTTGTGCCTTTTAAGCACGCCCCTCTCACTGGGCTTTTCATGACGCGATATGGGGACAGACACGATGTTTGAGCCCAGCGTCATGTTTGAAGTTCCTGACGATCGTTGTTAGGGGTTGGCGGGGGGGCGTGGGCGCAACAAATAGAGGGACAGACACGATATTTGCGGCGCGTATTCACTTTGCTCACAAAGGCAAAGTGGAGGGGCGGCATGCCCTGTCGCTCGTCAAATCATGAAGCGGGGCAGGGACGCGCGTGCGCGGCAAGAGGGATGTGCCGAATGAATTCGCTTTGCTGCGAAATGAAGTGGCTGCATGGCAGCAACATTTTGGCGAGGTGGGCAATGCACCAACCGGGAAGATCACGAGTTGGGCATCTTAGGGCCGCAAGCTTGGTGGGTCTGAGGTGGAGCCGCTCTGAAGATTCTTCCGGTACTTTCCTGGTTTCCAACGTTCGTGCACCCAAAACCAATTCGCCGGGTCACGTCGGACCGCGGTCTCAAAAGCCCGGTTTATGTCTTGCGTGATTTCAATTAGTGGACGTGGTTGACCGTCTGCGTGTGTTGGAATCTCAGGGCCGACTTCGATACGCCACTTGCCCGGTGATGTGCGATAGCAGACAGCCACGAGGAGCGGGCAATTGTAGCGCAAAGCGAATATCGCTGGTGCCGCGGTTGTCGAACAAGTCTCCCCAAAAAACGGCACGGGCAATCCACGGTCACCAGCGTGTTGATCCGACAGAAATCCCAGGACCAAATCCTGTTTTCTCAGTGCCTCGCGCAAAGCGTTCAGTTCAGTGCGACGCTCGAAAAACAGGCAGCCGGATCGTTCACGCAGGCTTTGCATCAGCCGATTTAGTGACGGTTGACGAAGCGCCCTGTACGTGGTGGCAAATTGACGTCCGGGCACCCAATAGACAGCTCGCGCGTACAACTCAAAGTTCCCGAAATGCCCGATTGCCACAATCCAGTTCCCGGAAGCATTCGCATACGACTTCAGAAAGGGGTCAAGCCCGGCAACTTCCAACACATCCTCAATTTCGCGCCTTGTCATGGCCGATGTGCGCACGGCCGCGGCGTAGTTCTCGCCAATACGTCCAAAGTTCTCGCGGGCTATGGCGCGAATCTGTTGCGGACTCAGTTCATTGCCAAAACATTTGGTCAAATTGGCAACAGCAACACGGCGGTGTCGCTTGTCCAGCCAGTATGCGATTATGCCGCCGATTCGTCCCAGCCGCACGACCCAACTCAACGGCAGCGACTGGAGAATCGCGATCAACACCCGTGCGATCCAATACAACACCAGTTCCATTCAGGACCAAACCTGGTTCACGTGAAACATTGTTGGACAAAGCCTTTCACATTGAAGTCCGAACAGCAACTGCCTATTGTTTGCGCCACGGGTTTTGTGCGGTACGGCTAGCGCGCATATTTCATACCCTGAGCAGTCTGCGAAAAGGGTGTCTATAAGAAATCAAGGAATATGCGGGCCCCGGAAATCCCACTGGAGTAGGAATGGCTGAATCTGAGGGGGTGGCCGGTGAGATTTTCGGGCTAAAGACACTGCGTTTGTCCGCCTGTTGTGAGGCATGGCAGCGATCATGCCGTGCCATGAGCCGCAAGCCCGCGTTGAATACATTTGAATAGTCATGCAACATTCGCCGAATTTCCTTCGCATCGTTGACGAGGCGCGCCCTGGCGTGCGCGAGATCACAATCGAAGAAGCCCGAAAGCGATTGGCTGAGAATCCGCACTGTGTTTTGCTCGATGTGCGTGAGGATCACGAATGGGAGGCCGGTCACGCAATAGGTGCGGTCCATCTCGGCCGTGGCATTCTCGAGCGTGACATAGAGAGACTTTACCCCGATTTTGACACGGAGATTCTGATGTACTGTGGGGGCGGGTACCGATCAGTGTTGGCGTGCGATTCGGCCCGAAAACTCGGGTATCGTAATGTGGCCTCGATAATCGGCGGTTACAGAGGGATGGTCGCCTCTGGTTGGCCTGTCACAGCGCCTGAGAGATAACGTACATGAACGGCGCATCATAGAAACAGCTTCGCCACCGGCGGCACAGATGAGGTTGGGATCTGTGACTGAACAATCTGAAGAAAAAAGTCTTGAACGATCGGATGGTTTGCGGGGACCGAGCAAATCCTCCGACAGAGAAGTTGCACATGGTTTTCCTGGGAGATTTCCTTTGATCCGGAAGCGCATGATGTGGCTGCCAACATGGCGCGGCTGGTGTCTTCTTGTGTTGCTGGCTGCGTGCTTGTGCGCCTGGACCGCTCGGAACATCCACTCATTTCTCTCCGTTACACGCCGTGTTCCAGCCGATGTGCTTGTCATTGAAGGCTGGGTTCCCGACCTGGTTCTGAAAGCTGCAATCCAGGAGTTCCAGCAGGGACAATACCAGTTCATTGTCACCTCAGGCGGTCCTCGGCCTCGCGGACATTTGACGTCTGATTACCCCACCTATGCAGCCGAAGCCGCGGCCGCGCTCCGCAAGCTCGGGTTTCCTCAAGACAAAATCATTGAAGCCCCGGGTGAACCAACATTGCGCGATCGCACGTTTCACAGTGCACAGGCCGTCAAGAACAAGCTCGCTGAACTGAACATCAAGCAGGTCGGATTGAACATCGTAACTGAAGGAAACCACGCCAGACGCACATGGACGGTGTTCCGTCGAGTTTTCCCTGAACCAAACCGGGTCGGGGTCATCGCGTGTCCGCCTGTTGAGTACGACCCGACGCGTTGGTGGGCCAGCAGCGAAGGCGCAAAAGGCACCTTGATCGAGGCTTTTGGATGGCTCCATGACGCCATCTTCAGGTGAAATCGCCGTAGTTATCCGGCCAGGCGCCTTGGCATGAAGGACTCATGGCAAGATCGCGGCGGGATCAAGCACCTCCTCAACAACACCATCTGCCCTGAAATCTCGCCGTCTGACCAGATCAAGTCACCCAAAGCTTTCATTCCGGTGAGGTTTCCGGGTTGGCGCTCAAGCCAAGTCTCAAAGAGGCAATTCCGACATCGAATCTGTACCGCGCTGCTTTTGATTTGTCAGTGACCGCAGGCGCAAAGCCGCTGCGAGCACCGGCACAGCCATCAACACCAGCGCCACGGCAAACAGTGGCCATGCAAATGATACAGGTAGCATTTCTCTCAACGCTTTCTCGCCGCTTTTAACCGTCTGGAGTGCATCTCTGAGAAATGCATACAGTGCCAACAGTATTCCTGCAGTCCCCGCAATGATCGACCATGGCGCGGGCCAACCCGCCTGCGAACCGCCGTCCATCTGCACCATGAGCAGACCTCCAATTATCATCACCGCTGAGATCAGAACCGGAGCCAGCACAGGCCCCCACCACGGCAACGGCAATAGAAACAGAACGTCCCAGTCGAGCAACGACTTCGGCCATCCTGTCAGTAGCCGCAAAAACGCGTAGTAGAAGATGTCCCATACTCCGAATGCAATGACTGCATAACCAATGCGTCCGCGCCATGAGGTTCCAGCAAGCCATCCCACAGCCGCCAACATTGTCAGCGTGGCTACTTCTCTGACCAACTCGGCATTGCCGATTATCCCCATGTCGGGCAAGGGCAGCCGTTGGTATGGATCAACCCGGTTGATCATTACCCGCAAATCGAGCACGACAGCGGCTTCAACCCATGCCATCGCAATCGCAAACACAACCACTGCAAGTAATCTGCCTCGCGTCTTCATTCCAGCATCCTCCAGGGTAGCAGCCTGCGAACCTGATGTCTTCAGAAGATTACGGAATATGCTGGCTAGAGCCGGGCCATTGCACCTTCTTTTTCCATCGGCTCCGGTGACAACTGATCCGTCTCGAGCACCGGCTCTCCCGCAATGGCACGAAGCCGTTCCTCGACCTCATCAATTGCACCGTCCGGTGTCGATGTTCCAGCCGTGATCCCAACCGATGCAATGTCTGCAAACCATTCGTCGCGGAGGTCGCTGGCTCTTTCAACATGGTACACGCTCCCGCAAACGTTCCTGCATGCATCAGCGAGTTCGCGCGTGTTATTGCTGTTTGCCCCCCCGACAACCACCATTGCGTCGCATTCACGCGCAAGGTCAACTGCCGCGGTTCTCCGGAGCGTTGTGGTCGGGCAAACGGTGTCAACGAACTTGAGCTCAGAAACCGGAAACCTCTCGCGTAGGAGCTTGAGCAGATGCAGAACTCTCTCGATCGGCTGAGTTGTTTGGGCAACAACGCCCAACCTCGCTCGTTGCGCCAAGTTCCGAATATCGGATTCCGTTAACACCACGTCGTATTCTGGCAGGTCCTCGGTCAGGCCGCGCACCTCGACGTGGTCACGACGTCCTATGACTATCGGATGGTATCCGTCTAATGCCAAATCTCGGATTGCCTGTTGGGCCTTGCGAACCAACGGGCATGTGGCATCCCAAACTCGGAAGCCGGACTCGTTCAGGATGTTCAATCTGCGACGCGATATGCCATGTGCGGTGACAAGCACATCCAAAGTCCGGAGTTCATTGATCTCATGTGTGATCCGAATGCCCCGACCCCGCAGGGATGCAACAACATCAGGATTGTGGACAAGCTCGCCGAGGATGCTCAACGGATGTTCAGATGCAATGTCCAACGCGGTGTTGATGGCGTTACGAACGCCGAAGCACATACCGAGGTGATGCGCGCGAATGATTTTCATGTGTTTAACTGGCAAAATCGAACAATGTCAGCGAAAGTCACCGGCCATGCTTTGTAATGCAAAGTATATGTGCATTGACTTTGTTGCCTGGGTTCTCGTTCATTCTTTCCTTGTTTCGCGAACTATTCTCTCCAGTAAATCAATGTACTGCTCGAACGCTTTCCTGCCCTCCGCCGTCAACGCGCAGGTCGTGTGCGGCCGCCCTTTCCGGTACGTCTTCGTCACGGCAACGTATCCCGCCTCCTGAAGGGTCCGCAGATGAACGCTCAGGTTCCCGTCTGTCATCCGCAAGGTGTCCCGGATTTCCGTAAAAGACATTTCCGGATTCGCCGCCAGCAACGACATGATTGGCAGTCGGCCCTTCTCGTGTATTACTCGATCGAGCTGGAGGAATGGTTCCGGGTTCACGTCGCATTTGTTCGTCGTTCGGTGAACAACAGGTAGATTCCGTACGCAAGGTGCAAAACCCCGAAGAAGAACCCCATCACACCATGCCCGGCCAGTGCCGCTTGCGAGATGGAGGCGGCCACGAAAAAGGCCCCAAGCCCGCCTATTATCGTTATCCAGCCAAAAAGCCTTATCCCCCGCCGCATGAAAAAACCCGCTGCGTGGCTGGCGCATCCGTACAGCACAATCCACACCAACGGCAACAACCTCAGCGCCAAAGCATCTGCGTGCTGAGACCCCAAATTGCCGCGCGCCAGTGACCAAACTGCTGCGCTTACAACAATGGCGCTGACCAAACACGGCAGGACAGCCTGTGCAACGCGCCGCGTGGGCGGGGACCAAAACGCCTCGCTGGCACGCAGCGCCTGTCGTCTTACGAGCAGCAGCGCCGTGACAAGCGGCGCGATGCTCACGGCCAGCCAATACGCAATGAAAGCGCGGGGAGATTCAACTCCTGCAATAATCCCGCCGATTGCCGCGGCAATGCCAAACCCTCCTGTTACGAGCATGACCGGCGCGAGTGCGCGCCGATAAATTGCCGACCGCTCCATCAGGGTTCGGATGACCTGCAGGTGTTCGGCTGCCCAATCAGACTGCATGGGCATGAACTTTGCAATACAAAGCATCCTTGTCAACAGAAAAATCATAAACGGGATTTAAAGCATTATTCCTCCCCTTCGTTCTGATCTGGCTCACAGCACTTTGCGCTCGGCGCAAAGTGAATGTACGCCGCTCAAGTGGCGCAGCCACGCCTCTCAACGGAACGGTTCCTCTGGCTTTCATTGCATCGGGAAGTTGCCGCCGGCTTACGCCACCGAGTACGGCGTGTCATGTTCGGTTTCGTGAAGCTGCTCCGCCCGAAGGCGGAACTTCGACGCGCTGCGGACTTGACGTTTGGTGGCTCCTCCGCAACGTTTCGCGCAGCGATGAAGTTCATTGATGAATACCGCGACGGCGCAATCGTCCGGCGGATCGCAGATGTGATCAGCAGCATTACAACCCGGCCATGGACGATCATGGAGATATGCGGTGGGCAGACACACGCGATCGTGCGGTTCGGGCTCGACGAGTTGCTGCCGGAGGACATCACGCTCGTGCACGGTCCCGGCTGTCCGGTTTGCGTAACGCCGGTTGAAATGATCGACAAAGCGATCGAGCTGGCACGACGACCTGGTGTTATCCTTTGTTCCTTTGGGGATATGCTCAGGGTGCCCGGCAGCAGGACAGATTTGCTTTCGACCAAGGCAGCCGGTGGCGATGTGCGCATGGTTTATTCGCCGCTGGACGCCGTGCGGATTGCCCGGGAAAACCCCGAGCGTCAGGTGGTTTTCTTTGCGGTTGGGTTCGAGACAACCGCTCCGCCGAACGCGGTTGCTGTTCAATGTGCAAAGCGCGAGGGGCTGAAAAACTTCACAATGCTGGTTTCGCATGTCTTGGTGCCGCCGGCGATTGAAGCCATCCTGAGCGCGCCGCAAAATCGGGTGCAGGGTTTTCTTGCTGCCGGACACGTTTGCACCGTGATGGGATACCATGAGTATGAGCCGATTGCGCGCAGGTATCGCGTGCCGATTGTCGTGACCGGCTTTGAACCGGTCGATATACTCCAGGGCATACTCATGTGCGTCCGGCAGCTCGAATCGGGCGGGTGCGAAGTTGAGAATCAATACGCCCGGTCAGTGCATCGTGCGGGAAATCAACCCGCACAAACTTTGTTGAAAGAGGTGTTCAGCGTCGTGGATCGCGCATGGCGTGGGATTGGGCTGATTCCGCGGAGTGGTTTTGCGCTGTCTGAGGAGTACGCTGCCTTCGATGCGGAACGCCGATTTGAGCTTGAGTGCATTACAGCTGCTGAATCGGCCGAGTGCGTGAGCGGGCTTGTTTTGCAGGGTGTGAAAAAGCCGGTTGAATGCCCTGCGTTTGGAACCCGGTGCACGCCGGAACATCCGCTGGGCGCGACGATGGTCTCCAGCGAAGGCGCATGCGCCGCGTATTATCGATATCGACCATGGAAGGGAACTCAGAAATAAGGCCGGTTTGTCCGCTGCCGATTGCGCAGTACCCGCACGTGGTGCTTGCACATGGCGGTGGCGGCAGCCTGATGCATCAATTGATCGAAAGCGTTTTTGCGCGGAGATTTTCGAACCCCGCGCTTGACCAGCGTCATGACGGCGCCCTTCTCGAATTGGACGGCGTGCGCCTTGCTTTCACCACGGATTCGTACGTTGTGCGGCCGCTGTTCTTCCCCGGAGGCGACATAGGCACACTTGCAATCTATGGAACGGTCAATGATCTGGCCATGTGTGGTGCGCGCCCGCACTGGCTCAGCGCAGGATTCATCATCGAGGAAGGCTTGCCAATGGAAACTCTCGAGCGGGTCGCCACATCGATGGCACAGGCTGCGGCGGAAACCGGAGTGCAGTTGGTGACGGGTGATACCAAAGTGGTCGAGAAAGGCAAGGGCGATGGCCTGTTCGTAAACACAGCCGGCATTGGAATCGTGAGGCATGGCGTTCGGCTCTGCCCGCGAATGGTGTTGCCTGGAGACGCTGTTTTGTTGAGTGGCGACGTTGGTCGGCACGGGATGGCGATCATGTCGGTGCGCGAAGGTCTCGAGTTCGAAAGCCGGATTGTTAGCGATTGCGCGCCGGTGGCTCATGCGGCACTTGCATTGGTTGACGCGGGCATCGAGGTTCACTGCATGCGGGATTTGACCCGCGGCGGATTGGCGTCTGCACTCAACGAAATCGCTTCAACCGCGTCTGTTGAAATCCGCATCGAAGAGGCAGCTGTGCCGGTGAGTGAGCCGGTGCGCGGAGCTTGTGAGATTCTTGGGTTTGACCCTTTGTACGTTGCGAACGAGGGCCGGTTTGTTGCGTTTGTGTCAGCTCGTGATGCCGACCGTGCGCTTGAGATCGTTCGGCAGTCGCCACAGGGTGGCGGAGCGTGTTTGATCGGGCAGGTGGCCGGGGCGCACCACGGAATTGTCACATTGCGAAGCCGGATCGGAACCAATCGCATCCTGGACATGCTCAGCGGCGAACAACTGCCGCGAATATGCTGAAGCGCACCGTGTGATTTCCCACGAGCGTGTGAGGGGAGCGCGAGCGGAAGAACACGATGCTGAGCCTTGTCAAGCGAAATCGTGCGGTTGAAACTTTTTTCAAATTTCCTCTTGCAAGGGTGATCGATTTTGGGTTGATTATCGCCCGCGCTTTGACCGGTGCGGCTTGGAAAGATGGCCTGAAAAATTCTTGAAAAAAGTTGTTGACGGCCGCCGGAAGACGCGTATTTTAAGACCGCTTTTTGAAATTGGGGATGTTAACGCCGAATGTGTGCGGCACGTTCAGGTGAACGGTAGGTTGTCCCCATGAAAGCGAGAATTTCCGGGCGTTAAGCCCGATGCTCTTTGAAAATTGGATTGTGCGATTAGTAAGAGCCCCCTTCGGGATCAGCCGTCGGCGAGGTCCCGAAGAGTTTTAAGAATTGCGCCAGTCCGGTTCACGACCGGACTAGGATCAAGCTGACGTTTTTTACAACGGAGAGTTTGATTCTGGCTCAGAACGAACGCTGGCGGCGTGGATAAGACATGCAAGTCGAGCGGGGACCAGTGGGTAGCAATATTCGCTGGTTCTAGCGGCGAACGGGTGCGTAACACGTGGGCAATCTGCCCTGAAGACTGGGATAACTGCGCGAAAGCGTGGCTAATACCGGATGTGGAGGCCGGAGGGCATCCTTCGGACTCCAAAGCTGGGGTTCCTTCGGGAACCTGGCGCTTCAGGATGAGCCCGCGGCCTATCAGCTTGTTGGCGGGGTAACGGCCCACCAAGGCTAAGACGGGTAGCTGGTCTGAGAGGACGACCAGCCACACTGGAACTGAGACACGGTCCAGACACCTACGGGTGGCAGCAGTCGAGAATCTTTCACAATGGGCGAAAGCCTGATGGAGCGACGCCGCGTGGGGGATGAAGGGCTTCGGCTTGTAAACCCCTGTCATGGGCGAGCAAAGCCGGCGGGTTAACAGCCTTCCGGACTGATAGTAGCCCAAGAGGAAGGGACGGCTAACTCTGTGCCAGCAGCCGCGGTAATACAGAGGTCCCAAGCGTTGTTCGGATTCACTGGGCGTAAAGGGTGCGCAGGCGGTGGGGTAAGTTTGGTGTGAAATCTCCGGGCTCAACCCGGAAATGGCATCAAATACTATCCCGCTGGAGGGTTGGAGAGGGGACTGGAATTCTCGGTGTAGCAGTGAAATGCGTGGATATCGAGAGGAACACCAGTGGCGAAGGCGAGTCCCTGGACAACTCCTGACGCTCATGCACGAAAGCTAGGGGAGCAAACAGGATTAGATACCCTGGTAGTCCTAGCCCTAAACGGTGCACGTTTGCTGTGGGCGGATTCGACCCCGTCCGTGGCGAAGCTAACGCGTTAAACGTGCCGCCTGGGGAGTACGGCCGCAAGGTTAAAACTCAAAGAAATTGACGGGGGCCTGCACAAGCGGTGGAGTATGTGGCTCAATTCGATGCAACGCGAAGAACCTTACCTGGCCTTGACATGCTGGTGGTAGAAGGGTGAAAGCCTAACGACCCCGCAAGGGGAGCCAGCACAGGTGCTGCATGGCTGTCGTCAGCTCGTGTCGTGAGATGTTGGGTTAAGTCCCGCAACGAGCGCAACCCCTGTGTCCCGTTGCTACTCCCGCAAGAGCGGGAAGCACTCAGGACAGACTGCCTCGCTTCAACGGGGAGGAAGGTGGGGATGACGTCAAGTCAGTATGGCCCTTATGGCCAGGGCTGCACACGTACTACAATGCCCGGCACAATGGGTTGCGATACCGTAAGGTGGAGCCAATCCCCAAAAACCGGGCCCAGTTCAGATTGTCGTCTGCAACTCGACGGCATGAAGCCGGAATCGCTAGTAATGGCGCATCAGCTACGGCGCCGTGAATACGTTCCCAGGCCTTGTACACACCGCCCGTCACATCACGAAAGCCGTTTGTACCCGAAGTCATCGCGTCAACCTTGCGCAAGCGAGGAGACAGGTGCCGAAGGTATGAACGGTGATTGGGATGAAGTCGTAACAAGGTAGCCGTAGGGGAACCTGCGGCTGGATCACCTCCTTTCTAAGGAGAAGCAGGAGACGGGGCAAATGCCCCGCGCTCCATGGTCGAACGATTCGCAAACGCGGATCGTCCGGGCTCGAGCTGATCGCACAATCCAGTTTTTGGAGAGCATAGCTCTTTGGTGGATGGCGGATTGGAGCCGGGGCTGTAGCTCAGTTGGCAGAGCGGCAGCTTTGCAAGCTGTAGGTCGGGAGTTCGAATCTCCTCAGCTCCACCAACGCGCGCTTTCGAGCTGCGGCTCGGCAGGCCAGTTGAGCGCGTCGCCGAACTGGCGCG
The DNA here is from genome assembly GCA_012517065.1 of Verrucomicrobiota bacterium. Classification (GTDB taxonomy): domain Bacteria; phylum Verrucomicrobiota; class Verrucomicrobiia; order Limisphaerales; family J093; genus JAAYVR01. The sequence continues at coordinate 5,915 of JAAYVR010000050.1, read as the reverse complement.
GTCTCGGCCGTGTCATGGTTCCGCGAGCGTGCGGGGCGCAGGCGGGCGTGTAGCTCAGTTGGTTAGAGCATGCGCTTGATAAGCGCAGGGTCACTGGTTCAAGTCCAGTCACGCCCACCATCAGGAGCAGCACGACTTTCTGATCGTCGTTTCGTTGGCCTTGCGTCGGCGAGACGTGCGGTCCGGTTCTTTGACAACTACACACAGGCATGCTGGTAAGTTCATGGCAGTGAAATCGCCGGGTTCGTCATCGACCGTCTTCGGACGGCTTAATGGCGGAAACCTTTTGCGATCAAGCTACTAAGGGCTTGTGGTGAATGCCTTGGTGCCAGGAGGCGATGAAGGACGTAGCAAGCTGCGATAAGCCACGGGAAGCCGCTGAGCAGGCCGTGATCCGTGGATTTCCGAATGGGGCAACCCGGTCTCGAGCAATCGGGATCATCGACCGGATGAATGCATAGTCCGGCGAAGCTATACCCGCTGAAGTGAAACATCTCAGTAAGCGGTGGAAAAGAAAACGAAGTGATTCCGTAAGTAGTGGCGAGCGAAAGCGGAACAGCCCAAACCGGGGGGACTTGTCTCTCCGGGGTAGAGGGGACTCTATGCCTGAAGGCGATGGGCAGGTGGAAGGCGAGCTTAATCTTCTGGAAAGAAGAGCCATAGACCGTGACAGCCGGGTGAGCGAAGTCCGAAGCCGTCCAACGAGTTACCCAAGTAGCACGGTGCACGTGGAACTCTGTGCGAATCTGTCCGGACCACCGGATAAGGCTAAATACTCCCTGGCGACCGATAGTGAACCAGTACCGTGAGGGAAAGGTGAAAAGAACCCCTTTGAGGGGAGTGAAATAGAACCTGCAACCATAAGCCTACAATGTGTGGGAGTCCCGCCTTCGGGCGGGATGACCGCCTGCCTTTTGCATAATGAGTCTGCGAGTTGTTGTCCGCAGCAAGCCTAAGCGGTTCTGCCGCGGAGGCGAAGGGAAACCGAGTACGAATAGTGCGTCAAGTTGCGGGCAATAGACCCGAAGCGGAGGTGATCTACCCTTGAGCAGGTTGAAGCCCGGGTAATACCGGGTGGAGGACCGAACTCGTGGATGTTGAAAAATCCTGAGATGACTTGAGGGTAGGAGCGAAAGACTAATCAAACCCTGTGATAGCTGGTTCTCTCCGAAATAGTTTGAGGGCTAGAGTCGGGTAAGTACTCGGCGGAGGTAGAGCACTGGATGGCTTAGGGTCCCCACCAGGATACCAAAACCAATCAAACTCCGAATTCCGTCGATCCCATTATCCCGGCATTCAGACGGTGGGGGATAAGCTCCATCGTCGAGAGGGCAACAGCCCAGACCGCCGGCTAAGGTGCCTAAATGCCGTTAAGTGGAAAGGATGTGACGTTGCTTAGACAGTGAGGATGTTGGCTTAGAGGCAGCCATCATTTAAACAGTGCGTAACAGCTGACTCATCGAGCGATGTCGCGCCGAAAATGATTGGCGATCAAACGGCATACCGAAGCCGCGGGTCTGGTCCGGATTCGTCCGGGCCGGGCGGTAGGAGAGCGTGACCGGTGCAGTGAAGCCCGACCGAAAGGGAAGGTGGAGCGCCGGCCAGTGAGAATGCAGACACGAGTAGCGATAAACCAGATGAGAATTCTGGTCGCCGTAAACCCAAGGTTTCCTGGGGCAGGTTCGTCCTCCCAGGGTTAGTCGGGAGCTAAGGCGAGGCCGAAGGGCGTAGCCGATGCACAGCAGTTTAATATTCCTGCACCGATTTGGGTTAAGGCCTGGAATGACGCAGAGAGCGAGGTGGTTACGTCACCGAAAGACTGAGCCTAGGCTTCGGCCGAAGCGCACCACCAACCAATCTGCCGAGAAAAGTTCCAGGTCGTTCCCCAGGTCGCCCGTACCGGAAACCGACACAGGTGGGTGGGTGTGAATGCACCAAGGCGCGCGAGAGAAACCTCTCTAAGGAACTCGGCAAATTAGCCCCGTAACTTCGGGAGAAGGGGTGCCGGCGGCGCGGCAGCGATGTTGCGTCTCCGGTCGCAGTAAATTGCGCTTAGCGACTGTTTAACAAAAACACAGCTCTCTGCAAAGTCGTGAAGACGACGTATAGGGAGTGACACGTGACCAATGCGGAAAGATGAAGGTGCCTTGTTAGTTCTGCGCAAGCAGGGCGAAGCTATGGTACCCAAGTCCCCGTGAATGTCGGCCGTAACTATAACGGTCCTAAGGTAGCGAAATTCCTTGTCGGGTAAGTTCCGACCTGCACGAATCGTGTAACGACTGAGCGACTGTCTCGGAGAGGTTCTCGGCGAAACTGTAACTGCGGTGAAGATGCCGCATGCCCGCAGTAGGACGGCAAGACCCTATGCACCTTTACTGTAAGCTGGTATTGGGTTCTGGTTAATGATGCGTAGCGTAGGTGGGAGACTTTGAAGCGCGGGCTTAGGTTCGCGTCGAGTCGCAATGTGAAACACCACTCTTTGTTAATTAGGATTCTAACCTCGTCCTGTAAGCCAGGCGGGGGACAGTGCCTGCGGGTCAGTTTGACTGGGGCGGTTTCCTCCCAAACGGTAACGGAGGAGCGCGAAGCTCGGCTCAGCACGGTTGGCAACCGTGCGGTGAGGGTATGGCTAGAAGCCGGGTTAACTGCGAGACCTACAAGTCGAGCAGGTGCGAAAGCAGGCCCAAATGATCCGATGGTTGAAGGTGGAATTGCCATCGCTCAACGGACAAAAGGTACGCTAGGGATAACAGGCTGATCGGGCCCAAGAGTTCACATCGACGGCCCGGTTTGGCACCTCGATGTCGGCTCATCGCATCCTGGGGCTGGAGAAGGTCCCAAGGGTCCGGCTGTTCGCCGGTTAAAGCGGTACGCGAGCTGGGTTCAGAACGTCGTGAGACAGTTCGGTCCTTATCCACTGTGGGCGTAGGAGGCCTGAGGGGTTCCTTCCTTAGTACGAGAGGGCCGGGAAGGACGCACTTCTGGTGTGGCAGTTGTCCCGTCAGGGGCAGCGCTGCGTAGCCATGTGCGGAAGAGATAAGCGCTGAAAGCATCTAAGCGCCAAGCTCCTCCCAAGATTTGGCCTCCCTCCCGCGCAAGCGGGACTAAAGACCCCCGGAAGACTACCGGGTTGATAGGTCAGGCGTGTAAGCGCGGTGACGCGTTTAGCGGACTGATACTAATAGGTCGTGCGGCTTGATCGCGCTCATCCGTCTCGGAATCGAGACGATCAGATTTTGCCTGGCGTTTGCCTGCCAATTGCCGGCTCTGTGTGTAGTTTTCAAGGAACCGCGACCGCGCCTGTGCGGTTCATTGAAAGATTTTTTGGTGACCATGAAGCGGTGGCCCGACCCGATCCCATCCCGAACTCGGACGTCAAACGCCGCATTGCCGATGGTAGTGCATGTATAGCTTGCGCGAGAGTAGGTTGTCGCCAAAACTACCGGCCGGACCAATAGTCCGGCCTTTTTTCTTTTCTGCGCGGCATTATTCCCGGAGCCGAGTGTCAATCAGAATTGTAACAGGTCCATCGTTCACCAGCGATACCTGCATCATCGGCCCAAATTCGCCGGTCGCCACAGGTTTCCCAAGCTCAGCCTCGAGCCGTTTCACAAATCGTTCGTAGAGCGGAACCGCTGTTTCAGGCCGCGCTGCTCTTGTGAATGAGGGACGATTTCCTTTGTGCGTGCTTGCGAGAAGTGTGAACTGACTCACAACCAGAATGCTCCCTCCAATCTCTTGGGCCGACCTGTTCATCAGCCCCTGGTCATCGGAAAAAACTCGCAGCCTCGCAATTTTACCGCTCAACCAGTTGATGTCCTCGTCGCCGTCGCCCTCCTCGATGCCAATCAACACAAGCAACCCTCGGCCAATGGCGGCGCGTTGCTCACCGCCAATCGACACCGACGCTTCTGAAACTCGCTGAATGACCGCTCGCATTTCCGTCTATGAAAATCTGACACGTGGACAGCAATCAAGCTGTTCCGCATCGCCACAGAAAAACCGGGGCGACGGCGTTTTATACTTCGAGCCTGGCACTCTATTCGCGCAACATTTCATCTCACCCAGTTGAAAGTTTTGCGGTGCACGTCGAACACTCTTAAACAGAGCGCACTCGCCAAACGAGCCGTCCCACGACAACCGAGATGGTGGCCGAATGCGATGTTGCTTTGCCTCCGGACCGCATGCCGAATAGAATCGGCAACAACATGACAGCATTGGTTCCACGCGAGGAGTTGGATGATCGAATGCGACGGTTTCGCGCGCTAATGGATGCGGAAATGCCCGAGTGGGAATTGGCCGCATTCTTCGGGCGGGTGAATCAGTTTTATTTCACGGGCACAATGCAAGACGGATTGCTGCTGGTTCCGCGGGAGAGCGATCCTGTCTTTTGGGTGCGCAGGAGCTTTGAACGCGCCTGCGCGGAATCAACGTTCCCAGATATTCGGCCGATGAGAAGCTTCCGCGACGCAGCTCAAACGATGCAAGGCGCGTTTGCTCGGCACACGATTCATCTCGAAACCAGCATAGTGCCGTTCGGACTGGCGGATCGCTTTCGAATGTATTTCCCCTACGATAAACTGGCGTCGTTGGATGCGCAAATAGCAAAAACGCGGGCTGTCAAGAGTCCCTACGAGCTTGCCATTATGGAACGATCTGGCGCAATTCATCGCCGTGTTCTGGAAGAATTGGCGCCGGGCTTGTTCCGAGAAGGAATCAGCGAGGCTGAATTTGCCTGCGATCTGTTTTCTTTGCTTGTCAGGGAGGGACATCAGGGAACCGTCCGGTTCAACATGTTCAATGTAGAGATTGTTGTGGGGCAATTGGGATTCGGTGAGAACTCTCTTTATCCGACAAGCTTCGACGGACCCGGTGGATGCCGTGGGATGGGAGCTGCCGCACCAATACTCGGAAGCCGCGATCGCAAGCTCAGGAAAGGTGACCTTGTTTTTGCCGACGTGGGCTGCAGTGTGGACGGGTACACGACGGACAAGACAATGATTTACGCATATGGCCAGCCGTTGCCAGATGAAGCGGTTGCCTTGCATCAACGTTGCGTGGAGATTCAACGTCATCTTGCAACGATGCTGAAACCGGGTGCAATTCCCTCGCAGATTTACGGCGCGGTGATGGAAAGTTTGGATTCGGAGTTCCTCACGCACTTCATGGGATTCGAAAACCGGCGCGCGCGTTTCTTGGGGCACGGTGTAGGTCTGCAGGTTGACGAATCGCCGGTCCTTGCTGAGGGTTTTGACGAGCCACTGGCCGAAGGAATGGTGTTGGCAATCGAACCGAAGCGGGGCGTGCCCAATATCGGCATGGTCGGGACTGAGAACACTTACGTTGTCACGCCCGCAGGGGGTCGAAGTCTGACCGGCACGTGCCCCGGCCCTATCTTGGTTTCCGGGTAGAGCGTATCCTCGAATCGGACAAGCTTTCTAGCCCGGAAATCTCACTGGTCACCCTCTCGGATTCGCCCGTGCCTTTACGCCGGTGAGGTTTCCGGGACCCGCATATTCCTTGGTTGCTTGAAGACACCCGTTTCGCAGACTGCTCAGGGTATGAAATATGCGGGCTAACACGTACAAAACCCGACAGCCTGAAATTGCTTTCTCTTCCGGCTGCCATGCGGATCGTTCGCGCCCGCCAAATATCGTGTCTGTCACTCTATTTGTCCCGCCCGCGGCAACCCCCACCAACTGCACTCGCCCATCATCGTAAACTCCACTCATGACGCCACAATGCCCGCCCAGCCCGGGCCAACCCGGCCGCCGCAATATCGTGTCTGTCACTCTATTTGTTCAGCCACCGCCAAACCCTCACCAACCCCTCAAAACAGTCCCCGGAAACTTCAGATGTGACGCGACAACGCCTATTCAGCCGGCATGAACGCCGGTCCCACTGCCCTCCTCACC
>JAAYVR010000049.1 GCA_012517065.1 Verrucomicrobiota bacterium | reverse complement strand
GCATCAGGTAAAGGGAACCCTGGACCATGGGGGCGCCGGTTTGGAGGAGGCGAAGTGTTTGAGCGATTGCGCGGTAAAGGCGCCAGAGCTGCTGGCGGATTCTGGAGATGCGTTCGCTCATGTCTGTGTGTAATATAATTATATAGACACAGAAATCAAGCACGAAATTCACTTCTTTGTCAGAAACCCACATTCAGGGCACTGGCCTCTCGAAAAACGCCGTTCCTACGGCCATTCCGTGCGCCCTCCCCCCAGTGTCTGAATCACAAAGGGTGTTGGCGAGGCGTCCTAACAAAGCGGGGGCAATATCGGGTTAGTGTGTCACCATTGCGCTCCAGATGCCGGGACAATCCCGAGGACAACGGTGCTGGGATTCAAGGTGCGTTCACGTTGCGCGGGGGCGCGAAGTGGTGGGGCCCACGGCCTACGTGATCGGCGGTTTCATGAGAGCAGTTCCTTGGAGGGCCGCATGGTACACCTCTGATATGGGCACGCCGCACCGCATCGCGGCTTCGCGGCATGGCTCGTATTCAGGCGCGATGCGAATCACCTGTCCGTTCAGCAGGCCGATCTTGACTGTTATATCGCCGAATTGAGTTGAGACAGTCCGAAACTCGCGGCGAAGCTTGCGTCGTTCGCACAAAGTCTTCCGAACACCAAACGCGCTGGTTCCGCGTAGAATCCGTTCAGCAAAGAGATCGGCCTCGTTGGCGGGGCAAATCAGTCCGAGGATGACGCCGGGCCGGCCCTTTTTCATTTGGATCGGGGCGAAGAAAACATCGAGCGCGCCCGCGGCGAACATCTGATCTGCGAAATACGCGAGCATTTCTGGCGTCGCATCGTCGATGTTGGATTCGAGCACGGCAACGGTGTCTGTTTCCCAGTCGCGCTCGGGCTGTTCGTTTCCGGCCCCGATTTCACCGAGAAGGGCGCGCAGCACATTTGGTCTGGCGGCTAGATCGCGCGTCCCGAGCCCGTATCCGACGCGATGAACGCGCATTGGGGGGATCGGGCCGAACGACTCAACAAACTCTGCTAGCAAAGCGGCGCCTGTGGGCGTGATAAGCTCGTGTGGTTCGTCGCACTGCGCAAGGGGAATGCCGCGGGAAGCCAGAATTTCGATTGTAGCTGGCACCGGCACTGGGTATTTGCCATGGGCGCACTGGACCCAGCCCGAACCATCCGTTGCATGTGAGGCCAGCACGCGTGGATGTCCGAGCAGCTCGAGGGCAACACAGGCACCAACGATGTCGATTATTGAATCGATTGCGCCGACCTCGTGGAAATGCACTTGGTCCGGTTGTTGGCCGTGTATTTTGCCCTCGGCTTCGGCAAGACGCCGAAACACTGATATGCTTCGTTGTTTGACCCAGCTCGAACACGGGCTGGAAGATATGAGCTCGCGGATTTCTCGGGCATTTCGGTGCGGATGAGGTGTCGGTGGATGCGCGTGATCATGATGCTGGTCGGCGGAGGCGTGATGGTGGGCCGTGTTGCTGGGAGCATCGACGAGTTGGTTGTGGGGGTGGTCGTGATTTGCAGTGGCAGGCTCGGCAATGTGCACTTCAAACTTTGACCCGGTGATGCCCTGTTTGATTCCTCGGGCGACGTGGAGGTGCCAGCCGCTGACGTGTAATGCGCGCAGTTGCCGTTCGAGTTCGGCGATATCCACGCCCAAATCCAGCATCGCGCCGAGGAACATGTCGCCGCTGATTCCGCTGCACAGGTCAAGGTAAAGCGTTTTCATTTTGTCACTGCAGCAAGAGCGTTGATCTGGCTGGCTGCGTACCCTGCGCCGAATCCGTTGTCAATGTTCACCACCGTGACGCCGCTGGCACAACTGTTGAGCATCGTCAGGAGGGCAGCAAGCCCTCCGAGACTGGCGCCGTAGCCAACGCTGGTGGGCACGGCAATGACCGGCCGGGACACAAGCCCTGCGACGACACTCGGCAGTGCGCCTTCCATCCCGGCCACAGCAATGACAACATTGGCTTTGGTGATGACGTCCAAATGGCTGAGGAGCCTGTGGAGACCGGCAACGCCAACGTCGTAAATGCGCTCGACGCGGTTGCCCATCACTTCCGCGGTAACAGCGGCCTCTTCAGCAACAGGAAGATCGCTTGTGCCTGCGCAAAGAACTGCAATCGTCCCCTCCAGCTTGGGCAATGGCTCGCGCTCGACCACAATGCACCGTGCAATCTCGTGGTGCACGGCCCGTTTGAACGCCTTGCGCATTGCACGCGCGTGAGAAGCAGTCACTCGTGTGACCAGCACTCGCCCGCTGTTTTTCCAAATCCGGCGCGCGATTGCCACAACTTGCTCCGGAGTTTTGCCCGCGCCAAACACAACTTCCGGAAAACCTTTCCTCAACGCCCGATGCGTATCAACGCGTGCAAAACCCAGATCGACGTATGGTGCGACGCGAAACACGCGCAACACCTCGTCGGCGGTGATTTCACCTGCCCGATACCGTTCCAACAGCGCAACAGCCTCAGACGTTGTCATGTCCGGAAAATGCCATTGACCAACTGCCCGGTCACGCGAGAAATCCTCAGATCACACCCGCAGTTCCCAACCATGGCGGTACGTGCGCGACCACAATTGCATGGCTGCGCGGTCACCGGTGATTTTTCCGGTTCGGCTGTCGAGGCGCAGCGTTCTGCCGACGCGCCATGCGATGTTGCCGAGGTGACAAAGAAGTGTGCTCAGGTGTCCCTCCTGGATATCGGCATTCGGGCGTTGGCGCGATTTGATGCACTGGGCGAAGTTTTTCAGGTGCAATTCGTCGCCGCCTGAGCCTGTGACGCGCTCGACGTCCTTGTCGGAGGAATCGTAAACCGTGTACCCGCTGCCGTCTGTGACAAGTGTCCCGGCATCTCCGTAAAATGCAGCGCCAAACATCGAGCCTTCGTAACCGTGCCCCTGGCAACTGCGGCTTTCCCATGCGATGGCGCAATGCCCGAAATCGTAATAGACAACCTGGGTGTCAGGTGTTTCCTGATCATCTGCGAAATAGTAACGTTTGCCGCCGGCGGCGACGGTTGTGGGAACAGCCACATTGAGCGCCCAACGGCAAAGATCGAGCCCGTGGATGCCATTGTTTCCAAGCTCACCGGTTCCCCAATGCCAGAACCAATGCCAATTGTAATGGACAATGTTGTCCCGATACGGCTTTTCCGGAGCCGGCCCTTGCCACAAAGACCAATCAAGCCAGTTCGGCACTGGAACGGTCTTACCGTGGCCGATTGAACCGCGCCTGTTCGTGTACCAGCCGCGGGCAAAATGCACTTTTCCAATTGCGCCCTCTCTGACCTTGCGCATTGCTTCGATGATCTGTGGCATGCTCCGTCGCTGCGTGCCGACCTGAACAATGCGGGAGTATTTGCTGGCCGCTGCGATCATGAGCTCTCCTTCGCGTGGGTTGTGGGAAACGGGCTTTTCGACATAGACGTCTTTGCCGGCCGCACAAGCAAGAACGGTCGCGGTCGCATGCCAGTGATCGGGGGTGGCAATCACCACGCCGTCGATGTCCCGTTCTTCGAGCATTTTTCTGAAATCTTTGAAGACCTTTGGCGGACGAGGTTGCTTTGAGGCGACGGCCTGGACGCCTTTGGCAGCGGCGCGGTCGTCAACGTCGCACACAGCGGCGATTTCCACGTCGCCCAAAGACACAAAACTCCGGGCAAGGGCTGTGCCACGTCCATTTGTTCCCATGACACCGAGCAGCACGCGCTCGTTTGCACCGAGCAAGTGCGTTGAAAGTGGCCCGCCACACAACGCGCCTCCGCAAAAGACCAATCCATCCCGCAAAAACCGACGACGTCCAATGGCATTCATTTGAGCAAATCATGTGGTTGAACAATCATTTCCATCAACTCGAAACGGCGGCTTTGTCTGGCCCTGTTCGAAGCGTGAACGACAGACCGGCCTTGGTATGTGAACCGCAAGGCGCAGGAACTCTTGTCAGCGCAAGGCAGCTCGTCCAAACTCGGGCGCATGGTACAGGCCGTCATAGTCGCTGCCGGGCTCGGAAAACGCATGGGCAATCCCGGCGCGGACAAGCTGTTCCTGCCGGTGGCAGGGCGCCCGTTGATCGCGCACACGTGGGATCGTTTCGAACGCGCCGGTTGCATTGATTCCATCGTGTTGGTTGTGCGCGAGGGTGCACAGCAGCGATTCGCCGAGCTCGCAACGCATTGTGGTTTCCGGAAACCTTACAGAACGGTCATCGGAGGACGCGAACGACAGGACTCGGTCTGGAATGGCATTGAAGCTCTTGATCCGAGCTGTGAAATCGTCGCAATTCACGACGGCGCCAGGGCCGCCGTGGACGTCGAGCTGATCGGTGACACTGTTGAAGCTGCGCGCGCATGTGGCGCTGCCGTGGCGGCGCAGAGAATGGTCGATACCGTGAAGCTCTCAGAGGACGGTGTGTGGATTGCCGAGCACCTCGACCGATCGAGGTTTTGGACGGTCCAAACCCCGCAGACTTTCAGAGTCGAAGTGATTCGGCGGGCTTTGAGCGAAGTGCGCAGACAAGGGTTGACGGTTACCGATGACACTGCGGCCTGCGCTTTGATTGGACAGGCGGTGCGCCTGGTTGAGAGCAAACGGCCAAACCCGAAGTTAACCACGCCGACAGACCTCGCCTATCTCGAAGTCCTCCTGCAAAACTGCCGCATCGAGCAGGAGAATCCATAAAGTACGAGGGCGTTTTGCGTGTCCGCGGCAGACAGATCGTTCATGCCGAATCTGACAGACAAATCGCTCGAACCTGCAAATCTCGGCGGCGGATGGGCATGGCCAAAATGTCATTCCGGTGAGATTTCAGCGGCCCGCATATTCCTTGATTTGCTCGAGACACCCGTTTCGCAGCCTGATCAGCGTATATCAGGATATTGAGAAGTCCTTCATATTCGCGAAGACTTTCAGGCTGCGAGTTTGGTCTCTATCTCTGTATCTGCTTCTCTTGCAGTCAGTAATGCGGTCACGGTGGTACGGCCTATGCGAGCGAGTCGGATAAGGTGACAGGCTCGTAGTTTGGGTTTTGCGCCATGATTGCGGCGTGGCCCGCGAACTGTCCCTTGTTCCAATCGGCGGCTGCCGAAGTCTGTGGAGGAACCCCTCGGATGCCGATATGGGGACAGACACGTTGTTTTCGGCGTCATGCCGATCTGGTTCCAGGCACGTTGTTTGTGCATAGAAACAAAGCGGCAGCAAGCTGCCGCACTCCAAGCGCTTCGTGGCTGCCAACGCCCACTGCATCGGCGGCAGCGCGTGAGATACCATTGGGATCAGCGCGCTCTTCCTTGCGACGGAGTGGCAGGGCATGTTTCCCAGTCCGGCGTGGCTGAAGGTCCGGGTGGTGCAAGAGGCGGGGGCGTTGCTCTTCAGGCGAATTTGGTTCCGGCTGCGCCTGGCTGGGAAATATGCGGCCTAAGCGTTCATGTGCAAGGCGCTTGCGGTTTCACGTATCAAGTGCCATGCGCGTTCGACGTGATGGCGTTGGGTATGCGTTTGCCCAACGCAGAATCGCAGGGTGTACCGATCCGACAGCCGCGTGTGTGTCAGATACACACGCCCGGTCTCGTTGATGGCCTGCAGAAGGCGCTGATTGAATTCATCACCTGCTCGGTGCCGAAAACAAACAAGGTTAAGCGGCGGCGGAACGACCAGCTCGAAGTCCGGGTCCGACCGCACCCACTGTGCAAACTCGCTCGCCCATTGGATATGATTGCGCACATGATGACGAAGGCCATCGACACCGTAATGCCTGATGACAAACCAGAGTTTCAGCGCGCGAAACCTGCGCCCCAGTGGCACTTGCCAGTCGCGGTAATCCGTCACCGCGCCCGATAACGAAGCCGGATTGCGCAGATACTCCGGCATAATGGTCAACGCCCGAATGAGGGTAGTTCGATCCGCGACGAAAAAGCAGTCGCAATCGAAGTTGGTGAACATCCATTTGTGCGGGTTGAAGCAGTAACTGTCCGCAAACTCGAGTCCGGCATGTATCCAGCGGTATTCAGGACAGACGGCAGCAGTGCCGGCCATTGCGCCGTCCACGTGCAGCCAGAGGTTGGCGTCACGGCAAATCCGGCCAACCTCAGGCAAGGGATCGATCGCATTGGACGAGGTCGTGCCGACGGTGGCGCACACGAAGCACGGAGTAAGACCGGATGCCTTGTCGCGCCGGATTGCGTCGGCCAGCGCTTCCGGGCGCATGGCGTATTTGTCGTCCACATCAATGATTCGCAGGTTGTCGCGGCCGAGTCCGGCGATTCCGACAGCTTTTTCGATTGATGAGTGCGCTTGGCTGGACGCATAAGCGACCAATCCGCCTGTCAAACCTGCGCGGGTGCATTTGAAACCGCTGATGCGCTCGCGAGCCGCCAACAACGCACAGAGCGCCGCGCTCGACGCGCTGTCTTGGATGACGCCGCCACCGGGGCCCGTTGACTTGAACTTGTCTGGCAATTCGAGCATCTCGACGACCCAGTCAAGTACGTGGGTTTCCAGCTCAGTACAAGCCGGGCTGGTGGCCCAAAGCATGCCTTGAACACCGAGCCCGGCCGAAAGCAATTCGCCGAGGATCGCCGGCCCGGAGACATTGGCTGGGAAAAACGCGAAGAAGTTGGGCGATTGCCAGTGTGTGATGCCGGGCAAAACGACTCGCTCGACGTCTTGCAGGATTTGCCCGAAGTCTTCGCCGTGCTCGGGCGGGTGAGCGGGGAGAGCCGCACGAATTTGTCCTGGCTTGACCGTGGACAGGACGGGGAACTGCTCGACGCGTTCGTGGTAATCGGCGATCCAATCGACAATCTTTTTGCCCCAGTACCGGAACTGATCCGGGGTCATGTGGAAGTCAGTCTGATTTGTCATGTTGCATTCAATTGAAGTCAGCTTTTTTCTTTGGCAACGGGCATTGGCAACGCGCATCGTTCTGGTGCGGTTGGGATTGCGCGCCGCGATCTCAGCGAACGCAGGATCGCAAGATTCTCGATGTCCTCGTGAAGGTCTGGCGATTTCGGCGTTTCGATGCACGCCGGCAAATCACGAAACGCAGGTTCGTTGACGATATGGCGGAAAGCATCGCGGCCGATCTTGCCCTGCCCGATTCCGGCGTGCCTGTCAACCCGAGAACCGAGCTCGGACTTCGAATCATTCAAGTGACAGGCCAGAACATACTCGAGTCCGACGCACTTCTGCACCTCGGCAACAATGGCTTGCCACGCTTTTTTCTGTCGGATGTCATATCCTGCGGCGAAAAAATGTGCTGTATCTAGGCAAAACCCCATCCGCGAAGGATTCCCAACGCCATCGAAAATGGCAACAAGCTGCTTGATCGAGGAGCCAATGGCGGTGCCCTGGCCGGCTGTGTTTTCGAGGGCGATTCTGACCGGGGACAGCCTGGTTGCTGACAGAACTTCGGTCAATGCGCCGATGACGTTTTGAATACCGGCAGGCTCGCCGGCGCCAAGGTGCGCGCCCGGGTGCATTACCAAGAACGGAATGCCAAGTTCAGTCGCAATCTCGATTTCGTGGATGAGCGATTGAATCGAGCGATCGCGGTTTGGCGAGCTGGGCGCGGCAAGGTTTATCAAGTACCCTGTGTGCCCAAAAACCGGGACAAGGGGCAACTCGCTTCTGCAAATCGCAAATCGCTGAACATCATCGCTCGACGGTGTTCTGCCGCGCCATTGCATGTTGTTCTTCACGAACAACTGAATTGCCTCGCATCCGAGACGCCGTCCGTGTTCGAGCGCCTTCCAAACGCCTCCAGCAGTCGGCATGTGAGCGCCAAGCCTCATGTGCGAGAAGAATCAACTTGTTCGGCCCTGCAAGTCAACGCTTGCCAACGGGCCGGTCAGGATTGAGAATACGCAGCAGTGAAAATCGACCAGCGTTTCACAAAATCTGTTGGTGTAGAAGTATTTACAGGTAACGAGCTCCTGGTCAAGGGCTGTTTGGAAACCGAGGGTGGAACGCATTTGTGGACCGGCTACCCGGGTTCGCCTGTGTCTGGTTTCTTCGATACGGCATCCGAGCTGCGGGAGCTTCTGATGGCTCATGGGATTCGGGCGACGATGGCCAACAACGAGGCTCTTGCCGCTGCCATGGTCAACGGCTCCCAGATGCTGGGTCTGCGTGCCATTTCAGTGCAGAAAAGCGTGGGATTGCATGTGGCCGCAGATGCGCTGGCTCTTGGCAACTTGGCAGGCGCACACCCGGCAGGCGGGGCGGTGATTGTTGTGGGCGATGATCCGTGGAGCGATTCAACCCAGGTTCCTGCGGATTCCCGCTATCTTTGCAAGCACCTGATGATGCCTGTGCTTGAACCCAGTGACCCTCAGGAACTCAAAGACTGGATCGACCTGGGATTCAAACTGTCGCGCGAAAGCCGCCTCTACATCGGCTACCTTGTCACAACCAACCAGGCAGACGGCGGGGGATCGGTCAACGTCAGGCCAAATCATTATCCGGCGGTCAACACACAAGCGCGTGTAACGCTGGATACATCGGAAATCGATTTTGAACACAGGGTTCTTTTGCCTCCGCGCACGTGGCGGCAGGAGCAGGAGCTGCCGGATCGATTTGCCCGTTTATGGGCCGCTGCAAGTCGGCTCGGGATCAACCGCGTCGAAATGCCAACTGACGGTCAGCGCGCGATATCAAAGCTGGGTTTCGTCACTTCGGCACAAGCATACTGTTACCTTCGCCATGCACTGGCAGAAATGGGGCTGGACGGCGTCTTGCCAATCCTCAAGCTCGGCATAACCTATCCGCTGGATGCCGCGCTGATCTTGCGCTTTGCGTCGGGGCTTTCGGATTTGTTTGTCATTGAAGAAAGACGCGGATTCATCGAAGAGCAGATAGTCGAAATTATCACTCGCGCACGGCAGGGGAACAACGGGCAGTCTGAGGAAATTCAGTGCAGTGTATGGGGCAAGAAATTCCCGTTCGGGCTTGATGGCATCCCATCCGCACGCGGGCTTAATCCGAGCAAGTTGATTGGCAGGCTTGGGCGGATGTTTCTGCAGCACCGCGCGCTTCAAGGGCGCGTGGACCTGGGCGCCATCGAGCGCGAACTGGCAGTTATCAGGGAAGTGAAATCGATTTCGGCGATTGTTGCGCCGCGGACACCGACGTTCTGTCCCGGTTGCCCACACCGCGATTCGGCAAGCGTGCTGCTGGAGATCAAGAAACAGTTCCGCGACAAACAGTACATGGAAAAGGTCCATGGCGTGGGGCCTGTCGATCTGGTGTGCCACGGCGACACTGGCTGTTACACGATGCTGATGTTCGAGCCGACCAAAGATCTCATGCACAATTACAGTGGTATGGGGCTCGGGGGCGGCACCGGAGCTGGCATTGACCCTTTCATCAAGAACAAGCAAATCGTGTTCATGGGCGATTCCACCTTTTTCCACAGCGGGCAGATCGCCATATCCAACTCGATCAAGAACGGACAGGACATCACTTACATAATTTTGGACAACCACACGACCGCGATGACCGGGCACCAACCGACTCCGGGCCTTGAAGAAGGTTTGATGGGGGAGAAAACGCTGGCCCAGAGCATAGACGCCATCGTGGCCAGCATGGTTCAACAGGCTGGTTCGTCCGCGACCGTGGTGAGAATCAACCCTGCCGACCGTGAACACTACCGGCGAATCCTTGAACAAACCATATTGAAGGACGGCGTTAAAGTCGTCGTTGCCGACAAGGAATGCGGCATTACGTTCCATCGGCGCGCCGCAACTGAGGAACGCCGGATTCTAAGAGAGCGCGGTTTCCTGCCGCGCAAGCGTTTCATCAACATCACACCGGAAGTATGCGAGAACTGCCTCGAGTGCACGCGCGCAACCGGGTGCCCCGGGTTGACACTTGTCGAGACCCCGTACGGACAGAAGGTGCAGACCGACATGTCATGGTGTGTCTCGGACGGCGCGTGTGTCAGGTTCACGGTTGCTTTGGACGGTGCTGGTCCGCGTGTCAAAGCCTGCCCTTCATTCGAGGAAGTGGAAATCAGGCGCAGCCAGAAACCGCCGGAGCCGTTCGACAAGCTGGATCACGCACGGCTTGACGAGCCGTTGTTCCGCCGGCTAACAGGCACGTGGAACGGCTACCTCGCGGGCGTGGGTGGAATGGGTATTGGCACAGCAACCGCAATCCTTGTTTTGGCAGGCCACAAGGAAGGTTACTCGGTCCGGTTTTGTGACAAGAAAGGTCTGGCAATTCGCAATGGCGGTGTGTACTCGATGGTCATATTCTCCTCGCAGGACGCACGTCGCACGTCCAACTTGATACCTTACGGTAAGGCGGACCTGCTGCTTGGCGTGGACATTCTGGAGGCAGCAAGGGCAATTGACCCGGCAACCAATCAGCGCATCGGAAGCCGTCACAGAACCGCGGCAATCATCAATACTCACAAAACACCCACAATACTCACTTTGTTGGGAAAGGACGATTTCGACGTTGCAAAACTCGAAGAAGTCCTCAGAGAGAATACACGGACAGACCAGTACTACAGCGTCGATGTGTCTGAGATTTCCGAGCGCTTTTTCGGCACCAAATTGTTCGCAAACATCATGATGCTCGGCATTGCATATCAGCGAGGTCTGCTGCCACTGAGCCTGCAAAGCCTTGAATGGGCGATCCAAGCCGGGATGGGCGCCAGCGGGCCGGCGAATCTCAAGGCTTTCACTCTGGGCCGTCACATGGCCCGGGACATGGAGTCGGTCGAAACAGCAGCCGGCATATATCGAGAGCCGAGCAACTACGAATCTGTCCTCGACGACGCTGTCGGGCTGCTGGCAAGAAGCCGCATGCATGGCGCCGAGCTTGCCACGGCGTACAGGCAGATGGTCGAAAGAGCATCTGAACATTTGCAGGTGAGCAATGATTTGCTGGCACACTTTGCGCGGCGGGCCTACGACCTCGTGCAGTTCGATGGGGTTGAATATGCAAAGCAATATGTGGATTGGGTTCGCAAGATACACGAGTGCGATTCACCAAGGCACGGATTCGCGGCAACAAGAGCGGTCATCTGGAATCTTCACAAGGTTATGCTTATCAAGGACGAATTGTACGTGGCGCACTTGTTGACTTCCGAGGAGAAACACCGCCGCGACCGCGTCCGTTTCAATGTGGATGCGGCGCGAGGCGACCGCATCATATACAGGCATTTCAATCGACCCCAGTTCACGCTGCTTGGGCGCGATGTCGCATGGGACATGAAAACCCGGGACTGGATGTTGAACCTGTTCAAGCGCATGCGTTGGCTCAGGCGGCTGCTTCCGGACTGGCACAGGCGTGAACGTGAGTTTCGCGATTGGTATTTGAGCCTTCTGCCCGGGTTCAAGGACGCATCAGAAAACGACGATGCATATCGTGCCTATGTGCGGCTCATGGAATTGCCTTCGATGGTCTCTGGCTACCGCGAAATCCGATACACTAAAATGGAAGCTGCGCGCGCCCGGGCGGATGAGATTCTGTCACAGTTGAAAAGGTCCAGTTCTCCTGGGGTTTTGGCTGGAATTGGAAATTGAGTTGCGAACAATGCAACCTCCACGTACGTTCAACCCGCTTAAACAACTTTGTCGCTGAATTGAATCAGCGTGATAGTGTAAAAAAATGAATCGCGGACCATTTGCTTCCGATGAAATAACGAGAATGGCTCTTGGGCTGAATCGACTGGCTAGGAACCTTTGGTGGACCTGGGACCATGCTGCCCAAGAGGTTTTCAGGGAACTTTCAGAACGCGGCTGGCGCAACCTTTATCATAACGCAGTCGCCGTTCTTCATGAGGTATCCGACCATGAGCTGCGCATTCGGTTACAGGACCGCGCCTTTGCCCAGCAGGTGCAGGATGTGCTGCGCCGGTTCGACGAGTACATGACATGCGAAGACACATGGGGACAAAAAAACGCGCCCCAGTTTTTGGACCGGCCGATTGCGTACTTTAGCGCGGAGTTTGGCTTTCATGAGACACTGCCAATTGCTGCAGGCGGGCTGGGTGTTCTGGCCGGCGACCATGCAAAATCCGCCAGCGACCTCGGGCTCGGGTTCGTTGGAATCAGCCTCTTTTATCGAGAAGGCTATTTCATGCAGTCGATCAACCCCGACGGGTGGCAGGCCGAATACTACACTCTGCTCGAGCCGCGGAACCTGCCGATGGAACCTGTCCTGAATGGGCACGGTGAGCCGCTGATTTGCACCGTGGGAGTCGCAGCAACCGAGGTCAGCTTCAAGGCATGGCGCGTCAACGTTGGACGCGTTCCCGTTTATCTTCTGGACAGCAATGTTCCGGATAACGAACCCATGTTCAGGGACCTCACCCTGCATGTGTATGGCGGTGACAGCACAACCCGAATAATGCAGGAACTGTTGCTTGGGGTTGGCGGAGTGCGTTTGCTGAGGGCCATGGGAATCAAACCTTCCGTCTATCACCTTAACGAAGGACACGCAGCATTCCTGATTCTGGAATTGGTCCGAGAGAAAATGGCCGAAGGGCTCTCCTTCGAGGCTGCATTGGAGCAAACGCGCAACGAATGTGTTTTCACAACCCATACGCCGGTCGAAGCCGGCCACGACAAGTTCACGCGCGACGTCATGGAGCTGGCTTTGCATCGGTTTTTCCGCGAGTTCCGCGTGCCACGTGAAACCATTTTCAGGCTCGGCAGAGTTAATCCCGACGACGAACACGCGCCATTCAACATGACAGCTCTTGCTGTTAGAGGCAGCCGTGCCACCAACGCCGTGAGCGAACTTCATGCAAGAGTAACACGCAAAATGCTGAAGCAGCTCTACCCATCCAAGACCGAGGACGAAGTCCCGATCGGCCACGTAAGCAACGGCGTACACATTCTCGGTTGGATGAAAGGGCCCGTGCGTAGTTTCTGGACACGGAAGCTCGGGCAGGGCTGGGAAAAGGACGTTCATGACCCTGCGTTTTGGCAGAAAATGCTGGACCCGCAGTTTGTTTCTGACGAGGAACTCTGGGCGCTGCGTTACAAGCTGCGTCGGGAACTGATCGAGTTCACTCGCCGCCGCTTGCTCCTCCAGTGCGAGCGCCTCACACGAAGCGATTTCATAGCGTTTGACGCACTCCTCAATCCGGACGCTCTCACGATCGGATTCGGCCGCAGATTTGCGGTTTACAAGCGCGCAACGCTCGTGTTCCAAAAACTGGATCGCCTTGTCGAGTTGATCAAAGACAAGCACAGACCCGTTCAGTTCATTTTCGCCGGGAAAGCTCATCCACGCGACGAACCCGGCAAGAGAATCATTCAGGAGATCATAAACCTCTCGAGGTCCCCCGAATTGAAGGGCAAGGTGGTGTTCATCGAAAACTACGATATCCACGTCGCACGCCAGATGGTTTCCGGATGCGACTTGTGGCTCAACAATCCGCGTCGCCCCCTCGAGGCCAGCGGCACAAGCGGCATGAAAACACCGTGGAACGTTGCCCTCAACCTCAGCATTCTCGACGGTTGGTGGCGCGAAGCCTACGACGGAACAAATGGATTCGCCATCGGCAACGATTCCCAGCCGGACAGTGTCGAAGAACAGGATCGACTGGACAGCGAGAACCTTTACCGGGTGCTTGCGGACGAGGTGATTCCTTGTTTCTTCCAGCGCGCCCCCAATGGCGTGCCACGCGCATGGATTCAGAAGGTTCGCCGGGCCATGGCGACCGTGCCGCCAAGGTTCAACACATGGCGCATGGCAATAGAATACACAACACGCTACTACCTCGGAGGCGACACGGTGACATCGCCGGCGCAAAATGCCGCTGAGGCCGCAACTGACAAACAAGCCGCTTCGTAACTCCGTTTTCGTGTTGTGAAAAGCGACATCAAGTCGCTAACCCTCGATCAAATCGAGAAAACGTTTCGAGTTTGGGGGCAACCCGCCTATCGTGCGGCCCAACTTGTGGGATGGCTCTATCGCCAACTCGCGTGCGATTGGGGTTTGATGACGAATTTGCCCCGGGCGTTGCGGGACAGGCTGGCAAATGAATACACCCTCAATTGTCTCGAGCTTGTCACTCTCAAGGAAGCCGCGGACGGAACGCGCAAGTTTCTATGGCGTTTGCACGACGGCAACATGATCGAGAGTGTCCTAATTCCAGCAAACCCTGCGCTCTACGGCGGAGGAAGCGATCGCACAACTCTCTGTGTTTCCACCCAGGTCGGCTGTGCGTACCGATGCGCGTTTTGTGCAAGCGGTTTGCGAGGTTGGAAGCGTGACCTTGCCACGGAAGAAATCGTGGAACAGGTTCTGGCCGTCGAAAGGTGGTACAGGGCGACTTGTAAAACGCCAGCGTCGGCCGGTCCCGTTTCAAGAATTGCGGGGGACGAAACGGGCGATCCCGAGGCCGGACTCGCAGGGGACGCTCTGTCTGCACCAACATTTCAACAGGGAACACGTTTGGTCGATAACATTGTTGTCATGGGCATGGGCGAGCCATTGGCAAACTACGAAAACCTGTTGAAGGCATTGCACATTCTCAACGCGCCGTGGGCAACGGGCATTGGCGCTCGCAGAATAACAATCTCGACCGCAGGTTTGGCCCCCCAGATCCGTCGGCTTGCGGACGAGAAATTCCAGGTCAGACTGGCGATTTCGCTTCACGCCGCGACCGACGAGGTCAGATCCAAGCTGATGCCAGTAAACCGCAAGTATCCATTGCGCGACCTCATGTCGGCTTGCAAGTACTATGTGGATCGCAAGGGCAAGATGATCACCTTCGAGTACCTCTTGATCGAAGGGGTAAATGACGGTCCCGATCAGGTCAAACCTCTCGCCATGTTCGCCCGCCGACTTGGGGCCAAAATCAACCTCATACCTTACAATCCGGTTGAGGGCCTGCAATGGAGACGTCCATCCGCCACCGCTCAGCGCGCTTTCCATCGGGCGCTCAAATCGCTGGGCGTGACTGCAACGCTCCGGCAGGAGAAAGGCTCCGACATTGACGCAGCGTGTGGCCAGCTCCGGCTCAGGACCGAGGCACAACAAGGTTCTCCATTGACGGACTGAATCGCCTCTGGTAGCTTTTCACCAGCGTGGTGGCTGTAGCTCAGACTGGTTAGAGCTCCAGATTGTGGATCTGGCTGTCGCGGGTTCAAATCCCGTCAGCCACCCCAACGCAGCGTGCGCCAAGCCGCACAAGCACAATTCACTCTTCCCCGCGTAAACTTTGCCTGCATATTTCCCAGCCCGGCGTAGCCGGAACCAAAGTCGCCCCACGGGCAGCGCCTAGGCTCCAGCGCCCACGAGTCTCGCCTGTCACGCCGGGCTGGGAAATATGCCCTGCGACTCCGTCGCAAGGAAAAGTGCTGCGATCAAGCCCCCCACTGTACGCGGCGCTGCCAGAACACCTCCCAAACAAATGAAACTGTTCCGCCTAAAGGCGGGACTCTGAACCGCCGTGGGCATGGCATCGCCCAAGGCGTGGACCAACCCATCGCTGCTCAGAGTTCCGCGTTTACGCGGAACACAGCCAGTCCATTGAACAGCGCTCATGTTCGGTTCCATGAAACTGTTCCGCCTAAAGGCGGGACTCTGAACCTCCGTGAGCATGGCATCGCCCAAGGCGTGGACAACCCATCGCTGCCAGAGTCCCGCGTTTACGCGGAACACAGCCAGTCCGCTGAACAGTGCTCATGTTTGGTTCCATGAAACTGTTCCGCCTAAAGGCGG
>JAAYVR010000048.1 GCA_012517065.1 Verrucomicrobiota bacterium | reverse complement strand
TGTAATATAATTAAATGGACACAGAAATCAAGCACGAAATTCACTTCTTTGTCAGAAACCCACATTCAGGGTACTGGCCTCTCGAAAAACGCCGTTCCTACGGCCATTCCGCGCGCCCTCCCCCCAGTGTCTGAATCACAAGTCACGTTGCCTTAACCAGAAAACCGCCAATAGCGAATCAGAATCGGCAGAAACACGGATCGCAGAAACATGGTCGCATAACAGCCCGCCGTCTGCCTCTACGCCGCACACCCACACCCCCTCATTTTTCTGCCCCATGTTTTTCTGCCATAAATCTTTATGCTCCTGATGTTTCTGCATCACTCAAGGCCGCGTTGCTCCAACCCGATTTCGTCCAGGCCAAGGTAATGGCCAAGCTCGTGCAAATAGGTGGTCCGAACTTCATCCCGGTAAACCTGTTCATCCCCTTCCGCAAACTCCCATAGATTCTCCAAGAAAAGCAGAATCTGTGGTGGCACATCCGCGCACCCGCTCTCCTCGTCGCCAAAAGTGTTACCCACGAAAAGACCGAGCAAATCCGGTTCGTATCCGTCTGCGATCAACTGATCGTTCGGACGCGGCTCGCAGACAACCGGCAGCAACCGGGCCTGACGCCGAAGTGCGAGCGGCAGCCGTTTCAACGTGGCGCGCACTTCGTCATCGGCCAAAGCCCGGAGATAATCCCAGTCAGGGCGCACAACTTGGACTCACTGGTCCGGAACACACGATCCTCGAAGCGCGAAGGTCCCCCTGCGCGGAGCTCTGAGAGGCACAAACTACCGATCAAGCGGGGCTATTTCCAGACCTCGTTGGCCATCTCTTCGGCGCTGAGGACGTTCACCTTGCCTGCCATGAGCGCTTTCACTGCGGCGTCAGGATCGCTGAATCGGAACACGAGCAATCCCTGGCCCTTGTGCTTTCCGGTGAACGCATAAGTGTATTCCACGTTCACATTGGCGCGCTCGATCACCTCGAGGACCTCAGCCAACCCGCCGGGCCTGTCTGGCACTGCCAAGGCGAGGACCTCGGTGACCTTCACCACGTACCCGTTCTTCTCGAGCACCTCTTTGGCTTTTTGCCAATCGCGCACCATCAGGCGCAAGATGCCGAACTCGCGAGTGTCGGCAAGGGCAAAAGTTTGGATGTTGATGCCGGCTTCGGCGAGAATTCGGCAGGGGGCACTCAACGCTCCGGGCCGGTTTTCAAGGAAAACGGAGATTTGATTCAGTTTCATAACTGCTGGTGAGGTTTGAGTTGATGACTAAAGCTTCCGTTTATCGATTACGCGTTTTGCTTTGCCTTCGCTGCGCTGCAATGTCTTGGGCGCAACGAGTCGGACAGCAGCCCGCAGACCGGTAACACCTTCGATCGAACGGCTTAGCCGTTGCTGGAGCTGTTCAATGGCACCCACGGTGTCACTGAACACTTCCGATGTAACCTCGACCTGCACTTCGAGCACGTCGAGGTCTTTCTGGCGGTCAACTATGATTTGATAGTGTGGGAGCGTGCCTTCGACGCGCAAAATGGCGGCCTCGATCTGCGACGGATACAAATTCACACCGCGTATAATAAGCATGTCATCACTGCGACGGCCTATTCTGCGAATGCGGCGTATCGTGCGACCACACTCGCACGGCTCGGGATCAAGCGAGGTGATGTCCCGGGTTCGGTATCGGATCATTGGCATTGCACGCTTGCAGAGCGTCGTCAAAACCAACTCGCCTTCGGCACCGTCCGGTAATACCTCCAACGTTTGCGGGTCTATTATCTCCGGATAAAACATGTCCTCGAAAATATGCGGTCCGGCCTGATGCTCGCATTCCATGGCGACTCCAGGCCCAACGATCTCCGACAACCCATAAATGTCGTACGCCTTGATGCCACTTTCAGCTTCGATCCGCTGCCGCATGTTCTCCGTCCACGGTTCCGCGCCAAAGACCCCGATCCTCAATGGCAGTTCCTTCAGGTCAACCTGAAGTTCGGTTGCGCGATCGATGATGTGAAGAAAGTAACTCGGTGTGCAGCAGATCACCGTGACACCGAAATCTTTCATTATCATTATCTGGCGATCCGTGTTGCCTCCGGAAATCGGGATAACGCTGGCGCCGATCCCCTCTGCTCCGTAATGGGCACCCAAACCGCCGGTGAACAGTCCGTACCCATACGCGTTTTGAACAATGTCGCCGTTCCTGACGCCGCATGCGGCAAAGCTGCGCATCATTGCCCGGGTCCAATCGTCAAGGTCTTCTTTCGTGTAAGCCACGACGATTGGCTTGCCCGTCGTGCCGCTCGAGGCATGAAAACGCGCCACCTCGGACAGTGGACTGGCAAAAAGACCGAACGGATATGTGTCGCGCAAATCCGTTTTGGTCGTGAAAGGCAACTTGACGATATCATCCAAAGTCTTCAGATCGGCCGGGGTAAGCTTTCGCTCATCCATGCGTTGTCTGAACAACGGCACGCGGTCATAAGCGCGCTGGACCATCGCCTTCAGTCGCATAAACTGCACTTCACGCAACCGCTGCGGAGGCAAGAAATCCATCGCACTGATCGGATGCATCGGCGGGGGTGATTTTGTCTTGTTCATGGCTATTGAGCTGGTTTTCGTTGTCGCACCGTCAGGAACCAGGGTTCTTTTGCTGACCCTGGCGCCCGACGGCAAAAGCTTGCTTGTTGGACTCGTGGAACTTCTGCGGGAACTGTTCTGCCAGCACCTTGTGCCAGTCTGATTCTGGCATTGGCAGGTGCACACTCAACGCCCCGAGCATTGCCACATTCAGCCCTTTCTTGTTGGCGAGCTTGTCCTGATCGATCATCTCAGGCGAAAGCAAAATCCCGCCGGGCCGGAGCAAATGGCGGTGCGCATCCACCTGTGTCGATTCCAAAACAACAAGAAAATCGGCCTCGCCTGTCGGCACCATCGGACTCAGCACCTCCGTGCCAAACCGCACATCGCCGGTGACCGACCCGCCTCTCTGGCTCATCCCCTTGATTTCGCTTTTCTTGACGTCGTAGCCTGCACGCAACGCCACTGCAGCCAACACATCAGTGGCTTTCAAAACACCCTGTCCTCCAAGGCCGGCCACAACAATGTTCGTCACTCGAGCCATTTCCTACCTCCGATCTTTGGCCTGCGCTCCGGTCAATTCGAGTTCTTTCAGCCGTTTAGCTATCATCAGGCAAGGCCTCCGCGCAATGATCACGCACAGCTCGCCGCTGTTCAAACACGTATCCAAAACGCGCTCGAATTCGTCCGACCCGGCGCGCGGCTCAACAACATGCACCTTCCGCACGCCCAACGACCGAGCAAGGTCCTCAAACCTGACCTGCCCGGTGGGCTCATGTTTCAAGGTGCGCCCCGTGCCCGGGTGCTCCTGATGCCCGGTCATCGCCGTGGTCAAATTGTCAAGTATAATGAGCACATGCCCCTGCGGCGGAGGATTGTAAACCATTTCGACCAGACCGGTTATCCCGCTGTGAACGAACGTGCTGTCGCCTATCACGCTAACAACTCGCCGCGCCTGATCAGGCGGCAAAACATGTCGCAACCCGAGTCCCACCCCAATGCTCGCTCCCATGCACACGCAGGAATCCATCGCCTCGAACGGCGGCAGCACCCCAAGCGTGTAACACCCAATGTCCCCGGCCACGATGCAATCCCGCCTCCGCAACACCTCGAAAACTTGCCTGTACTGGCATCCTTCGCACAATTGCGGCGGCTTGCCCGGCGGCGGCACAGGCTCCGGACTTGTGTCGCCGTTTAGAATCCGCCTGACCCGGGCGACGTTGAGCTCACCAAACCTGTACATTTCCGGTTTCCCTTCAACAGGCAGGCCAGCAGCACGACACGCTTCTACCAAGTAAGGGTCTCCTTCTTCAATCACTACCACCCGTTCCATTCCCCGGGCAAACTCCGCAATCTTTTTCATCGGCAGCGGATGAGTGAGCCCGAGCTTCAGAATGCTGGCCTGCGGTGCCGCTTCCCTGGCGTGCATGAAAGAGATTCCGGACGTTATGATGCCAAGCGAAGTGTCCCCAGGAACCACGAGATTGAACTCAGAGGTCTCGTTCCACGCTTGAATCTCAGCAAGCTTTTGCCGCAACCGACGATGTGCCGGCCGCGCATAAGCAGGAATCATCACACGACCGCGAACGTCCCGCTCAAAATGCGGATTCTGCGGCGGACCGTTGCGGTCTTGGGGAAAAACCACCGTCTTGCTGTGGCTGACCCGCGTGGTCACCCGCAATAGAACCGGCAGCCGCCAACGCTCCGACATCTCGAACGCCGCCAAAGTAAAATCATACGCCTCCTGCGACGACGACGGTTCGAGCATCGGCACCCCGGCTGCAACTGCATATCGCCGGTTGTCCTGCTCGTTCTGACTCGATGCCATCCCGGGATCGTCGGCAGAAACTATGACCATGCCGCCTGAAACACCGGTGTAAGCCGCAGTGAACAGCGGGTCAGCAGCAACGTTCAACCCAACATGCTTCATCGTTGCCAGCCCACGCGCACCACCAAACGCCACCCCAAGCACAACCTCGGTGGCAACTTTTTCATTCGGAGACCACTGCGCACGCCCCCCCAGTTCAGCAAAAGCTTCGAGAATCTCGGTCGAAGGTGTTCCGGGATAACCAGCGCCGAGAGCAACGCCGGCATGCCACGCGGCAAGAGCGATCGCCTCGTTCCCGCTCAACAGCATCCGTTCAGTATGTTTCATTGCGGGCAAAGAAATAACCCCTCCAGTCCACCAAAACAAGCCCGGCCACGCAAGCCATTATCCAATCGTCTAACCCGCACGTTTCCCAGCCCTGCACAGGCGCAACCAAAGCAGCCTCACGGCCCGTGCCCCGGCTCTTGCACCACCTCGGGCTGTCAGGCACGCCGGTCTGCGAAATATCCGCTGCGACTTCGTCGCTGGGAAAACCACTCTGATCAAGCCCTCACCGGACGTGTCCCTGCCAGAGTACGTCCCCACCACATGTAACTCTTCCGCCTAAAGGTGCGGCTCGAACCCGCTGCGGGCGCGAAAACGCTCCTGTAATGGTCCGGGCTTTCAGCCCTTGGATCGTGGAAAGAGATGTCGACATGGCCCTTGTCGTGGGGCTTCACCCCACGCTGGTATGGACCACGCCGTTGGCGCTTCGATGACCGACCAAGCCAACTACGTGTCTGTCCCCATATGGTCTCATTCGATCGCGCCGCTGATCCCGATGGTTTCTCACGCGCTGCCGCGGATGCAGTGGGCGTTGGCAGACGCGAAGCGTTTGGAGTGCGGCAGCTTGCTGCCGCTTTGTTTCTAT
>JAAYVR010000003.1 GCA_012517065.1 Verrucomicrobiota bacterium | reverse complement strand
GGAGCGCGGCCGTCCCCGGCCGGATCAGGCCGATGACTGATCGGAGGACCCGTTTCGATCAGGTAAATCGGACGACCGAACATATACCGGCTGGGGGCGGGCAAGAATGCCCGCGCTCCCGCAACGCGTCGGAAAAGCGCAACGGCGTCGGAAGCGCGGCCGTCCCCGGCCGCATCAGGCCGATGACTGATCGGAGGACCCGTTTCGATCAGGTAAATCGGACGACCGAACATATACCGGCTGGGGGCGGGCAAGAATGCCCGCGCTCCCGTAAAGCGTCGGAAATGCGCAATGGCGTCGGGAGCGCGGCCGTCCCCGGCCGCATCAGGCCGACAACCCGATCCTACACAGGTTTCGATCACTCAAACTCGGCGCCCGACCGTTGGCCGGTCGGAAACGGAAACTACGTGCCTGTCACCTTGTTTGCGCCTGTTTCGGATGCGCGTGAGTGGCAGGTGGCATGTGCTCAGTCAATTCATTTACCGTTGCATTCAGTTGCGGAGGGGCGAAGTGGCGGCTGAGCGGCTCACATTGGGCGGGGCGGGCCATGCGCCGAGGGCTGCGAGTGCCAGTGGGTATGATAGCGCCGTATGCCTGGTCTTGCTGAGGTGGAGCGTTGCTAAAACTCGATGGTTTGTTGGTACTCGGGGATGAGGACGGTGGCTTTGGGTTTGGTTGTCTGGAGGATTGAAGCGAAGGCCTGGCTTTGATCGGGGTCGCCGTGGACGACGGCGATCTTTGAGATATCGCCGGTGATGGCTTCGACGTACCGTTTGAGTTCGGATTGATCCGCGTGGCCCGAGTAAGCATCGAGTGAAGCCACCTTTGCACGAACGGCGTGCGGTTCATCAAGAATGTTGACCGGGCTGCGGCCGGAGAGGATTTGGGCGCCGAGGGTGTGTTCGGCACAAAAGCCGATGAAGAGTATCAGATTCTTGGGATCGCCGATGTGGTTTTTGAGGTGATGGAGAATTCGGCCTGCTTCGCACATGCCCGATGCGCTGATGATAATGGCGGGTTCGTTGAGGTCGTTGAGCTTCATCGAATGCGCCACTTCGCGGATGTAGGTGAGGTTTTCCATGCCGAACGGATTGGCCTTTTCACGGAGGTATCGGTAGATGTCGTCGTTGAAGCATTCCGGGTGCAACCGGTAGATTTCGGTGGCATTAACGCTCAGCGGGCTATCGACAAAGATGGGGACTTTGGGCAACTGGCCGGCATCGGTGAGCTGATGGAGTTCATAGACGATTTGCTGAGTGCGCCCAACCGAGAAAGCGGGAATGATGACAAGACCGTTCCTGTCGATTGTTTCACGGACAAGCCGGCCGACTTCCTCGCGTGCGCTGGCACGGGCAGTGTGCAAACGGCCGCCGTAAGTGCTTTCGATTTGGAGGAAATCGACGTCATGCACAGCGACCGGGTCGCGCAGAATCTCGTCGTTGCTCCGCCCGACATCGCCGCTGAACAGATATCGGAATCTGCGATTGCCTTCCTTGATGTCGAAGACGACCTGCGCGGAGCCAAGGATGTGCCCTGCGTCATGGAACGTGGCTGTCACCCCTTGCACGACGGGGAATCGCCGGTCGTAGTTGAGAGCGACGAACTGCTGGAGTGCTTTGTCGGCGTCCTGGACCGAGTAAAGAGGTTCGACTGGCGGAAGCCCCTTTTTTGCGCGTTTTTTGGAAACGAATTGCGCGTCAGCGGCCTGGATATGCGCTGAGTCTTCGAGCAGTATGCTGGCCAGGTCGCGGGACGCGAATGTGCAGTATATGTTGCCATCGAACCCCTGTTTGCAGAGGTTGGGCAGATTGCCGCAATGATCTATGTGTGCATGGCTTATCACCACGGCTTCAATTTCGCCGGGATTGAAAGGGAAATTACGGTTGCGTTCGATTGATTCCCCCCGGCGGCCTTGGAAAAGACCGCATTCAAGCAGAAACTTCGATCCGTTGACTTCAAATAGAAACAATGATCCGGTCGTTGTGCCCGTAGCTCCAAAAAAATGTACACGCATTTTGGGAGCAAGGATGGGGAATGAGCTGAAACGAGCAAGGCAGAAAATCATATCTTTGGCGTGATTTTCGCGGGCGCGTGCCGTAGTGTTTCTGGCGAGATCCATGGCTGATGTGCGACCATTTGCTGCTGTTCGTGCCAGGCCGGAGCTGGCCGGGCGAATCTGTTGTCCGCCCTACGACGTGCTTTCCATCCAGGAAGCTCGCGTTCTGGCCGACGCGAACCCGGATAGTTTCGTGAGGGTAACACGGGCTGAGGTTGATTTTGCGGGCGAACTGGACCCTTACTGCGCCCAGGTGTACGAGCGTGCACGCAGCAACTTTCTGCTGATGATCGGCAACGGACTGCTGATTCAGGATTCACGGCCGTGTTATTATGTTTACAGGCTCACAATGGGTGAACGGTCGCAGACCGGATTGGCCGGGCTGGTGGGTTGCGGTGATTACCGGGACGGCGTTGTGCGCGCTCATGAACTGACCAGAACGGAGAAAGAGGACGACCGGGCGCGTCACATCGAGGTGGTGGGCGCCCAGACAGGACCGGCGTTTCTTGTGTACAGGGCGACACCGGAGTTGGACGGGGTGTTGGCGGAGGTGGCTTCGTCGGCCGCAGAGACAAGCTTTATTGACGAGAGCGGGGTGCGGCACGAAGCGTGGGTGATTGAGGACGAAACTGTGGTCGGCCGCGTGCGGGAGATCACGGGGCGATTGCAGCGGCTTTACATCGCAGACGGACATCATCGGACGGCTGCGGCATTGCGAGTGTCAGAACGGATGAAAAGCGCTGGCGGCAGCGATGGTTTTCTGGCTGTTCTGTTTCCGCATAATCAGTTGGAAATCATGCCGTACAACCGCGTTTTGAGAGACTTGAACGGGCAAACGCCGGCCCGGGTTGTCGCGCGTCTGGCGGAAGTGATGGAACTGATCGACCGGCCTCAAGAGACACAACCGGGGCTGCATGAGGTGGACTTGTACTTGAGCGGAGGATGGCACCGGTTTCGGTTTCGGACTTTGCCCGATGGCGGCACAGACCCTTTGAAGAACCTGGACGTGGTATTGTTGCAGGAGCAAGTGTTGGAACCCGTGTTTGGCATTGGTGATCCACGCCGGGACGATCGAATCGGGTTCGTTGGCGGGGTCCGTGGGGTTGACGAGCTTGTTCGACTTGTAAACAGCGGCGAGTACGTGTGCGCGTTTGCAATGCACCCGACCCGGATCGATGACATGATGGCGATTGCGGACAGCGGCCGATTGCTTCCTCCCAAGAGCACGTGGTTTGAACCGAAACTTAGGGACGGTCTGTTCACCCACATGTTCAATCTGCCTGATGCTGCGCCTCGATGAGGCGTTCAAGAAGCAGACCGACAACTGCTCGCCCAGCCGTTCGGACATGCACGCGGAAAATGGGTTTGGCCGTGAACCGCGGCGACGGAATCGTTATCGGTGCAAAAGAGGTGGATTTGGCACTTGTGTTTAGTGTGAGCCGAGTGTTGAATGTTTTTCGCACAGCAGGGCTGTTTGAAGGGAAAGCTGTGCAAGCTGAGCAGCAGTTATGATTGTCTATTCCATTTGCCTCGTTCTGGGGCTCCTGTTCACGATCGTGAGCGCACTGCTGGGTCACATCTTCGGGGGTCACGATGCTGACAGTGATATCGGCACCGGCGGTCATGCCGAGGCCGGGTTTGATCATTCGGGGATTCCGGGTCTGTCTTTCTTCAGTCCGACTGTGTTGGCTGCGTTTGTCACGGCCTTTGGCGGGCTTGGGATTATTTTCAGCCAGATTGATGTGACCAAGAGCGTGTGGGTGAGCGCGCCGTTGTCGATAGCCGGCGCCGTGGGCGTGGCTTATGCTGTCCTTGCATTGTTCAATGCGGTTTTTCGACGGACGCAAAGTTCGAGTGAATCGCGCGTTGCGACATTGATTGGCCACGAGGCTTCAGTGATAACGACGATTCCGGCAGACGGGGTTGGGGAGATCGCCTATGTGCAATCTGGGACACGTTACAGCGCGCCAGCACGATCGGAAAACGGGGGTACGATACCGTCCGGGCGCACGGTCAAGATAACGCGAATTGTTGGGTCGCAGTTTTACGTCACCGCTGAGAAATAATCCTGAACTTGTGTTTTTGGCTATGAATACACTGACGTTTTTTGCTGCGGGACAGGTACCGTGGATGACGGTGATTGGCGTTGTTGCCATTTTCCTGTTCGTGGTGTTCGTGTTCGCAGGTATATGGGCAAGCCGATACACCAAGGTTGGTCCAAACCAGGTGCTCATCATTTCGGGCCGCAAACGCACCATTACCGACCCTGACGGCACGCAGCGGCAAGTCGGTTACAGGATTGTGAAGGGCGGCGGCGTGTTCGTATGGCCGGTATTTGAGAAAGTTGACATCCTGTCGCTCGAGCTTCTCACCATCGACGTCAAAACACCGGAAGTTTACACGGTTAAAGGTGTGCCGGTGATCGTGGACGGTGTGGCGCAAATCAAGGTCAAGGGAGACGACATCGCGATTGCGACCGCAGCCGAGCAGTTCCTTGGCAAGACGTGCCAGGAAATCCAGCAGATCGCCACGCAAACTCTCGAGGGGCACTTGCGCGCCATCCTCGGGACAATGACGGTCGAGGACATTTACCAGAATCGCGATGCGTTTGCCGCCAAGGTCCAGGAAGTGGCGGCTGGCGACATGGCGAACATGGGGCTCGGCATCGTTAGTTTCACCATTCGCGATATCCGTGACAACCAGGGATACCTCGAAGCTCTGGGCAAACCGCGAATCGCACAGGTGAAACGCGACGCTCAGATCGCACAAGCGGAGGCCGACCGCGACGCGATGATCAAGAGCGCGCAGGCAATGCAGGCCGGGCAAGAGGCGAAGTTCGCTGCGGATACCAAGATTGCCGAGGCACAGCGTGATTACCAGATGAACGTCGCCCAGTACCAGGCGTCGGTTAACCAAAAGAAAGCCGAGGCTGACCTCGCTTACGACCTTCAAAAATACAAGACCGGCCAGCTCGTCAAAGCCGAAGAAGTCCAGGTCAGCATCGTCGAGAAACAAAAACAGATCGAGCTGCAACAGCAGGAAATCCTCCGCAAACAGCGCGAACTGGAAGCGAACGTTCAAAAACCGGCCGACGCCGAGCGTTACAGGGTGGAAACGCTCGCCAACGCCAAGAAATACCAGCTCGAAACCGAGGCCGCGGGCGCCGCATCAGCCACCAAAGCGACCGGATTTGCTAATGCAGAGGTCACCAAGGCGGTCGGGTTGGCCGAGGCCGAGGCAAGCAAGGCACGTGGGCTTGCCGAAGCCGCAATAATCGAGGCGCAGGGCCGCGCCCAGGCAGAAGCAATGCGGCTCAAAGCCGAGTCATTCAAGCAATACAATGAAGCGGCCGTCATCGAGATGATTGTCCGCGCTCTGCCGGACATTGCCGCGCGAATTAGCGAGCCGCTCGCAAAGACCGAGAAGATCGTCATTGTGAACACAGGCGCAGGACCCGGTGGCGGCGCAAGCAAGCTGACCGGCGACATTGGGCAGATCATGGCTCAGTTGCCGCCGATCATCGAGGGTTTGACCGGGGTGAAGTTCGAGAAGTTGCTTGAACAGGTTCCGGCGCTGCGGAAAGCAATGGAAAAACAGGAGACTGAAAAAGAACAACAACCAGCGGGCAAGTGACAGCGTGGCTTGCCGGCTGGCGCAACTGAAATGCCCGACAGATGCAGACGATAATCGGTGTGTTCGCCATGGCAGAAATACTTTTTCTTCTGAGCTTCTTGCTGATCCTGCCTGTCACCTTACTTTGCATGGCGTTTTGGATATGGATGCTGGTGGATTGCGCCCTCAACGAGCCCTCCGAAGGCAACGACAAGCTGGTCTGGATTATTATTATCCTGTTTGCAAACTTCATCGGCGCTCTCATCTATTTCCTTGCCCGGCGGCCACAACGAAAAGCCAAGTATGGCAAGTAGAAGTGCAACATCGTCATGAGACTTTTCGAAGCGCTTCTGAATTTCAATGAACGCTGGCTGCGCGGCGATAAAGAGGCCAGATTCGAGCGTGCCGAGCACGCCGACAATCTGCCGATTGTAGCGCTGACGTGCGTTGACGAGCGTTTGAATTCATTGCTGCCAAGCGCTGTTGGATTGGAAGCCGCGGACCTGATTTTGTTGCGGACGCCGGGCAATATCGTCGGCAGCCCGCTGGGCGAGACGGCGCGCGCAATAGCTCTTGCATGTGCATACAAGGGAGGACACGAAATTGCAGTCATCGGCCACACAGATTGCGCAGTTGCAAGAACGACGGTGTTGAAACTGACAGATGCACTTGCTTCGGCCGGGCTGGCACGAGATCGGTTGCCGGATGATTTGACAGAGTTTTTCGGGTTGTTTGCCAGTGAGCGCCAGAATGTCCTGAAGGCAGTCGAGGTCTTGCGCCAGAGCGCTGTCATCGGGCCAAAAATGCCAGTCCATGGGCTGCTTATTGATGTTCGGACCGGAAGAGTCGAATGGCTGGTGAACGGATATCAGGCCGAGACAGCCGGTGTCGGGCCAGGCAGCTCTGAACTCAAGGTTCAGGCTGCAATCGGAGATAGGGAACTCGTCGAAGCCAGGGTCCAGATTCCTTCGTTGTCCCTTGGGGAGATAAAGTTGCCCGAGTTAAAGATTGGTGAGGTGACTGTTGCGGCGTCGATGCAGCAAAGTTCGTCACACGCACAGCCGCAAGCGAAGCCGGCGGCCTCCGGTAGGGACGCGGAGCGTCAAACTGAACCAGAGCACATGGAGTGGCTCGACATTTTGCGTGAGATCGCCTCGCAGGCCGTGCGCGTGCACATTATTGGGAACGACAAGAAACCTTACGGTCCCGTTCCGATTGCCAAGCTGTTGGAATGGGTTATTGAGAAAAGGGTTGGCGCCGACACTCCGGCGCAGATCGAGGGCACAACTGCCTGGCAACCCCTGTCGCTCCTGGTCCGCACCATCAAACAGGCGCACCTGCGCAGTCCACCACCAATTCCGAGCACAAAAGCAGGCTTTCGGTTTTTCCGCCCCGGAAAGAAGCGTTGAGCATTGCACGTTGAATGTTTCCACTCGGCGTGCGGGTCAGATTGTCCCGATGATAACGCCCAGCACACCAACCTCGTGCAAGGTTTCATGAACGGCAGGGCACGCCCTCCGTGACGCGCTGCAAATATCGTGTCTGTCCCCGGATCGCCCTTGCATGAAACCTTGGAATGCAGGGCACGCCGCAATGATGCGGGTGCGGGGCGCTGTGCCCCGAGCGGCCTGCGAAGCATGTGATTGTCAGTTGTTGGGGGCTGTGATATGTAGAGTGGCGTGTTTTCGCTCCAACAATTACTTGGGAAAGGCGACAAATTCTACGCGTTACTCGAAGCCAGTGCCGAGGAAGCCCACGCCAGTGTGCAGTTACTGATCAAAATGCTCGGGGCATCCGGACAAACAGCGCTGCACGATTTTGTTCTCAGCCGCAGAAAGGAAAAGAAAATCACAGAGAAAATCAGCGAGGAATTGGTCAAAACCTTCGTGACCGCTCTTGAACGTGAGGACATAGAAGCGCTGTCCATCGCCCTGTACAAAATCCCAAAGTCGGTCGAGAAATTTGCCGAACGGTACAGCCTCGCGTCGCAGCATCTCCAAGCTGTGGATTTCCGCAAACAGGCCGAATTGATGTCAAAGGGGACCGAGACCGTTGTCGAAATGGTCCGCCAACTCAGGGACGTCCAGCACATCGAACGCATCAAAGAGCTCAACGACCGTCTCCAGTACGTCGAGGGGGAAGCTGACAAACTCATGGTTGAGTTGCTTCGCGATCTTTACAGCGGGCGTCGCGATCCTCTCCAGGTCATCATTGTCAAAGACCTTTACGAGTTGATGGAGAAGGTGATCGACAGGTGCCGCGATGCTGGAAACGTGGTAACGCAGATAGCGCTCAAGAACTGCTGAACTACAGGGGTTCATTCCTGGATTCAAATGACGCTTGTTTTCACCGTTGTTTTGGTCGCGTTGGTGTTCGAGTTTATCAATGGATTTCATGACACGGCCAACTCGATTGCCACTGTTGTTTCAACCAAGGTTCTCACCCCAAGGCAGGCGATCGGCATGGCAGCAACAACCAACCTGCTCGGCGCTCTGTCTGGCACGGCGGTGGCAAAGACCATCGCTTCGGGCCTTGTGGACACCCGCGTTGTGACGTCCGAAGTGCTTGTGTGCGCGCTTGCTGGGGCGATTGTGTGGAACCTGATCACATGGCGGGCCGGATTGCCGTCCAGCTCGTCACACGCGTTGGTCGGTGGCCTGTGTGGGGCTTGCATAGCTGCAAGTCACAATGATCTCTCGGTTGTCATTTGGTCAATTCCCAGCAACAGGTTTTGGTGGGAGGGCAAAGGGCTCTTGTGGAAGGTGGTTGTTCCGATGATCACCTCGCCAACGTGCGGATTGATCATGGGCGCAATGGTGATGACAATCCTTTACTTGCTGTTGCGGAATTGGCGTCCGCTCAAAGTCGCTCGCGTGTTCGGTCGCGCCCAATTGCTGAGCTCGGCTTCAATGGGGTTCATGCATGGGACGAATGATGCCCAAAAGACCATGGGGATTATCGCGCTGTCGCTGCTTGCGGCCAGTCAAGCTGGGACACTGGACGGGGTGCCTTCGTGGCTCGGGTTCCTGCGAGTAGCGCCACCTTCGCCTGGGCAACCGCTCGAAATAGCCGTATGGATCAAAGTGATTTGCGCATTGACAATGGCCAGCGGGACTGCCGCTGGGGGATGGCGGATTATTCGCACGCTGGGGCACAAAATGGTGCGGCTCCAGCCGGTGCATGGTTTTGCAGCTGAAACCACTTCGGCAGCAGTGATTTATGCTGCGACTTCATATGGGATTCCGGTCTCGACAACACACAATATTTCAGCAGCGATCATGGGTGTGGGAGTGGCGAAAAACATCAACGCTCTCAAGTGGACGGTAGTTGAGCGGATTATTTGGGCATGGATACTGACGATACCGGTGAGTGGACTGTTGGGGTACGCGTTTGTTCGTTCGGGGATGTGGGCGAAGTGGATACAATGAGAGTTGCGGTTTGAGAATCTATTGACAAACACGATGCCGTTTATTAGCATTCCATAGTTGTCATATGACACACACATCATACAATCTTTCTGTGTTGGCCGGCATGCATCGTGCCCTCGGCAACGCCGCAAGGTTCCGTGTCGCTCATCTGGTCGCTCTCAAACCTCTTTCCGTCACTGACATTCAATCTATTCTCGGTTTGCCACAACCTGTTGTTTCCAAACACCTTGCATACCTTAATAGGGCCGGGTTGGTCGAATGCCATCGATCAGGCAAGAGAGTTTTTTATTCGGTGCCGAAGAATTTGTCTGCTGAGCTTGCCTTGGTGGTTGGCCATTTGAAGCGGTCCGGATTGGGCGTTGCTGAACTTCGGCACGATGCCGAGGCTCTTGCTCGATCAACAGTTGCGTCATTCCCGAGCAGGAGCATGTCGCAACAGACCCAGCGTCGCCACGAGGAGGAAAATATGAAATATATGGAATATAAAGCAGACGCTGCGCCTGGCCTTGTCGGAACCGAAGATTTTATTGATTAGATGAAGGACCTGAGCACAGCCAGCACGTAAGTGACTCTGGACCGTAACACGCCGGTGCCGCTTTCGGTCTCGGTTTTTTCGAGGATTTTTCTTTTGGTGTCTTCGCTCAACCTGCGATCACGTGAGACATGGCCTTTCCATTCATCAACGACGGCCTGCACCATTTCGAGTTCGCCTCGATCGAGCCAAATACCGCCGCAATTTGGGCATTTGTCCAAAATGATTCCCGAACTGCACGCGTAGTTGAAAGGGCGCAGTTTTTGTCCCGGACATTTGGGACAGAGCAGCCTTTCGTGAGCCAACTCTTTTAGTTTGACGATACGTTTTCGCAGGCTGTTGAGGTGCTTGATATCCTCCGGGTCGAAGCGCCGCTCGACGTTCTCGACGATGTCGCGCAGTTCACCGGCGTCCAGCCATTCTCCTTCGCAGACCGGACAGGTCTCGATTTCGACTCCGTCATAGTCGATTGTCTTCAAGCTGGCGGTGCATCTCGGGCATTTGTAAGCGTTCATTTACGCGGCGAAGATTGCCCGGGGACTGGCCCATGTCAAACTCAGTGTTTACTGAAGGCTATGACGTAATGGTTTCCGAGGGAATCGTCGTAAGCCATGTAAACGCTGCTTACTTCTGACCAATTGATTGATTCGGTCAAGACATGCGATGTGAGGTTTGGGTCAAGCTCTGAAGAATTGTAAACTCGGCCTCCGAGGAACGAGTCCACTTGGACGAATAGGCTTCGGACCCATGACGGTGCGTTTGGCAATGCTGAGCCGCTTGTGGCGTCTTTATAGACCCAGCTCACCGATTGAATCAGGCCGTTGTTGATCGTCACTGTCGGGAATGGAACGACCGTGTGCGACCGTGTTTGTGGGTCGGGCTTGTCCAGTGTGATTTCTTTGCCCTTGTAGTTGACAATCCAGGTTCCGCCCGGTGCGCCGGATGCGGTGGATACCGTTGGCGATTGATACTGGGCCCAATGAGTGCTTACCCTTGAATTGGCTGGGACAGCGGCGGCGTTGACCAGCGAAGAACCAGCAGGCCCGGTGAAGAACACGCTTTTCGGGTCTGGGAAAACAGAGTCATTCGCAACGCCCAGCATTACACAGTAGCTGCTAACCTCGACAGGGAATTGAACCACTGGGGAGTAACCGGCTTCGAAATGGCCGCCATTGGCAAAGTGGATGAACGTCAACTCGAAATGGGGTGGGACTTTGTTGCCCATGACCGCCCGATAGAACAGTTGGGGGTTTTCGGCGCAGGGTTGTTCATCAACGATGGTCAAAATGTTGGTTCCGTCGCTGCTCAGCAGCCCCGCTGGAGTCCAAACAGGGAGGTTTGTTGAGAGCTCGATTGTGTAGGTCACGCCCGGAACAAGCGAGAACTGGCCTTGCAGGAGGCCGTTTTTGACAGTGACGTTGGTGAAGGCGGGCGGGCTGGTGCTTTTCGGTATGAAAGTTCCGTACACATCTCCGCCCGCGAAACCTATTATGTCGCCTTCACCATCGAAAATGAAATCGCCATGGGTGGCTGTGAGGATGAAACGTGTGCCGTCATAGACGAGGCCGTTGAGAGCAAAAAGCGGGGCGCTGCCACTGGTTGGTGGGCATGGCGTGAAGACGGGTCCGATTGGATTGCCTTGTGTGTCGAAGAACCGTGCGCGAAGGCTGTGCTCTGGGAAGGGGAGTTGGTGACTCCAAACGATCAGGTAGTTGGCCCCGTCGAAGGCCATTGTGGGAAACACGGCTCTCTCGACTGAGAGCACCAGTTCACTGCCAACTGGGACACCGGCCTGGGACACAAAACGGCCGTAAAGCGCCAGCTCGTTCTCTCCCGAAGTGCAGTTCCAGACGACGAGGTAATTCGTGCCGTCAAATCCGATGGCGAGCGGGTTGTGGTCGCTCGAACCGGTGAGGCTGACTTGCGTTGGACTGCCCACGGGACCGGTTGGTGAGATTGTTCTGCAATAAGTGTGCGTATTGCCACTGCCATCTTCTGCTTGCCATGCGACAAGGTAATTGGTGTTTCCGAACTTAAGCGCAGCATCGTCGGCTTGTGAGAACAGGGCGATCTTCGTCCCGGTCAACGTGCCATTTCCGGCAACGGCCTGGCCGTACCACGTCTCGGAGGATGTGTCCTTCCACACCACGAAGAAATTCGTCCCATC
Source organism: Verrucomicrobiota bacterium (assembly GCA_012517065.1). Lineage (GTDB taxonomy): Bacteria > Verrucomicrobiota > Verrucomicrobiia > Limisphaerales > J093 > JAAYVR01. The sequence continues at coordinate 6,854 of JAAYVR010000003.1, read as the reverse complement.
GGAAGCGGCTGTTTTGACTTCTTGGAAGCCGTGGCCTGCGGCCGAAGTCAGGAGCGGGAACGCCGGTCCGATCGTGCCCTTCTGTGTCGGGCAAATCCGTCCAAAAGCGCTCACGCCGGTAATGACCGACCGATCTGACCATGCAACGAGCGCGTTTGTGGCTGCTGCTGCAAAAGCTGCGGCGGGCGGAAAACCCGGGTTGGACCCTACTACGACCGGCTCTCCCTCGCGGTCGCCGGAAAGAGAAATCTTCTGTACGACAATGTTTGTGCCGGAGACGAATCCGGCCAGGTAGTTGGTTACGCTGAAGACGACGCCGCCGCCGATTTCTGTGATGGCAGGGTTTGTAGCCACGGGGAAACTTGCAGCATTTGCGGCCGTTGCCAACCCAGCGGTGAGAATCCATGTTGCCGCTGACACCCTTACAAGACCCGATGTGTTAATCATGTTCTGCCCAAATCGCTCGATTTGAAAACCGGATTGTTTGGGGCAGCGCGAAGGAGTTGTCAAGGACCAGATAACTGTGACTGTTCTTGTTAAAACTGCGGATTACGTCATTATTGTCTCTGGATGCGTGCGCGATGACCGGGCGTATTGCGATTAAGTCTGGCCGGGCGCACCTGTTACTGCGTGACAAAAACAGCATGGGAACCGCAAACGAGAATTGTCAGGTTAAGCAACGGATTGAAGCCACCGATCCTGAGATCAGAGAACTGGTGAAACGCGCGTTGGCTGAAGACGTCGGCGCGGGTGATGTCACGACCCTGGCCACCATTGGTCCACGCGCACGCGCTCAAGCCAGAATCGTCGCCCGGGAACCTTTGGTCGTTGCCGGCCTTGGGCTCGCAGAAGCCGCGTTCTGCGTGTTGCCCGGGCCGGTTTCCTGCGGGCGAACCGTGGAAGATTCTCAGCATGTCGAAGCGGGCACTACTTTGCTAACCATCCGGGGCTTGGCGCGGACGATCCTGACGGCAGAACGAGTCGCGCTGAACTATCTCCAGCGGCTTTCGGGCATCGCAACTCTCACGTCGAAGTTCGTCAGCGCGGTGGCGGGCACAAAAGCGCAGATTCTCGATACCCGAAAGACGACCCCTGGACTGCGTTTTTTAGAGAAATACGCTGTGCGCTGCGGCGGCGGCAGAAATCACAGATTCGGTCTGTACGACATGATCCTGATCAAGGATAACCATCTGGCCGCTTTGCGCGAGGCACGGCCGAACCCGATTCACGCTGCCGTGCGGCGCGCGCGGAAGAAATACCCGCAACTGCGGGTTGCAGTGGAGGCCGACACAATGGATCAGGTGCGGCAAGCTCTCGAAGCCGGCGCGGACTGGATTTTGTTGGACAACATGGCGCCGCGGGTGTTGCGAGCCGCGGTGCGATTGGTCAACAAACGCGCTGTCACCGAGGCCAGCGGCGGTGTGACCCTTGACAACGTTCGCGCGATTGCCGAAACAGGCGTTGATTGTATCTCCGTGGGTGCGTTGACGCACTCTGCGCGTGCAGTGGACATTGCTTTGGATTTCGACACAGAGTGAACCTTGATGCACAAATACTGTTGGTCTTGCGCAATTTGGGCGGCAGCGCGATTTCTGCGGCCGATCTTGCAAGCCAGCTCGGTGTTGGCCGTTCCACGATCGCGGCGCACATTGCCGATTTGCGCCGTCATGGATTTGACATTCCCGCCAGCCCGCATGGCGGTTACCGGCTGGTCGGCACTCCGGAGTATTTGAACGCCGACGACATCGTCTCACGGCTGGGCAAACCGCGTGTCGTAGGACGCGACATTCGAGTATTCAAGGAGACAACCTCAACCAACGACGTGATCGAGAAACTTGCGCGCGACGGCGTTGCGGAGGGCGTTGTGGCTTTTGCGGAGTCACAAACCCTCGGGCGCGGCCGACTTGGCAGGCGCTGGTTTTCTCCGGCAGGCAAAGGACTTTGGTTTTCGGTCCTGTTACGCCCAAAACTCACACCGCAGCAGACAACGCAGATAACGGTTTCAGCATCTGTTGCACTGGCGCGCGCGGTGGAAACCGTGACAGGGCTTTCGCCGAAGATCAAATGGCCGAACGATCTTCTGGTTAATGGGCGGAAGGTGGCGGGGATTTTGACCGAACTAGCTGCCGAGCAGGACGTGGTCAGGCATGTTGTGGTGGGGATAGGGATTGATGTGAATATCGAGCCGCATCGTTTCCCGCCAGAGCTCAAGCAGACGGCGACTTCGCTGAGCATTGAAGCGGGCCATGTAATCGATCGGGCCGAGCTTGGGGCGCGCATATTGCGTGAGCTGGATGATGTTTACTCAAGAATAATGCGGCGCGAATTCGAAGCCGTGGCAGAGGAATGGGAAACAAAATGCAGCACCGTGGGCAAACTGGTCGTGGTAACAATTGGCGATCGCCGCGTGCGTGGCCGCGCTGAAGCCCTGAACTCGGAAGGCGCCCTGCTGCTGCGGACCGAACACGGACATTTGGAGAGCATCACCGGCGGGGATGTGATTGTGGAAAAATGATTCTGTTGTTTGACATCGGCAACACGCACACGCATCTAGCTCTCGCGAGTGTGAAGAGAATCTTGCGGCGACTGGATGTGCCGACCGAATTGTGGTTTGAGGGGCGCGGTGGTCTTTTGCTGACGAGGTTCGCGCGCGGTGTTGCCGTGAGCGGGGCGGCCATGTGCAGTGTTGTGCCGCGCGCCACAGCCCGCGTAAAGCAGGCGTTGAGATCTGTTTGGCGTGGTGACGTTGTGGAAGTCAGACCACGAAACCTGCCAGGAGTGAAAGTTGATTATCCGCAGCCTTCGACTATCGGGGCGGATCGGTTGGCAAACGCCGTTGCGGCGCGGCATCGGTATGGTGCACCGGTTGTCGCGCTTGATTTTGGCACGGCTTTGACGATTGATGTGGTGAACAGCCGTGCCTGCTACATCGGCGGTGTTATTGCGCCGGGATTGGCTGCCATGACGAACTACCTGCGCGAACGCACGGCGCTTCTCCCGCGAATCAGCCTTCGCGCCACTCGACGTGCGATAGGACGCAGCACCGTTGAAGCGATGCGAATTGGGGTTGTGCGGGGTTATGGCGGCCTTGTGCGTGAGCTACTGGGGGCGGTATTGAATCAACCGGGCTGTGCCGGTGCACGCGTCGTCGCCACAGGCGGATACGCGCGGCTGATTGCATCACAGTTGCCAGAGATTCAGATTGTTGATCCGACGCTGACTCTGGAAGGGGTGCGGCTTGTGTGGGAGTGGAACTGCACGAACCGCCCCAATGCAAAATCCCGGAAAGGAGAGAAGGCTGTTGTGTGACAGTGGGTCGCACAATTCACAACATCGCACTCATTGGCTTTATGGCGAGCGGCAAGTCCACCGTTGGCCGCATTTTGGCTGAGCGGCTTGGGTTTGCATTTGTTGACACAGACGAGCTGGTCGAACAGCGCGCAGGCAAGAGCGTGGCAGCGATTTTCGCCGAAGACGGCGAGGAGAAATTCCGCGAATACGAAAGGCAGGTAGCGGCAGAACTCGTTCACAGGCGCAACACAGTGATCGCTACAGGTGGCGGTTTCGGAGCTGACCCGTCAAATCTGGCAAGCCTCAAGACACACGCTCTGGTAGTTTGTTTGTGGGCGTCTCCGGAGATTTTGCACGAGCGCGCACGCCGGCTTGAGAATCGTCCGCTGCTTCAAGTGCCGGACCCGCTGCGGCGAATTCGCGAGTTGCTCGCCAAACGAACTCCCGTTTATCAACAGGCGGATGTTCTGATCAACACGGCGGGGCGACACAATTACGAGGTGGCACAGATCGTTTTAAGACACTTCCACAGCATGCGCACGCATGACGCCGGCGCCGGTCACCATGGTGCCGGAGCCAAAAAATGCCAACTGCCTCCCAGTGACAATGGCGCCCGGGACAACAGCCAGTAACATCAAAGCTGCGGTGCGTCGCTGCGCTGCGGAACTTGGATTCGATTTGTGCGGCTTTACAACTGCCGATGTGCTGGAGCGCGCGCCCCTTTTTCTGAGGTGGCTCGCAGAAGGATACCAAGGGGGAATGGCGTACCTCGCACGAAATGCCCAACGCCGCATTGACCCGCAGGCTGTTCTTCCGGGGGCAAAAAGCGCGATCGCCCTTGCTGTCAGTTATGCAGATGAGAGCAGGCGAGACTCTGCATTCGATGCTTCGGAACGGGGCAGACCAACTTTGGAATCCCGCGAAAGCGGCGTCACCGGACTTGTCGCGCGTTACGCAAGGTTTGAGGATTACCACGCGGTTATTGGCACACGCCTCGAGGTTCTCATCGATTTTGTGAACAAACTTGGCGGGGCCGGGACGGAATCGATTGGGTACGTCGATTCCGGGCCAGTGTTGGAACGCGATTTGGCCTGGAGAGCCGGCCTTGGATTTGTTGGCAAGCACACCAACTTGATCGGCCGAATGCTCGGCAACTGGTTCTTCATCGCTGAAATCATCACCACCATCGAGGTGGAGCCGGACACGCCGGAACCAAACCGATGCGGACGTTGTCGGCGCTGCATCGACGCTTGTCCCACGGGCGCGATTGTCGCCCCGTTCAAGCTCGACGCGCGGCGCTGCATTTCGTATCTTACTATTGAACTGCGAGGGTCGATACCCACTGATCTCAGGCCGCTGATCGGCGACAAGATTTTTGGCTGCGATGTCTGTCTTGAAGCTTGCCCATGGAACAGGTTTGCAAAGTGCGGCGGACTCATGTCCCGGCACAGGTGGTGCAGAGACGGGCGATTGGACCTGATCAAAGTGCTTTGTTTGGACGAGAGCGAATTTCGCGCGTGTTTTGGGAACACGCCGATTGCGCGAGCGAAACTGGCGGGTCTGAAACGCAATGCCTGTGTGGCCCTTGGCAACACGGGCGATGCTCGCTCGCTTCCCGCTTTGGAAAAGCTGATCATGGACAGCAACGATGTCGTGTCGGAACACGCCAGATGGGCTGTTGAGCGAATCAGACAGCGAATGTGAATGGAGCCGAGTGGCAGTTTGTGCTTTCGTGCCGGTGCGGGAACCGGCATCTTCTGATGCATGCCAGTACTGGTTGCCATCGTTGGACGTCCGAATGTAGGTAAATCAGCCCTGTTCAATCGCATCGCAGGGCGGCGCATTGCCATTGTGCATGACCAGCCTGGAGTAACACGTGATCGGGTAACAACCGAGGTTGAGTGGCGTGGCCGCCGTTTTACACTGGCCGACACGGGCGGGATCGGGCTCACTCCCGGGGAGAAGGCCGCTGACGTGATAGTTGCGGCAACGCTCGACCAGGTCCAACTCGCGATCGACACGGCAAGCGTTATTGTCTTTGTCGTTAGCGTACAAGAGGGGTTGGTTCCGCTGGACAATGACGTTGCGACACGGCTTCGTGCCACGGGCAAACCCGTGCTTCTAGCCGTAAACAAGGCGGACAACCCGCAGGCGGACACGGGCGCGGTCGAGTTTGCAGAGCTCGGTTTCGAGCGTATCTATCCGGTGTCGGCCATACATGGTCGAGGCTTGTCTGAGCTGCTGGATGCTGTGGTTGAACTGCTGCCCGAAGAACCGGAATCAGAACCGTCACCTTTCCCTTCAGGGGATGAGACCGCGCCGTTCAAGCTCGCAGTGGTTGGCAGGCCCAACGTGGGGAAATCCTCGTTGATAAACTCGATCATCAGGGACAAACGGCTGGTGGTAAGTTCAATTCCGGGAACGACGCGAGATGCAGTGGATGTCCCATTCACACTCGAGCGCCAGGGCGTCAGGGAACATTACATCTTGATTGATACCGCCGGCCTGAGAAAACCGCGTCGAGTGGCCGATTCGATCGAGTTCTTCAGCGTCAAACGCGCCGAACATTCGATTGAACGCGCCGACCTCGTCCTATTTGTACTGGACGCCGAGACCGGGATCGTCGAACAGGACAAGAAAATCGCCGATCTAATCGTCGAAGCGCGAAAAGCTTGCGTGATCGTTGTGAACAAGTGGGATCTGTTCCGCGACGTTGTCAGGGAAGCGAGAGAATCAGGACGCAAACCCCGCGGCAAACTTTCACGGAACATCACCTCTTCAACCCTTCCTCCGCCGACGGTGGCAGGCTTTGCGCGGTGGGTTCAAAGCAAGCTGTTCTTTCTTGATTACGCGCCGGTGATATTCACTTCGGCCCTCGATGGCAAGGGCTTGGACCGATTGTTCGATGCCGTCCGCGGTGTGGCTTCGCAGTTGCGACAGAAGATTCCAACCGCGCTGCTGAACCGCGCGTTGCACGATGCAATCCAGCGCAGACAGCCCGTGAGTTCATCCGGCGCGCGGTTGAAGTTCTTTTACGCGACACAGACAGCTCAGGCGCCTCCAACTTTCCTCCTGTTTGTCAACCGCAAGGAACTGTTTTCGCCCCAGTACGAGAAATACCTTGCAGACCAACTGCGTGCTGCGTTTGGGTTTGAAGGATGCCCCATCGTGCTGGAAGCACGGCCGCGCCCAAGAACGATTGAATCCAAGCGCACATCTCGCTAACCCGGAAATCTCGCCGGAATGAAGCTTTGGGTGTCTTGGATTGGTCAGGCAGCGAGATTTCTGGGTTGGGCTGAACCATTATAGTGAAAAGTCATTCATATTCGCGAAGATTCTCAGGCTGCGAGCTTGGCCAGTTTCTCCGTATCTGCTTCTCTGGCCGCAAGTAAGGCAGTAACGACGATACGGCCTTCGGGAGCGAGTCGGAACAGGGTGACAGGCTCATTGTCTGGTTGTGGACGCCAATAGAGGGACAGGCTCGTTGTTTTGGTTTTGTCCCCGGATTGCGGCATGGCCCGCAGGTTGTCCATCATTTCAATCGGCGGCTGCCCAAGTCTGCG
>JAAYVR010000047.1 GCA_012517065.1 Verrucomicrobiota bacterium | reverse complement strand
TGGCTGGCGTACCACAGTCAGGACCAAAAAGTTTTCAGTTTTCCGCGTAAACGCGGAAGTCTAACGGCGATCGGTTGTTCCGCGCATTAGGCGTTGTCACACCCGCGGCCGTTAGAGTCCCGCCTTTAGGCGGAACAGTTTCATGAAACTGAGCATGAGCACTGTTGAGTGAACTGCCTGTGTTCCGCGTAAACGCGGAACTCTGGCGGCAACGGGTTGTCCTGCGCTTTTGGGCGATGCCACGCCCTCGGCTGCCAGAGTCCCGCCTTCAGGCGGAACGGTTTCATATCGTTGGGAGGTACTCTGGCAGAACGGGCGCAGACGCCGAGTCACTGCCACTCATGCAACTTTGGTTGGGGCTACGGCGGGTTGCGAAGTATGCTGGCTACGGAACGCGATATACAACCGCGCCTTGCAAGGCGACTTTTGTTCCTTTCGACCGCGGATCGGCTTTGCCCGTGGTAACGATTCTGAGCGTGTGGGTCCCGGGTTTCAGCCCATAGACGTGCCACAGCGCATTGTCATGGGTCCTGTCAACAATGTAAGAATCGGCGACAACAGGTTTCCGATTATCGAGATAAACCTGTGCTTGTCCACCTTCCTGGGTTAGTCTGCCCAGTACGGCCACGGCGACGCCATCGAACTTGAGTATTGCTTCGTTGCCCGGTCCATCGGCAACCATGGCATCCTTATCGCTGCGCCATTGTCCGGTCCATGTCCATGCAGTGTCCTTGGTGGCGATTTTCCTTTCTGGAATTCCGGGGTTCCATTGCTCGAGCTTTGGCGGTTTTGGGGACTGTTGGGGGATGATGATCTCAGTATCAGTAACGCGTCCTCCGTAACGCCGAACAACGGCCAGGGCGCGCGCTAATGTGGATTGGCAAATATCGTTGAATGAGTACTCAGTATAATCGAATTTCTTGTCGGCGAGTTTCGGAATTCCTGACTTGTAAGTTTCCGGGATTCCGGAGTAACCCATCATCACACCAAGAACCCCGGCTGCGCTGGACGGGTTGCAGTCTGAGTCCTGACCGCATCTGGTCGAGATTTCCATGGTTTTGCCAAAATCGCTTCCGCCAAACAACAGTCCCATGGCAATGTAAGCGCCATTCAGTCGCGCATCGATGTTGAAAGGCGCGAGCGCACCGTCCGGGCAGGGATCATCCTTGTCCCATTTGTCCTCGAGCTTCTGCCACACACCGCGCCAGTCGTTTGGGCTTTCCGCCGACCAATCCAGCACATCCTTGATGACGAGTGCGTAACCGCTTTGTGGCGGAAGACACGCAAGTCCGGCTTCAACCACACGGCGCGGGTCTTTCTCGAAGAACGCTGCAGCGTACATGCCACCAACAAACATACCGCCGTAAAGGCCGTCTCCGTAGTTCATGACACGACCCACGCGGTCGGCAAAAAACACAACCGCGCGCGGCAACCCCGGGCACATCAAGCCAATGAAATCCGCTTCGATCTGAAAATCGATGTCGTTTGCATGGATGTTGTATTTCGGGTGACCTGACATTGGGGCTTTGATGCCCCGGTTGAGGGCACGACGCGCGGCGGCATTGGCGTGCCAAAGATGATACTGTGAGTCTCGAAAGGCCTCGCCATATTGGGCACTGGAAGCGTTCAGGCCGATCGTGTCCATAACGCGCGAAAACGTCATTTCCACATAGAGATCGTCCTGGTGAATCGCGTTCTCGATCTGGTCGGGTTTCCATGACAATTCCCATGTGCCTATCGAGCCGCACGCCTTGAACTCGGTTGGCGCGCCATAGGCAACGCCGATCATCTGCCCGGCCCAGCCGCCGCGAATCTTGTCCTCGAGTTCAGAGCGGCTGATGTGGCGCACAGCGGCAGTGGCTACGACACAGACGTTGACGAACAAAGAATACGCGACCAACGTCCCCAGCGTCATCCGGCATGCAAGCTTGTTCATGAATCACATCTTTAACAAGCCCACGGACAATGTCGAGTGACAACCACAGCGTGTTTGGCACTGGCGGGAGTGGGTTTCTTTATCGCAATCGAGGAGGCGTCAACGTTGTTTTGGGCGTACCTGTTGCTCCCCGCGATTGCTGCACTGATGGCGTGCCTGCTGACACTGAGATACGCCCGGAAAGTGTGATGAACGGAACTGTTATAGTGTCAATCCCGAGATCTGGTCCTAATGCTTTCCATTGGCGAGCGGAATCATGGCCAAGCGAAATCTCAGCCAAAAATCCCGGCGATTGAAAAAATTCAAAGATTTTTGTTGCATTTGGTGCGGAATGTGCGATTTTACGCGCGTCTGCTCGATAGCTGTTTGAGTCCACGGCATGGAGAATCTTCAAGCGAACTCTGTTCGGTGATGATCTGAAACCCGGCGGTCGGGAACAGTCTGGAAGTCGCAACGGTAATTCGAGTAAAGCATAATAGTACATCACGTGAACACGAAGTTGTTTGTTGGAAACCTCTCGTTTGACACAACGGAAAATGAATTGCACGACGCTTTTGCGGCGCACGGCACCGTAGTGGAAGCGAATCTGATGGTTGACCGGGTCAGCGGGCGTCCCCGAGGATTTGGTTTTGTTACCATGGGAACGCCTGAGGAGGCACAGAAGGCCATTGAAGCCATGAATGGTAGTTCCCTCGGCGGTCGCACCCTCACCGTTAACGAAGCACGTCCAAAGACGGAGCGAAGTTTCGGCGGAGGAGGACATGGCCGAGGCCATCGTCGAGAGTCTGGCCGGCGGTTTGACCGCTGAACAGCGGACGCGACTGAATAGTTGAATCTGGGCGGCGGTGTGTATTTTGCATGCCGCCGCTTTGTTTTTTGGCGGGGCTCAGCGCCAGACCGACCAGGTATGCATTGCCATGATGCCTGACCCGAAGATTTCGCCGGCTCCCATCGGATTCAACCATGCCTTCACTCCGGTAAGATTTCCGGGCTGGCGCGGTGTTGTGTCACCTGTCTTGCGCCGAGAACCGTGCGATAATTGGCCGGTGGTCTGACGCGATTCCCCAACCGGGGAGAGCGAGGACATAAGTGCCTGTTTGATCCCATTCGCGGGCCATGCCACGACTGAGAAGGATGTAATCTGCGCGTTGATAAATGTCTTCTTTGGCATAGAAATGTGTCCACGTGATGCGTCTCAGTGACTGATGTGCGGGGATGTCGGGCGCGCTGGGAATATCGCCGTTCTTTTCTGCAGGGCGCGTGTCAATCAAGGAATTCTTTCCTCTGCCGATGATTGTTCGGACGGGTATCGAATCCTTTGAATCGTTAAGGTCGCCAAGAACGATGAGGTTCAAGTTTGGATTTGCGTTGAGCAGGGCGTCAACTTGTCGTCTCAGAATTCGGGCTTCTTGAGCGCGGATTTCGGCTTCGTCGGCTTCAGCGGTGGCGCGCCGCGACTTCAAATGGGCCGCGATGAGTGTGAACCTGTAATTACGGTTGACCTCGATATCGACGTTTGCGAAGCCGCGGCTTATCACAAATCGGCGTCCGCGAAGGAGGAAATTGGCGTTTGTGATTGGATTGCGTGCAACTATCGGAAACCGGCTCAACACGGCAACGAAGATGTTCGTGTCGAATCCGCCGACATGTTCCCAGTACGGGTAAAACAGGCCTTCTGCTTTGAGGGAATCGCGGAGTTCGAGCAGTGCATTGGTGCTGCCGATTTCCTGCAAGGCGAGGACGTCGGGCATCATTGCCCGGATACTTTCCCGGACTTTTGCTTTCGAAACCGGGCTTTTTGCCTCGCGGGTAGCGGTGGGTACATCGAGGTAGTTTTCGACGTTGTAGGTAGCAACCGTGAACGTGGCTGGCTGCCCGTGAAGGGCGCCAAGCAAGATGAGCAGTCCAAGCGCTGAATGGTTAAGAAACTTCCTCCTGTTTATCATGGCAGAGAAAATAGCTCATTTCGCACAAAATTTCATGCTGGTTTTGTTCGTGATTCAGACGACTGCCTTGAAGATCGCTCCGAGCGTGAAATATGCTGACTAAATCTCGGGCACGGTTTGGTCTCTTTCGATGTCTGCTTTGGGAGTTGGGACCTTAAGTGCTGTGACGGCCAGGGCAACGAACATTGCGAGAAAGAGGAATATTTCCGAGGGCCGTATTGTTGCCCGGTTGGCGACGAAAACCGAGGCCCCAGCCAGTAACATGGCCAGGTTATCAACGAAATTCTGGGCAGCGATTGTCTTACCGAGTCTTGCTGGCTCGCTTTCGGCCTGGAGAGTTGCATTGAGCGGAATGAGGAAGCAGCCTGCGACAGTGCCTATTGCAACGAGCAGAAACACGATCGGGATGTCGCCTTTGGCGTATCCAGCTCCGTACACCAGTTCTGTCGTACCGAGCACTGTTATCAGCGCGGCCAATCCCCAACCATAGACGCGGGTGTACCGCAGGTCTCCCACGCGGTGGAGGCGGCCAGCCAGGAACGAACCGCACACTATGCCGGCTGTTAGCCAGACTACGTATAGCGAAATTCGTGTGTTTATGTATGTGGGCAGATTTGGGCCATCGGCAAGATGAACGAGGCTGAGGCCCCATGGCTGGAAATTCATTTTCATCACGGCCGCGCTGAACCAGAACAATCCGGTCCCACATAGAACTCTGAACAGTCGAGGATTGGCAAGCAGATCACCGAGGTTGCCAAAGAACTCGTCCACGCTCATGCCAAGTCTTACATTGGGGTGATTGGGTGTCCTGGTCATTCTTGAGTTGAAAATCAGTGAACCGCCAAAGATGATCAACAGGCTCAAATAGCACCAAAAGACCGGCATGGTGTCGATCATCACCGCACCGCCAATAAACCCGGCGAGGATTGCGGTGACGGTCAGCAGCTCGAGCAGGCCGTTCGCTTTCACTAATCGATCGCGTTCGACTATTTCGGGGAGAATTCCGTATTTGGCGGGTGAAAAGACGCAGCCGCCTATTCCGACGAGCAAGTAACCGGCGCCTTGCCAAATTGGCCCGGACCATATGCTTGATGCAGCCACGACCATGCCGCACATTTTGATGGCGTTGCCGCCAATGAGCCATGATGTCTTCGCGTAGCGATCGTTTAGGAACCCAGCCACGGGCGCCAGGAACACGTAAGGAAAGAAAAAGAGGCTCGTATAAACTGCGTTCAGAGCTCCCAACTGCGACTCGGACAACTTCCCGGCTTCCTTGAGAAAGGTCAACTGGCCAAGTATCACCGCCAGCGTTGCGTTGTCAGCGAACGCACCTAAAAACTGGCTTGCGAGCAGAAGCCGATAATTGCGCGTTGAATGCGTCACGGCGCGTGATCATCGGCAGAACAGTCCAAGGTTTGCAAGCGCAGTGTGACTTGTGTCTGTCACAGCTCCGGCGTCCAGGGACGGCGCGTCTTCAGCGAGGTGAAGAAGGCGCCGGGGGCGGGGATCACCAGTCGGGTGTTTTGGCACCGCATGTCTGGTTGGTCTGAGGCGGATGCTCGCTGAATCGGTTTACGGTTTGAACAGCCTGTCGAGCATGGCAGGGTTCTCGGGCAATGCCGGGTTGATGACCAGAACAGGGTCGGTGACAAGTGTGTTTGCCAATGTATCTGCGGCTTGGTCGCTCTCGAGTTTTGGCCTCCATGCCAGATCGAATTGAAACTCCATCACGCCCGGGCTGTCGCCCTGGAAATTGGTGTACCAGAAATTGTCATAGACAATCGCGAGCATTCGGCCAGTGCGCGGTGGCGGAGTGGTGATGTGCGACTTTGGATGGGGACCGTCCATTGTGACCAAGGGGGCGTCGCGGCTAACCCAAAGCCAACTGCCATTGGTGGTGGCGTAATGCGCCCAGCCGTCGATGGCAAAGTAATCGCGGCATGTGCCGGGTAATTGGTCGGTGAACGGTGTGAAACCCACGCCACCGCTGCTGAGACGGGGGAGGGTACCGTCGCACGGCATGGGGCTGACGATGCAAAGCAGTTCCGGGTCAAAAGATGAAATCCGGTGGAAGCGCACGGTTAAGCGGGCGCGCGGTTCGCGTTTCCACAATTCCAGCTTGCGAGTGCCCCACTTGAGGCGCGGGTGTTCGAAGCGTTGGGTGTAGAGAATTGTGTGAGGATTACTTTCGAGGGTTGCTGAGCCGACGTTGTTTGCGGAGACGAAAGCGAGTTTTTCATTTTGGAGCTGGGCTTTGCGGGCCGGGTCCTGAGCGTGCCAGATATCCTGAGCGATCCAGCGCGGGGCAAAGCCGTTAACATTCACGCTGACAAAATCGCCAATGCCCTCGGTAAAGAGCGGCTTGTCCATTCCGGGCCAAATGGCAGACGTGGGCCAGCCGGAGGCGTTGGTGGTTACTGTGGGGGCTGCGGTTGAAGTCGGCGTGTCTTCCAATTCCTCTCGGCTGAGATGAAATCGTTTGGCGCCGTGGGGTGGAAGGTTTTCGAGCCAGAATCGCGCAAACCGATTGGGGGACCGGTCCGGGAACGTGGCAGAGACGTCTTCGTAACTCAGGTCTGCCAGTTTTGACGGTCTGCCCCAAAGAGGGCCGGGTTCGTAATACAGCTTCGACCTGGAGCCAGTGGCGGCATCGACAATCGAATGCGTTTCCTCTCGTAGGCAGGTGGTGATCATTGTGGCCCACCCGGTGAAAGGCGCGCCGGAAGGATTTGCTGCCCAGAGTCCTTCGCTCTCAGTGGCAAACCGGGTGCGGGCGCGTTGGCCAAGAATCCACTCAGCGAGTGCCATGGGCCGCCATGCGAAGCGCGCCTTTTCGTTCCACTGGCCTTGCGCGTCGAGGCTGTAAGGCTGTCCCACGCTCATGCCGGAACCCCATGTATGCTCGTCGAAGAGGCACAGGTCTTGCCAAAGCTCCGTGATGCGGGCTCTGGTGCCGCCATCCAATGGGCCAAATACGGGCGATTGTGCGGCGGCGAGGAAACGTTTTGCGGAGCGGCTTGCGGCAACTTCGCGCGGGGCGCAGGCGGTGCCGTTGGCCCACCAGTCAGTCCACTCACCGGTGTATTCCGGGGCGGTGGTTCCGGCGGCTTTTTCGAGGTCTTGCATGGCTTCCGAGACGGTGGTCAGGCGCAGGCTGGGTTGCAGTCCCAATCGGTTCCAAGCTGCTACGAAGTCAGACATTGGCGGGAATGGCGGGTCGTTGTCGTAGCGCCACATGCTTGTCATTGAAACTGCGAGCACTGGAAGGCGATAGCCGTTCTTCTCAAACTCGCGTAGTCGGCTAACGCAGCGTTCGTGAGCTTTGCGGAGCGAGGGCTCATCGGTTTTGAGAATGTCGCCGGCACGCGGTGGCCTATACGTGCCGTCGGCAGCTCGAGGCAAAGGGCCACGGCGCCATTCCACCGTTTCAAAAAGGAAAAAACCGTCCCCGTAAGGCAGGCTCATATAGACGAACAGACGCCGGCCATCGGGTTGTTTCCACCAGAAAGTGGTGAGGCGCGGGAAGGGTGGACCGCCGCTGTCGCTGTTGATGCCAGTGAACAGATAGCGGACACCCCGGTCCAGCAAAGCGGCGGCGCCGGCGCGCGGGAAACCGTTCACATCATTTTGAACGGCGGTTTGGGGTTGGAAATTATTCCATAGATCTTCAGGCAACCAGTGTGTCATTACTTGCCATTGCTCGGCATTGAGAAACGGTGTGTTGTTGAATGGGAGAGCAGTGACCTCGATTTGCCCGTCGCGGACTGCCTTCAAGAATTCCTCCCGGCGATCAAGCGTTGCGCGCTGCCACCAGTCGAGGACGGCGATGGTGGTTTCTGCCGTCCAATGGAATCTGGCTTCTGGCGGCAAGCGGCGCGTGGCGATGACCGTGTCGAGCGCCACGTCAAGATAGCGCACCTGCAAATCGCGACAGACAGCGGGGTGATCGGTGAAACCGTAGTCAGTGTGCGAGAAATGGATGAGGTCGATTTGCCGGACGTGGTCTGGCGCGTGGACGGCGGCGTAAAGCCGCACGGGAACAACGGTCGCAATGCAGATCAAACCAGCCAGTCGCAGCATCAAACCATGGAAAGGAATCATTCGCGTGGCATTCATGCGCCCAAATTAAGTGTCAGCCTGCTTTGCGTCAAACCGGCAGAGTCTTGGTTGCGCGACACCTGTTACGTACGATGAGCAGTTCCGTGGTGATTGAAGGGTTATCACTATGTGACTGTCACCCAGACTTTGCGAGATCTGGGGCCGTCGAACTCGCAGAAGTAAATTGCCTGCCATGTGCCGAGTTGCAGGCGACCGTTCCGGACAATGACATGTGTGCTGGAGCCCATCATGCTGGCTTTGACATGGGCTGCGGTGTTGCCTTCGCCGTGGCGATAATACAGCGACGCCCATGGCACGGCTTTGTCGAGCGCGTAGAGTATGTCCGCCACAACATCAGGGTCGGCGTTTTCATTGATGGTGATTCCGGCGGTCGTGTGAGGGACGAAGACGGTGCACACGCCGTCTTGGACGCCGGATTCGGCCACGGCCTGTTGTACTTCACGGGTGATGTTGATGAACTGGTCGCGTTGGCTGGTGCGGACAATCAACTCTTTCATTTCAAGCCGCGTTTACATGAACTTATGCACGATGTCCATGAAATCTTTGGCTGTGCTGAATCGCCGCTGCATGCGACTCTTTTCATCAACGCGCCCAGCTCTACAAGCTACGCTGGCGTGTCGAGCTGTTCTTCAAGTGGATCAAGCAGCACCTTCGAATCAAACACTTCTTTGGTACCAGCCCAAACGCAGTCAAGACGCAAGTGTGGATAGCGGTGTGCGTCTATGTCTTGGCCGCCATCGTACGCAAGCAACTCGGCCTGGACCTAAGTCTGTCCAAATGCTGCAGGTTTTGAGCGTGAACGCATTTGAGCAAGTGCCTCTGGTTGACCTACTTGCCGAATTCCAGTCCGAAAACAACCAAGCCCTGTTTCTAACCAGTTTATGCTGTGGGATTAATGTCTGGATGGTAGTGATCGTACAAATACCGTGTCTCACCCTCGCTGCCGCACCATCCTCCGCCTGACCAGATGCAATTGCGCTTAATTTCGAGCCGACCCTTGGTCTCCTGCAAGAAGCTGGCTGTGCACCGATAAGACTGCAGCGTACGCACACTGTGTGTACTTGAAAACGCAGTTTCTCGCGGCGCAGTTGCTATCGTCAGTAAAAACCGATTCTGATGCTGTTGGTCCACCGTATAACGTTGTTTGATGTAATCGCAGCCGAAATCGTTCCATGATAGAAACGCGGTTCCAAGTAAACGTCCAGATTGGTTTGGTGTCGCCCCATGGCGGAATCAGTGAAAGCGATAACAACATGCGACTCGGTTGTCGGGCACACGCGCGCTGCAAAGACTGCCCACGGACGCAATTGTTCGACTGAGCTCGTAACACCGCTCAACTGGATCTGCACATCTTTAAGTTCAGCGCCGCTGGCGTTGCTGACGATGATTTGTACCCTGCTCCGCTCGAACATGGGGAGGAACCCAAGCGCTGCAAAGAACACGGTGAGGCAAAGAGCCCCTGTTATCTTAATGGCCGGAGACATATGGTCTTGATCCATAAGGAATAGAGGGAGGAATTCCTCCAGGGGACGTTTGGAGTGTGCCATCCTGCCCTGCAGCAAAACATGGCGCGTTGCAGTCTGCACCTGCCGTGCCGAGGCGACGTCCAATGTTGTTGTTGTACAAGTCCATTGCACGTTCATCTGGGGGGGTAGGTACGCACCGCTCGTGAGTGTCCCCGACGGCTTTGGCTTGATCCTGACCAAGCTCTTGGGCTAGCCGGAGTTCGATTTTGCAACTGTTGCCGAATTGGGCGCGCCAGCGCATGGAGTGCGGTGGCTTGCCACCGCTTTCCAGCCATCCAGTCCACTGTCGCTGTTTTCCAAAGCGCCAGCAAGCTGCCGCACTCTTCCGCCGTCCCGGGACTCCGATGACAGCCACCCGATAGGGCACAATTTAACGGCCACTGCGACATTCAGCCCCCCAGGCACACCGATCGATACCCGCAGCCCCGATGCGCTCCCTGCAGCGTAATTAATTGTAGGTGAACGTACCGGGCGTTCCGCCGACCACCGCCCACCGGCCCGCACTGTCATATGCGTTTGTCACAAAAGGCTGACCGCTCGGCTGACCAATCGCCAGTGCTGAGCGCAGACTGTACCGGTTGGTGACGATCACATCATCACTGGACCACGGACCGTCTTGGCGGAACGTGCGCATGCCGTTTCCGAGTACAGCATGTGTGTACTTGGTCTGCGCCGTACCGTCAATCCGATTTGTCAGCCGGTTCAAACCATCAACCTTCCTTCTCGCCCGAGAAAGCTCAACTTTGTGAATCTGTGTGCGAGAATTCATTCCTGCCAAGCAACGCGACTGGCCAACTCCGGGCCATTTTTCAGCGTTCCAATACCAGTTGGGCTTGGATCGCCTGTTCACAACGGTGTCCTCTGGGCGGGCCGCCAGTCTTCTCCAAGGCATGATCTTTGCGCGTATTCTGTTTCCCAGCGCCAAGCTGGCCTTGGACGATGACGCCCGGGGCACTCTGCTGGCCGCCGCTTGCGGACTGGACCAAGCCACCGAAGGTTTCGATGAGGACGACCTTTATGCGGCGATGGATGAACTCAACGGACGTTGGGTGTCCATAGAGCGAACGCTCATCGGCCAAGCATTTTTCCAAGGAGTCTCATTGGTGCTCTATGACCTGACCAGTGTGTACTTCGAGGGGGAAGGGTCGCGGGGTATGAGCCGCATCGGCCACAGCCGGGACCACGGGGAGGATCGTCCGCAAGTGCTATTGGCAGTGGCGACTGATACCCAAGGCATTCCTCTGCATATCGAGGTGCTGCGCGGCAATCGGGCTGACACCACCGCACTGCAGGGCTTATTGGCTACTTTGCGACGGTGTCGTGGTATTCGAGAGGCGGTGTTTGTGTTTGACGGAGGGATGACAGCAAGGTGAATCTAGCGGCGATCGAGGAGCTGGGGTTCCAGTAGGTAACGGGCCTTTTGGCCGAAGTGCTCCGGCAGTTGGTGGCGCAAGCCTCAGAAGCGGGGAGCCCGGAGTTATGGGATCCGACCGATCTGATGGGGATTATGCATGAGGGAAAGCGCTATGTTGTTGTGGGTGGGACTTGGTGTGAACAGAGGAATCGACAACGGCGGGAAAGCCGTTTGGCCAAGGCGGAGGCGGAGTTGCAGCAGCTAGCGGCGGTGCAGCGCAAGAAGGCCAACCCACAGAACTTGGCCAGCCAAGTTGGACAGGCTCTGCAGCGGCTCTACGCGCACAAGTACTACCATTGAAGTCCATAACCTGCTGTGGCGACTGCCGGCCATTCGACTAGTGTGCTTGGGAGTGGAAGGCAAACCGCTCAAATCACTGATGACCGAGGCACTGAGCGATCTGAATACGATCTCAGACCTGATGACGTCGCGGAAAAAGCGCTGAACCTTTCCTCACTCACCAGGACGAGGTTCTCGCACACAAACCGTTGGTAATAAGGCAAAGTTGCGGAGAATTGGTATCAGGCCAAATTCTGGTACTAGCAACTCTGTGCGGCGGGATCAGGAAGGCTGAATCTTGGACAAACTGGGTCTGCTACCGCTGTTTGCCTCGCTACCTGCCTGGGCGAAACAGTAGCAAGTAGTTTGCAGACGAACCGCTGCAACGCAAGGATGTAGTTGGATGACGAGAGGAAGTGAAGCTAGACGTTTGCGTTAATCCCTCTACGTGGACGGAAGATCGGTCAAATTCACCATCTGAGCGAAGCAGCATTTCAAGGGCACTTGTCTTCAGCCCGGCTGGAAAGCGGCGTCGAGCTGTTGGTTGACCTGAGACCTGAGTATGGTACGCGACTACGGCTTGCGCAGCCGATAGAACCTTGCAGTGCCGGTCAACGCGTCCGTGACGACGAATCTGTCTCCCTTGACGGTCACCGGCTGTGTTACCGGGCGCCAGTTGGTTGCCACAATGTCGGTCGCACACTCCAAACTAAACCCGACCGCGTTCACAGGCCATGAGAGCACTATGTTGCCCGGCTGTCGGACCACCACGATCGCAGGCTGGGGTTCGACCGTCGCTACAATGCGCAGGTTGCCGATCTCTGACTTGCAGCCACCCACCAATATGTAGTACATGGTACCCTCTGTCCCAGTAAACCTTACGCTGGCCATGCGCCCCGAACAGGTAGGACCGTCATCATCGGCCGAGACCAGCTCCTTTAGTGAATCCCCAGTCATCGTATAGAGCGCCAAGACTGTGTCAAAATCGCTATCACAGGTGCTCACCGTTATCGTTCCGGTTGCGGGCGGGCTAAACTTGTACCAAACCCCTTTCCCAAATGTGCGGCAGCAGCTAGGCACCGGATCACCAGCAGATGTGGCGGCGGTCGTGCACATTTCGTAGACCACCCCAGCAGTCATCGGGATCGCTGCATCGAACCGGTCGTTTGGGGGCACAGAGGGCCTCTCGTCGTCCACAATCGTTACCGTCGCTGTGGACGGACTACCCAGGCTGGCTCCAGTGGCCCCGCTGAGCGTTACCCTGAAAGTCTCGTTCCCCTCGTAAACCGTGTCGTTCAGAATCGGCACGCTGAAGGTCTTGGACCCCGCCTCACCGTCAGCCCAACTGAGCGTGCCGCTCCTTGTGATGTAGTCCGATCCAGCCACGGCTGTCTGGTCAGTTGTTGTGTAACTGACACTGGCCGCCCCGTAGGAGCCGTCTGTGCGCGTCACCGTGATGGTCACCGACCCGCCGTTCTCGTTCACCGAATAGCTCGAGGAACTAAACTGTAGTGTCCCCCGCACCGGTGTCTCGTTGTCCACAATCGTTACCGTCGCCGTGGACGGACTGCCCAGGCTGGCTCCAGTGGCCCCGCTGAGCGTTACCCTGAAAGTCTCATTCCCCTCGTAAACCGTGTCGTTCAGAATCGGCACGCTGAAGGTCTTGGACCCCGCCTCACCGTCAGCCCAACTGAGCGTGCCG
>JAAYVR010000046.1 GCA_012517065.1 Verrucomicrobiota bacterium | reverse complement strand
GCGGCTGATGCGACTTGCCGCAGCCAGCGGCTGAAGCGGAACGATCTGGGGGAATGGATTTTGGGGTAGTGCCAATGCGCTGTTGGTGGGGTGTCTTCAAAAAAGGCCGAAAAATGGGGGTTTTGAGGGTTTGGCCGCACGATTTTGCGGTGGGGGAATCCAAATTTGAGAAAATGGTCGTGCCCAGCCCGATTTTTTGGCCGGCGCGGCCATCGAAAGCCGAAAAAGTAATCGAGGTATGAAATATGCGGGTTAGGCGGCTTTCAGACGAGCATTCATCGAGCAGTAAAACCTCTGAACGTTGCACGTTGAGCGTTGGACGTTCAACGTTCTCAAGAAGACGACCAAGCTGACAAACCCATGAAAACTTTCAACGTACAACGTTCAACTCGCAACGTTCAACTGGGCCGCGGGTTTGCCAACCGAGTGGCGTTGTCCCGCGCGGCCGTTCGAATCCCACCTCGAGGCGGCTTTGAATGGAGCGCCTTTGACCTGGGTCGATGGCGTAGGCTGGTACCGGGCCGGGCCTGCGGCCCTCGAGTTACTGGTCCAGGAACACCAAAGGTCTGGAACATGGCGAGGGGCGTTCATGTCTGAAACGCGGTTACAGAAGGGTTAAGCTCGAAGACCAAGAGCCTTAAGACTGCTGCCTCCGGAACTGCCGAATCCGGATTCTGTTCTTCTGTGGAAAGCTCGATCTCTGCCAACTATAATCCGTGAATAAGCATGTGGTTATGATGAAAACTAAATCCTGCCTGATTCTGGCCCTTACAGTCAGCGTCCTCATTGCAACCTCCCTCCGCCTCCAAGCTGCCTCCCTGCCGCCTCCTCTACCCCGTCTGGGCATGAACCTCAACGGGCCGTCCGATTGGAACACCGAACTGCCATTCGTGGATGTTTCCCGTCTTGCTCGTCAATGGATTAGTCAGAAAAAAGGCCAATCTTGGGGCAAAGGCCCCGCCCTGCAACTCGATGCTTTGGGCTACGTTACCCGTCTGGAGCCAGATTGCTTTGCAGAAACTCTGATGTGCACCGTCGAAGGCGGGCATTATCCCTCCGGTGAATACACATTGCTCTACGATGGTGAGGGGCAATTTGAGTTCAATAATGGTACCATCGTCTCACGCCAACCGGGGCGCATCGTGTTTAAAGTGGACTCCAGCCGAGGCGCCTTTTTCCTGCGCCTCACCCAGGTGAATTCTGCCAATTACCCCCGCAACATCCGGGTTCTGATGCCAGGTTTTGAAAAGAATTACCGGGAGCAGGTGTTTCATCCCACTTTTCTCGAGCGCTGGAAAGGCATTGCTTGCTTCCGTTTTATGGACTGGCAGGAAACCAATAACTCCAAGCAACAAAAATGGGCTGACCGCCCGAAGCTCGAAGAGTTCACCTGGACGCGCGCAGGCGTGCCGGTGGAAGTGATGGTGGATTTGTGCAACCGGCAGCAGGCCGACGCCTGGTTTTGCATGCCCCACCTGGCCGACGATGACTACGTGCGCGAATTTGCCCGGGTGGTCCGGGCACGCCTGCATCCCAAGGCCAAAGTGTATATCGAGCTTTCCAATGAATTGTGGAACGGCATGTTCCAGCAGTCCCGTTGGGCTGGCGAAGAAGGACGCAAACTGGGCTTTGCTGAGAAACCGTGGGAAGCTGGCTGGCGCTTTACGGCACATCGTTCCGTGCAGATTTTCAAAATCTGGGAGGAAGTCTTTGGCGGACGCGACCGTCTGGTGCGTGTGCTCGCCTCGCAGGCGGCCAATCCCTATGTGTCCGAGCGCATTGTCGAATGGCAAGAGGCTTACAAACAGGCCGACGCCCTGGCCATTGCTCCATACATTAGCTGCAACGTGCCCAAAGAAGGCAAGAACCTTGATGAAGCCAGGGCGGCCGCTTGGAACGTGGAACAGGCCCTGGATTTCATGGAAACCAACGCCCTGCCGGAATCCATCCGCTGGATCCAAGGCAATAAGAAAATCGCTGATAAATACGGGTTGAAACTCATCGCCTACGAAGCCGGCCAACACATGGTCGGCGTGGGAGGCGTCGAGAACAACAACGCCATCACCAGCCTCTTTCACCAAGCCAACCGCCACCCGCGCATGGGCCAAATTTACGAAAAATACTATTCCGCCTGGCAAAAGGAGGGCGGCGATTTGTTATGCTACTTCTCTTCGGTGGGCGGGTGGAGCAAATGGGGCAGTTGGGGGATCATGGAATACTACGACGAAGACCCTGCCCAATCCCCCAAATTCATGTCCACCATGCGCTGGGCCAAATCTTTGGGACAGCCGGTAAACCTGCCATAAACACAGCGTTGCAGTTCCAAATTCGCAGGAAAACGTTGGAAGTTGTTTGACAATCGTCGGCCCGATCGCCCCAGCCGGTGCGATATGGGGACAGGCACGTTGTTTGGGCATAGAAACAAAGCGGCAGCAAGCTGCCGCACTCCAAGCGCTTCGCGCCTGCCAACGCCCACTGCATCCCCGGCAGCGCGTGAGAAACCATCAGGATCAGCAGCGAGATCGAATGAGGCCATATGGGGACAGACACGTAGTTGGCTCGGAGCGGCGCAGGTGGCCCCTTGCCGGAGGCGTAAAGCTCTGGGGTACAACAGTCAGAACCAGAACGGTTTCAGTTTTCCGCGTAAACGCGGGACTCTAGCAGCGATGGGTTGCTCGGGATATTGGGTGTTGGCACGCCCGGCGCGATTCGAACGCGCGACCCTCTGCTTAGAAGGCAGATGCTCTGTCCAACTGAGCTACGGGCGCGTCATTGGCGCCTGCAAAAAACAGGCGCTGCAACTGTCAACATACTGCCGAACGCGCCGGTTTCCAGCAAGATGATTCCGCTTGCGATGCTGTCCACAACTAAGCGCTCGTTGGTGCGGGTGGCAGGGTTCGGTTTTACAAGCGGGCCGGAAACCAATACCATCTTGGCCATTCTATGATAACTCCGAGATGCCTGCGCGTGGTTGTCCTCAGCATCTTTGCTCATGCGCTGTTCCTGCAAGGCGGTGAGCCTGTTTGTCTTTCCGGGATTTATCCGCATCTGGCCATGTTCAATGAAGAAAACGAATGCGGCACTGGCGCGGTGGTTCCGTGGGCGGGGCGACTGTGGGTTGTCACTTACGCGCCGCATCAGCCCACCGGGTCCACTGACAAGCTGTACGAGATAACTCCGGATTTACAGCAGATTGTTCGACCTGAAAGCATTGGCGGCACCCCTGCAAACCGGATGGTGCATCGCGAATCGGAACAACTGTTCATCGGGCCATATGCGATTGACGCACAAGGCAAAGTACGTGTCATTCCGTACGAACGGATGTTTGGACGGCCCACAGGGAACGCAAGACATCTGACCGATCCCGCAAACAGGATCTATTACGCCACAATGGAAGAAGGCATCTACGAAGTGAACGTTCACACGCTCGAAGTGACGGAGTTGTGGGCAGACGAGCATTTCGACAGGAATTCGCGCTGGCAAAACCTCCCCAAGAAAGACGCGCGTTTTGCAAACCTGCCGGGCTCGCACGGCAAGGGGCTTTACTCGTCGCAAGGCCTTCTTGTCTATGCAAACAATGGAGAATACAGCCAGGACGCGCTGCATCGACCTGAAACGCCTTCAGGTGTTCTTGCCCAGTGGGATGGGAAGGCCGATCACTGGACAGTCATTCGCCGCAATCAGTTCACCGAAGTCACCGGCCCCGGGGGGATTTGCGGAAACCCAAACCCGGATGCCGACCCAATCTGGACGATCGGCTGGGATCATCGATCGCTCATTCTGATGCTTCTCGACGGCGGCAAATGGCACGGTTACCGCCTCCCCAAATCAAGTCACAGCTACGACGGCGCTCACGGGTGGAACACCGAGTGGCCGCGCATCCGCGACATAGGCGAACGCGACCTGCTCATGACAATGCACGGAGCGTTTTGGAGATTCCCAAGAACGTTTTCCTCGACAAACTCTGCAGGTATCGCGCCCCGCGCCAATTACCTCAAGGTCATTGGAGATTTTTGCCGGTGGAACAATCGCATCGTGTTCGGCTGCGACGACACTGCGAAAAGCGAATTCCTCAACAAACGAAAAGCCAAAGGTGAAATTGCACCCCCTCAGTCACAGTCCAACCTCTGGTTCGTTGAGCCGGACCGGATCGACGATCTCGGGCCGGCGATTGGCCGGGGTGGGGTCTGGCTGGCTGAAGACGTCCCCGCCAACACGCCTTCGGAACCATTCCTTGCCGCAGGGTTCGACCGCAAAGGATTGCATCTTGCTCACAAAGGGAAAACGGAAGCGACTCTCCTCATCGAGCAGGACATCAAAGGGAACGGCACATGGTCAATGGCTCGCGAGATCAGACTTCCGCCAAACGGATGCACATGGCTCGAGCTCACAGAAGCCGCTGTTTGGCTGCGCTTGAGTAGTCCGGCTCCTCTGACCGGGGCCACCGCATGGTTCCAATTCGCCAATCGCGACTCGCGCGCATCCCAGCCTGACAGAATTTTCGACGGACTTGCCAGCCCGGGCGACGACCGGATGGTCGGTGGACTTGTCCGGGCGCGCGGCGAAAACAAGCGCACGCTCTCTCTGGCAGCGATGCGGCCCGGCCCGAACGGTCCGATCGACGTGGGATATTACGAACTCGATGCCGATCTGAAGCTGCGCAGGGTCGATGACAGCCCAGCGCACGAATTCACAAAAAAGCACACCCAAATCCCCACCGGCGCACTCACCGTGGATGAAGCCTCGGTTGTATATACGTCAGACGACGGCAAACGATGGCGCCTCCCCAAAGGGCACGCGGCTTTCGACCACGACGGGCCACTCGGTCCGTGCCGGGTTGACCGTGAAGTTGCCACCGAACGTGACCTGTTCAATGCGCACGGGACATTCTATGAATTGCCGGCCGAAAACGCCGGCGGATTCGCCAAAGTCCGGCCTGTTGCCACCCACGAACGGGTCATCCATGATTACTGCTCTTATCGCGGTTTGTTCGTCATGACCGGTATTGCAGACAATACAGCCCCCCACAATCCCCACATCATAAGGTCCGACGACGGAAAAGCAGCAATATGGGCTGGCGCAATCGACGATGTTTGGAAGCTTGGAAAACCGCGCGGTACCGGTGGCCCGTGGAAAAACACAGCCGCTAAAGCGGGCCAGCCAAGTGATCCCTACCTCATGACCGGGTACGACAGGAAACGTGTGAAGCTCTCGCAAAGCTCCGGGACAATGGTGAACGTCACACTCGAAGTTGACTTGGACGGAACCGGTTTCTGGGTTCCCTACAAAACGTTCGCAGTTCGACCAAGAAACACCTTCACACACGAGTTTCCAGCCGCTTTCAACGCTTACTGGGTTCGTGCCATTACAGATCGCGATGCAACTGTTACCGTCCTTTTCGAGTACCAGTGATGCCACGCACAAGGCCTGACATCGTCGCTCTCGGCCAGTTATCGCAAAGCCAGCCCGGAAATCTCAACGGAGTGAAGCTTCGGGTGTCTTGGGCTGGTCAGGCGGTGAGATTTCCGGACTAGAATGTGCCTCCGCC
This sequence comes from Verrucomicrobiota bacterium, assembly GCA_012517065.1. GTDB lineage: Bacteria > Verrucomicrobiota > Verrucomicrobiia > Limisphaerales > J093 > JAAYVR01. The sequence continues at coordinate 19,030 of JAAYVR010000046.1, read as the reverse complement.
GCGACCACTCCGTCCCTTGGCAATCGAATGCCGCGGCAAATGCCCTGATTTTGTACAACCTGCCTGCCACCCAGGCAAATCCAACAAGGACGTAAATAGAGTGACAGGCTCATTGTCTGGGTGTGGCCCCAAATAGAGTGACAGGCTCAATATTTGGGTTTTACCCCTTGATTGCGGCGGGGGCCGCAAATCGTCCCTTGTTCCAATCGGCGGCTGTCGAAGTCTGTGCGGGTACCCCTCGGATGCTGATATGGGGACAGACACGTTGTTTGGGCATAAGAACAAAGCGGCAGCAAGCTGCCGCACTCCAAGCGCTTCGCGCTTGCCAATGCCCACTGCATCCGCCGCAGCGCGTGGGAAAACCATTGGGATCAGCGCTCTGTTACTTGCGACGGAGTCGCAGGGCATATTTCGCAGCCCGGGGTGGCTGACAGCCCGATCGGGGGCGCAGGAGCCGGGGGCGTTGCCCGTCAGGCAGCTTTGGTTCCGGCTACGCCGGGCTGGGAAATATGCGGGCAGGGGCCACCACGTCGGTCTCAGCTTCTCGCGAGCAGGGCGCAACTGCCGCAGTGACTTGGGCTTGCGCAAAAGGGTTCAAGCTTCGCCAAACTGCCGTGCCGGCGCAAACTTGCGCAGATACTTGACTGCAACTCGCAGGTCCTTTGGCCACGGCGAATCTATTACGAGGGGTTCGCCTGTGATCGGGTGCGGCATTTCGAGCCTGAACGCGTGGAGAGCAACTCGCTTGATCAAGGGGTGCTCCTCCGCGCCGCGCTTGAACCTGTAGTTCGGTTTCAGTCGCGACAGGAACAGGGGGAGACCTCCGTAAGACTCGTCCGCCACCAACGGCATGCCGGCGCGCTGAAGATGAACTCGAATCTGGTGTGTGCGGCCCGTAACCGGTTCGCATTCGAGCAACGCGTAGCCCGCGAAATTCTCAATCACTTTGAACCGCGTCAGGGATTTTTTCCCGTTCTTCATGTCGATCCGCATCAAGCCCGGCTTGTAAGGATCGGGGGCGAGTGGAGCATCGACCTCGAAATGTTCATGTTTGGCCGTGCCCTGGGCAAGGCCGACATACCGCTTCCTCGGTTTATCCGTGCCGAAGAGGTTGACCAGCTTAACGAGCACGGACTTGCTCTTTGCCAGAAGCAGAATGCCGCTTGTGTCAAAGTCCAGCCGATGTGCATTTGCAAGATACGCAAGACCACGTGTCTTGGCCCATGTCTTGCCGACGCTTATGCCAGCGTGAAGCAGACGCATCAGGTTCGGCCTGTCGGGGTCATACCGATCCGGTGAGGTCAGAAGCCCGGCCGGCTTTTCGACTGCGAGCAAATGCTCGTCTTCGAACAGCACTGGAATCTCCCAATAGCCGTGTGTCTGCGGCCACGAAAGCTTGAGCACTGCGCTCGAGGTCATGGGACTTGTGTCATGCATTGTGTTCGCGGGCTCCGAGCCCAATCAAGCAAAACCAAGGTCGCTGTTCACACCCTGCAACGCGCTGATCACGTGCTGAATGTGATCGTCAAGCGGCAAACCAAGCAACGTGGCGCCTTTCTCGATTGCCTCGCGGCTCACTGCGGCAGCAAAAGCTTTTTGCTTCATCTTTTTGCGGACGCTTGAAGGTGTCATGCCCGTCAGGTGTTCTGGGCGGACGTAGGCAACCGCGATAACAAAGCCGCACAGCTCGTCCACGGCGTAAAGTGTGCGCCGCAACAGAGTGTCAAGCGGGTACTCGTCCTGATTCCAATCAGCGTGCGACATGATTGCTGTGACGAGCTCTTCGTCCAGTCCGCGTTCGCGGAGGATCGCTGCTCCTGCGCGCGTGTGTTCGGGCGGATTTGGCCAGCGCTCGTAATCGAAGTCGTGCAGTAATCCGACCACGCCCCATCGTTCGACGTTCTCGTTAAAGTGCGCGGCGTAATGTCGCATAGCCGCTTCAACTGCGAGAGCGTGTTTCCTGAGCGAGTCTGACTGGGTAAACTCGGTCAAAATCTTCCATGCTTCGTCACGTGTCATGATGCTGCAGACTATTCGCAAACTGGAGAATGACAAGCGTGGATTCGGTGGAGAAAGCAAAGTCGGACCAGCGCGGCCGGCCACGAACTACAGTCCGGCATGAAAATCATTCCTACTGCGCGCACACTTTGCGCAAAGCGCAAAGCCGGGGACTGTGTGCCCTGGCTCATGCGCGGTTTCGTGAAAGGTACACCTCGGGCGCTGCCTCGAGCTGCATGCGCCACAACAGCAAGCCTGATACTTGGTCCACTTGATTTGAAAGCAAAGATGCATATCTTTTCGACCGGAACTCTGAGAAGGAGGGCAGGGTCACGTGACCAAACCATGAATCACAGTGGTCGCGAGTCTCCTCGCCAAACCCGGGACGCTGGGATTGTGTACCTGTGAACCGGCTCAAAGTTCCGACAACAACAAAGCAAGGAGGTAAAAATGAAACGCAAGATCAACATCCTGTGCGGTACATGGTTGCTGGCCGTCGCAGCTCTGCTGGCACCCGCATGCGGCTCTGACATGTCGAGCCCCGGCGCAGTCAAGCAGCAAGGCGCAGCCACAATCCAAAAGACAAGCAAGGAGAGTACGCCGTCCGTGCGCGCAACACGTGGTAGCCGGTATCCGATCCGCGGCAAGCTCCGGTCTGTGAACCTGTCAGCGAAAACGTTCACGCTCTCCGGAGCCAGCAAGGACCGCGTCTTTGTGACGGACGATATGACGGTTATCACGAAGAACGGTAAACCGGCCACACTCGCCGACGCTGTCCCTGGGGACGAGGTGGGCGGTCTGGCTGAGAACCTGCCTGACGGCAAGGTCCTTGCCATCAAAGTGCGGTTCGGACCGAAAACGGACGAGGAGAATCAGGCCTCAAACCGCAGATCGACCACAAGCAGGAAGAACAACAGCAAGTCGAGCATGTAATCTGACTTGTTCCTGACCTGAGCCTGCTTGGAGGCCCGAGCCGACGAACGCCAGCACGGTGTTCGTCGGCTTCGTTTCTGGCCCAACCGGCCTGACATGGCGTGGCTATGCTTGAACTGCCGATTTGTGGAAAGCAGTGCTTCAGCCCCGATCCGGGGATAGGGCAGAAAAATCGTATGCAGAAAAATGGTTGGCTGAGACATCGGTGGCAGAAACATGAGGGGCAGAAATATGGTCGGGAGAAAGATTGGTGGCAAAAAGATGAAGGTGTGGCGGATGTTCGGCGTCGCTGCAGACGGCAAGGCGCTCTTAGTTTTCTCGGCGTTGCAAGTAGAAGAGACGTAACACACGCGCGTCTTGTCCCCTATCTTGATTGAATCGCGAACCCGGTCGGTCTAGCCCGGAAATCTCACCGGAATGAAGTCTTGGGTGCCTTGGCTTGGTCCGGCGGTGAGATTTCCGGAGCCCGCATACTCCTTGATTTCTTGAAGACACCCGTTTCGCAGACTGCTCAGGGTATATTGCTATATTGAAGAATCATTCATATTTGCGAAGATTTTCACGCCGCGAGTGTGGTCAGTTTCTCCGTATCTGCTTCCCTGGCCGTCAGTAAGGCGGTCACAATGGTGCGGCCTTTGGGAGTGAGCTGGATAAGGTGACAGGCTCGCAGTTTTGGTTTTGCCGTCGGATTGCGGGATGACCCGCAGATTGTCCCTTGTTCCAATCAGCGGCTGCCGAAGTCTGTGCAGGTCCCCCTCGGATGCCGATATGGGGACAGACACGTTGTTTGCGCATCCCCAGCCGGTGAATGTTCAGGTGCCGCATTTGGGTGATCCAAACGGGTCGTAGGGTCGGTCGTCACGTTGATGTGGCCGAGGACGGCCGCGCTCCCGGCCGTCGGTGTTTCTTCTAACGCGCCGGCAGAAACGTCATCTCAACGTACAGATCATCCTGGCCGAACGCATCGTTAATCATCCCAGGCTTCCAGACGGGCATCTTGTCGGCCGGGATGATCTGGTCCTGCCATTTGAACTCGGTCGGCGCGCCCCAGGCGACCCCAACGATTTGCCCAACCCAGCCCGCCTTCATCTTGTCGCGGTATTCGCGGAGCGGCAATCGGCGGTCACCCGACGCGCCGGCCCGAGTAGTTGACAGCGCAATCAAGAGGCTTGTAGCAAGCAGGACGAGAAAGACAAAACGAGGCTTCATGGGTCAAGAACTAGCGTTGCGTTACAATACGTTGACCCATTTGACCCGACGCGCCCCGGGCTGGCCAAGGTCGTTTGCACTGGTGTGGTCTTTGGGGCAAGTCCCTCACCCTGCCCAGCCCCGTCACCACAATCATCACGAAGCTGGAGAGACGCGCGGTAGCACTCCGAAACCAGCAAGAAGGCCCCGTGTTTCCGCAAGGTGTCAGGGTAGGGCGGAGTAATGGCGCTTGTCAGTCAAAAGGACCAAAAGAGATCGCCGCGACAGACGGTCGCAAATCAAGCGAAGTCCGACTCAAACCACACTAGTGCCTCGAATACCTGCGTCGCAACATTGCAGAACCCAGGACAAGAAGGCCGACGACCAGTGCGGCGTGCGAGGGCTCAGGCACCGGAGCAAACGTCACCGCGTGCAAATTGTCGATCGAAGTGGGCGTTCGGATAACTTGTCCGGACGTCAGGGTCAAATCGGCAACCACCAGTGTCCGCGAATTAGAATCTGATTCGGCTATTCCATAGTAGTAACCATCGCTCGGGTTGAAGTCACCGTGATGCGCCGTCACAAGGTCATAATTCAGGTCAGTTGAGGAACCAGTGGTTGGGTCGATCGAGTACACGGACCCGTCATAGTTGACCAAGAAAAGATTATCGCTTCCGTCAAAGGCAAGACCCAGCCTCCCTGTGTCGAGGCCACTCTCTCCAACCCTCGTGGCGAGGCCGGTGCTGGTGTCGATCAACGCGAGGTCATCGTGATTCGGCTCAATCCAACCAAACAGCCGACCGAGCGAGTCAGACGTGATGCACACGACAGTGTTTGTAACCCCGAAGCCAGACCCAATTGGACTGCCGGCGCCAGTGACAGGGTCGATCTCGATCAAGCCACTGCGAAAATTCGGGTCATTCCAAGAGGTTGATCCATACAACTTGCCATCGGCCCAATTCCATTCCAGTCCGTTGACGGCGTATCCGACGGACCCGATCGTCCGCACCAGGGAGCCGTCGGCTGGGTTTATCAGGACAAGGTCACTCGCCCCGGTACCACCTGCGACTGTGGTGCCGTACATGAACACCAATTGTCCCTGGCAGGCGAGTATGCCGCTTCCCACCAGTGCACCGAAAAACCATACCCAGATTCTGCCGAAGATGCTTTGTCTGTTTCTCTTATTCATACACCAGAGGTTTTTAGCCAGAGCGTGCCTGGGCAGGCAACAAGAAAATGCGACAGGAATTCAAACATTGAAACCCACCTTTTCTGTGCTCGTATGCCCGCCTATTGTTTCTCTTGCGGCGGTCGCATATACTTGGGATAAGGTGACAGGCTCGTTGTTTGGGTCTTGCCCCTTGGTTGCGGCGTGGTCCGCAAATTGCCCCTTGTTCCGATCGGCGGCTGCCGAAGTCTGTGCAGGTCCCCCTCGGATGCAGATATGGGGACAGACACGTTGTTTGTGCATCCCCAGCCGGTGAATGTTCGGGTGCCGCATTTGCGTGATCCAAACGGGTCGTAGGGTCGGTAGTCACGTTGATGCGGCCGAGGACGGCCGCGCTCCCGGCCGTCGGTGTTTCTTCTAACGCGCCGGCAGGAGCGCGGCGATTCTTCGCCGCACCCAACCGGTGTATGTTCGGTGGCCCGATTTGCGGAATCGAAACGCGTCGCATGACCGGTCATCTGGCTGATGGGGAATATGCGATATGGGGACAGACACGTTGTTTGGGCTTAGAAACAAAGCAGCAGCAAGCTGCCGCACTCCAAACGCTTCGCGCCTACCAACGCCCACTGCATCCGCGGCAGCGCGTGAGAAACCATTGGGATCAGCGCGCTCTTCCTTGGGACGGAGTCGCAGGGCACATTTCCCAGCCCGGCGTAGCTGAAGGTACGGGTGGTGCAAGAGCCGGGGGCGTTGTCCGTCAGGCGACTTTGGTTCCGGCTGCGCCAGGCTGGGAAATATACGGGCAAAGGCGCACCCTCGAATCTGACTTTGCATGTTGACTTTGCCATCGTGGTTGATGTATTGGCTACCACAGTTGCCTTGGTCAATATGAACTCTAATCTCGTCCCTTCCACAAGGTCATCCCTGATAACCGCAATCATCTGCCTCACCAGCCTTTCCGGACACGCGTGGGCAGACAACATCGCAGCCTACGGCACCGGAATACTTGGTTTGAACGACGCCCTTGATGGCGACGCCGGCACTGCGTATTTCCAAGCGGGGGTGTTGAACAACATCAATGATGGCGACACGTCCAGCCGTGTTGATACATGGGCGGGTAATCTTCACAATGACAAACCCGTCAGTTACGTAGGCATTCTTTGGCCGGCCAAGCGTTATGAGGAGGTTGTTTCACTGACCCTCACGTTGGCCACGTTCTTGGACGGCGGCTGGTTTGGCACGCCGGGCTTGTGCCCGCCCGCCGGGGGCACTCTCACGCAAGCCCATTTGGCAGAGCCAACAGTGCAGGTCTCAACCGACGGCGGCATAACTTGGACGACAGTGCCGCACACGTCTGATTACATGAGTGTCATGAACGGACATGGCATTGGAGGCGGCGCCAATCCGAATCCAACATCGGCTACGGCCACTTTCACCTTGACCACTCCCGTGAGCCAGATCAACGGCGTCCGAATCATCGGCACAAACGGCGGCCTTGCAGGTACCGACACCAACGGGTTTCTAGGAGTTTTCGAATTGGTGGTCGAAGCCACATACCAGGACTCGGACTTTGACGGCATGCCTGACCAATGGGAACTCGCATTCGGGTTGAACGTTGGGGTCAACGACTCGGGAGATGATCCCGATCTCGACGGCCTGAGCAACTCGAACGAGTACTTGATCTCGACGAACCCGAAAAAGAAAGACACAGACGAGGATGGGCTCGATGACGGCTACGAAGCCAACGTTTCAACCACCAACCCTTCGCAGTCTGATACCGACGGAGACGGTTTAACAGATGGAGAAGAGGTGAACACCTATTCGAGCGACCCACTTGCAGTGGACACAGACCTTGACGGATTAACCGATGGAGTCGAAGTCAAGACTTACGGGTCAGACCCGACGCTGACCGACACCGACGGAGACGGTTTCTCCGACAGTTTGGAAGTGGGCGAAGGCACCGACCCGACCAATCCGGGCAACTACCCCAACAACGTCGCTTACCTCGGGCGCGGTATCCTCGGCGTGAGAGAGTCCATCGAGGCTGGCTTTGACAACGAGTACTATCACGCCGGCGATGCTGCAGTCATAAACGACGGGAATCCGAACACAAGGGTGGACACGTGGAACGGAGGTTGGCCCGACTACCCCAGTTACACCGCCAGCTTTGTCGGCATTATCTGGGATACGCCACTGACTCACAAGGTCGAGTCGTTGGAATTGACTCTCGCAACCTTCTATGATGGCGGTTGGTTCGGAGTTAATGGCGTAGGCCCCGTCGCCGGCGGAGCGCTCACGCCAAATCATCTGGTCGAGCCACTGGTTCAGGTGTCAACAGACGGCGGCGTGACATGGACAACTGTCGAGCACACGTCGAACTATCTTCAAGCCCTGGACGGTCATCGTGTCGGCGGGGGGACCATGCCCAACCCAACGTCTGTCGCAGCAACGTTCACCCTCAAACAGCCCGTCTCCGGTATCTCTGGAATACGGCTGATCGGTCCCGAAGGCGGCGCCGCCAGCCGCGGTTTCCTTGGCGTGTTTGAACTCGCCGTCCGCACAGCAGTGACCGATTCCGATAACGATGGCATGAATGATTCGTGGGAGAGATTGAACGGCTTGACAGTCGGTATTGACGATTCTGCCGAGGACCCGGACGCCGACGGCCTCGTCAACAAAGATGAGTTCGCAGCCGGGACAAACCCGCAAAACCCGGACACCGACGGCGATCGGCTCAACGACGGTCTCGAGGTCCACACACACGGCACCAACCCGACGCGCGCCGACAGCGACGGTGACAGTTTGAGCGACGGCGCCGAGGTGCTCACCCACGGAACCAACCCAAACTCGCGGGATACGGACAACGACGGGTATTGGGACAACATCGAGCTTGTCCACGGCACCGACCCCAAGAACCCCGCGAGCCACCCAACAAATGTCGCTCTGCTGGGCACGGCGATCATTGGAACGCGCGAAGCACCAGACGCCGGAGTTGAAACACCATATTATCAAGCTGGCCTGCCAGCTAATATCAACGACGGCGACATCACCACGCGCGTTGACACTTGGAACAATCAGGGCACTGATACCGCCAGCTACGTAGGCATTACTTGGGACAACCCATTGACCGAACCGGTCGTGCTCCTCAAACTCAGCATGGCAATCTTCTTCGATGGCGGTTGGTTCGGTGTCAACAATGTCGGCCCGGGCGCTGGCGGGTTCCTCTCAGCCTCGACACATTTGGTCGAGCCCACGATTCAAATCACGACAACAGGCGGAAGCCCCTGGACAACCATCGGGCACACTTCTGATTACATGACGGCGCTCGACGGTCATCCCCTTCCCGCAGTCGCGTTCGGCGCTCCAACCACCGCAACCGCCACGTTCCGTCTCAACGCGCCCCAGGCTGGCATCCGCGGTATCCGCCTGATCGGCACAGAGGGCGGAACAGCCAGCGGCGGGTTCATAGGCGTGTTCGAACTAGAGGTTCACACCAAGACGGCACAACCAATCGCTCTCCTCAACGCAAAGGTTGCAGGTGGCCAGTTCCAGTTCGAGTTTGATTCTCAGCCCGGCGTCAATTACCGCGTGGAATCCAAAACCGCCCTTGCTGATCCATGGCAAACTCTGCGTGCCGTCTCAGGTGATGGGTCGCGCCAAAAGGTAACCGATACGTTGAGTCACGCGGCAGCGTTTTATCGCGTCGTCGCAGAATAGCCATCTGCAAATCTGAGTCGCGCCGGATTCAGCCGCACGAACAAGGGCGGAGTTGTTATCGTTTGCTGGCTGTGGTAGCATGCGCCGCGTGCTCGAAGCTTTTACTCGTCAACTTCGCGATCAAAAGGACCTGACCACAGAGCAGGTTGGCCTTGCCGTGACCGAACTCGTCAGTGAGTCGGTCTGCCCCGAAACCAAAGCAGATTTCCTGAGCGCCCTCGCACAAAAGGGAGAGACACCCGACGAAATACTGGCTTTTGCGCGCGCGTTACGTGCGATGGCAATAGTGCCGCCGGTGGATGCTGAGACAAGGGCGCGAGGCGTGTTGGACGTGGTTGGCACTGGAGGCGACCACGCCGGGACTTTTAACATGTCCACTGGCGCTGCCATTCTGTGCGCGGCGGGCGGTGTGACTGTTGCAAAGCACGGAAACCGCGCAGTGACGTCTCAGACAGGTAGCGCTGACGTCCTCGAAGCTCTCGGCATTCCGATCGATCTTTCACCGGCCGATGCGGCTGTTGCATTGCGAGAGCTCCGGTTCACCTTCTTTTTCGCGCCACGGTATCACCCCGCTTTCAAGCAAATCGGCCCGGCGCGTCGGCTTTGCGCGGATCGCGGACAACGCACGCTTTTCAACTATCTCGGGCCACTGCTCAATCCGGCGCAGCCGACTGCGCAGTTGATGGGCGTGCCAAAGCCGGAGCTTTGCGAGCCGCTTGCCATTGTTCTTCGGGCGCTGGGAGTCCGCAGGGGCATGGTTGTCTGCGGGAGAGTCGAAAAGACAGCCGGCGGGCCGGCATCCATTGATGAGGTATCAACGCTCGGACCTACTGTTGTGGCAGAGTTCTACGAGGAAACGGACGTGCATGTCACCGAGCTTGCTCCTCAGTTCTTCGCAGTACAGCAAGGGCAGTTGGCTGATTTGCGCGGCGGCAGCCGGGAGGAAAACTCCGCCATCCTGATCCGGTTGCTGCGAGGCGAAGAGAAAGGGCCCAAACGCGACGCCCTGTTGTTGAACGCTGGCGCAGCGTTTTTCGCTGCCGGCCATGTAAGGTCAATAAGTGAAGGATGGGAATACGGCTCGAAGCTTATTGACAGCGGTGCGGCTGCGGCAAAGCTTGAAGAGCTTCGCACTTATAACCGTTAGCCCCCGGCTTGCCAAATCGTGACCGCCCAAGCTGTGTCGTTTGGTTTCTTTGGTGTTTACATGGAATACACGCTTGTTAGGATTCTTGCCGCACGAAAAATGAAAAAGATCGAGGCCATCATCAAACCGTTCAAGCTTGAAGACGTTAAGGAGGCGCTTGCCGCCCTGGGCATCGAGGGAATGACAGTCATCGAGGTGAAAGGCTTCGGTCGCCAAAAAGGGCACACTGAAATCTACCGAGGCAGTGAATACACAGTTGATTTCCTGCCCAAGATCAAGATCGAAGTTGTGGTCGCTGATTCTTTAACGGCGCCAGCAGTCGATGCCATCGTCAAAGCAGCCAGAACAGGCAAAATAGGCGATGGCAAGGTGTTCGTTTCGAACATAGACAACGCTGTTCGCATCCGCACCGGCGAGCTTGACGAACAGGCAGTTTGATTTAGAAACTTTACGAATTCAGGAGCTTAGTAACGCGCCTGCCAAGTGGCGGAGCGGGAGTGGTGAGGCTGTGAATAACTTGCGAATAAGAACTAACATGTTCTTCTGGTTTTTCCCGCATTCAGGTCTTACAAAAACCGCCGCGCACCCAGACAAGCGTCGGGCGAATTTTGGATTTGGCGGGCGGAATCGCCGGCCCCCGGCGGAGGTGAGTTGCAAAGTGTTCAATTTCAACACGTTAGGAATGTTAAGAAATCGATTGCAGACTGTGGCTCAAATATTAATCTGCTGCATCCGACATAATCGGTCACTAACGTGCATAAAGACCGTGGAATCGGTCTGTTACAATAGTGCAACGGTCGGTGGTGAATAATTCCGTCTGCGGCGCGCGACAAGCCATACCAAGGCCTATGCAAACGCATGTCGATAGTTTTTGGCCAGAAGTACAGCGCATACTGCGCCAGATGTTGAAACCAGACATTTACAGCCTCTGGTTCGCCGGTTTGTCGCTCAAGAGCCTTACCGAGGACGAAATCACAATTGGGGTGCCAAACGAGTTTTGTGAGCTTTGGCTCAGGAACAACTATTTGCCGTTACTCCAAGATGTGGTTGCACACGCGTCGGGAAGAGCGTTGAGGGTGAGGTTTGAGGTAAATTCACATCCAAGTCTGCCCGCAGCGGAGCGGGATCAAAGCCCATTGAGCGTGACAGAACCTCGCGAAACTGACAGACAGGGTGTACCGGAACCTGCACAGGAAACCGGCGCGCGCGATTCGGGTTTCAACCCGAATAGCACATTCGAGACATTCGTTGTCGGAGACAACAACAGCTTCGCGCACGGGGCGGCACTTGCGGTCGCGCAGGCGCCCGGAAAAGCCTACAATCCGCTATTCGTGTATGGCGGCACGGGACTTGGCAAGACACACCTGCTGCACGCCATCGGCCAATACGTTGTCGAACATCGCAAGAGGTCTCGCGTCGTTTATCTAACTTCGGAGCGTTTCACGAACGAGTACATCGACGCGATTCAGTCAAACCAGTTGGCGCGCTTCCGCCGCAAGTATCGCCAGGTGGATGTTCTGTTGATCGACGATGTGCAGTTTCTTGCGAACAAGGAGAGAATTCAGGAAGAGTTTTTTCACACCTTTAACGCGCTGCACGAGGCGCGAAAGCAGATTGTTCTCACCTGTGACAGACCGGCCGGGGAGATTCAAAACCTCGAACATCGGCTTGTTTCGAGGTTTGAATGGGGATTGGTGACAGACCTCAGACCGCCGGAGTTCGAAACGCGCGTGGCGATTCTCCGGCGCAAAGAACAGGCTCTGGGAGTCCGTCTGCCAGAGGAAGTGGTTGATCTGATTGCTTCTCGGATCCGGTCAAATGTTCGCCGATTGGAAGGGGCTTTCATACGCGTTGCATCGTACGCCTCGCTCACGGGCAATCCTGTCACTATCCAGCGCGCCGAGGAGCTGCTCCACGAGGTCCTCTACGAGGAAGGCCGTCAAACAATAACCATCGAGGTAATTCAGAAACGCGTGGCTGAATACTACGACATACGGCTTGCGGACATGACCAGCAAGAGGCGGCCTGAGAACATCGCATTCCCTCGTCAGGTTGCAATGTATTTGGCGCGCGAGCTGACAGACAGCTCATTAAGCGTTATCGGCGAGGCATTCGGCGGAAGGGATCACGGAACTGTTCTCCACGCGTGCAAACAGGTGAAGAATAGAATGGAAACGGACCAGAACGTCCGCGAAGCCATTCAACACCTGAAAAGAGAACTACAGCGCTGACCCTGAAGGGCTGAGCCGTCAGGGGTGTCGCAAGCCCTTGGAAATCACAGCAAACCAGCCGCACTTTGTGTTTCCATTTGCGGCAAGAAATGGGGAACGTTTGGCAATACACGGCAAGTGCCCAATGACCCCGAAGCACTAGAGTGCAACGGAGTTTGCCAACGCTGCGGCTGAGCTTTGGCGAAAGGTTGCGAGACGGCGTTCCGCGGTCCGGGCTTTGCACTTGGACAATAATGGCACGGGATTTGCCTTTTTCATGAGTCACGGTCGCCGTAAGTTTTTTTGGTTGAATTTTGAATTGAGATATTATGCTTGAATCACTGCTTTATCCTCAAACTGTGGCGGTGGTGGGAGCTTCGCGCAACCCGGGCAAGGTGGGTTACGAGCTTCTGCACAACCTCGTCAAGGGTGGGTTCAAGGGCAACATTGTGCCAATCAATCCCGAAGCATCCGAAATCCTCGGAATCAAATGCTACAAGAGCCTTGACCAGTACCCGGGTAAAATCGATCTCAGCGTGGTCGTTGTTGGCGCCAAACTCGTCAAGGACGCAGTCCAAAGCTCGATCCGTGCGGGTGCAAAAGCGATCGTCGTAATCACCGCCGGATTCAAGGAAGTTGGCGCTGCGGGCGCCCAAGCCGAGAAAGAGCTCGTCGAGATATGTCGAGCAGCGGGCGTCCGGTTGATGGGCCCCAATTGCCTTGGCGTGCTCAACACGCACCACTCGATGAACGCCACGTTTGCCCCGACAGTACCGCCAACCGGACATATCTCGGTTATTTCGCAATCCGGTGCGCTGTGCGTGGCAATTCTCGACTGGGCGGCCAGCCAGAAACTCGGCCTCGGCAAAGTGATCAGCTTCGGCAACAAGGCGGACCTCGACGAGGTCGATTTTATTCAAGCCCTCGCCGCAGACCAGCACACAAGAGTGATCGCCGGTTACTTGGAAAGCATCAAGGACGGCAACAAGTTCCTGCGTGTGGCCGAACAGGCCGCAAACGTAAAGCCCGTCGTTGTGCTCAAAGTGGGCGTTACGCAAGCCGGCGCAAAAGCCGCGTCGTCACACACCGGTAGTTTGGCCGGGGCTGACATCGCATACGGCGCGGCATTCAAGCGATCAGGTGTCATCCGCGCGGAATGTTTTGAGGCGCTTTTCGATTATGCGCTTGCGTTTGCCACCCAGCCGGTCCCTAAAGGCGATCGCGTGGCCATCATCACAAACGCCGGCGGCCCGGGCATCATGGCAGCAGACGCTGCTGAAACCATGGGACTGAAAATGGTGCAGCCAAGTGAACAAAGCAAAGCGAAGCTCAAAGAAGCCCTGCCCCAAACCGCTGCTCTGGGAAATCCAATCGACGTTATAGGCGACGCCGAGCCCGAGCGCTACATCAAGGCGTTCGAGATCATCCAGGAAGACGAGAACATCGATGCAATCATTGTTGTCGCGACACCGCAGAACATGACCAGGCCGCTTGAACTGGCTGAACGCCTCGCCGCCGCGCACAAAGGTGTCAAACCACTCCTCACCGCGTTCATGGGAGGCGAAGAAGTCGCCGCCGCGAAATCGAAGTTGATGGAACTCGGCATACCGAATTATCCCGCTCCCGACCGTGCGGTGGCTGCGCTCCGGGCAATGTGCGATTACAGCGCATGGAAACAGCGCCCGGCAAGGCTGGTCAACCGATTCCCCGTCAACCGCAGGCGTGTTGACCGGGTCATTCAGTGGCACATCCGAAGCGGCACCCAGCAGATCGGTGAGGTCGAAGCCAAGGAAATCTTGCGTGCCTATGATTTTCGGATTCTGCCCGGCGCACTCGCCCGCAGCGCCGAGGAAGCCGTCGATATCGCAAACCGCATCGGTTACCCGGTCGTCCTTAAAATCTCTTCGCCGGATATCATCCACAAGTCCGACTTCGGCGGTGTTCGGATCAACCTTGCAAACGCCGAGCAGGTGCGGGACGCCTACGACCTGACAATGCTCCGCGTTCAGCGCCGGGCACCCAACGCTTACATCCGCGGCGCTTACATCGAAAAGATGGGACATCGCGGCCGCGAAGTGATCCTCGGCATGACGCGCGATCCGCAGTTCGGTCCGATGCTCATGTTCGGTTTGGGCGGCATCTTCGTCGAGGTCATGAAAGACGTCACTTTTCACCTCGCGCCGATTACTTCCGATGAAGCGATGCAAATGCTGATGGGCACGCGGTCATACGCGTTGTTGAAAGGCGCGCGAGGACAGGCGCCTGTCGATCTGACCGCCCTCGCGGATGCACTCCAGCGCATCAGCCAATTGGCAACCGATTACCCGGAAATCAAAGAGCTGGATATCAACCCCTTTATCGTCGGTGAAGTCGGCACCGAAGCCTACGTCGCCGACGCTCGCATGACTCTCAGCCCGGTTTCACAATCGTCATTAACATGAGCAGCTCCAATCTTACTTACGACCCGAACTGGCAGGAAAAACATCGGTCAATGATCGCCACGCCGGAACAGGCAGTGGCACGAATCCGGCCCGGACAGCGCATATTTATTGGCACAGGTTGTGCCGAGCCATTGCGGCTGGTTAGCGCTTTGACCAAACGCGCCGCTGAACTCCCCGATACGGAAATCGTCCATTTGCTCACTTACGGCGAAGCCCCATACGCGCACAAGGAAATGACGCAGTACTTCCGCGTCAACAGCTTCTTCATCGCCGAAAACGTCCGCGGCATCATCCAGGAAGGCCTCGGCGACTACACGCCGATCCACCTGTCCGACATCCCCCGTTTGTTCAATTCCGGCCAGCTTCCGCTCGATGTGGCGCTGATCCAGGTAACGCCGCCCGATGAACGCGGATTGTGCAGCCTCGGCATTTCGGTTGATATCGTCAAGAGCGCCGCCGAAAATGCCTCGCTGGTGATCGCCCAGGTCAATCCTAATATGCCGCGCACACACGGCGATTCGGTCCTGCACGTTTATGACCTCGACATTCTGGTGCCGGTGGACGATCCGCTGGTTGAGGTTCCTCCGCCCGAAGTCACCGAGGAAACCCGCCAAATAGCAGAGAATATCGCTGCATTGGTCGAGGACGGCTCGACAATCGAGGTCGGCATCGGACGCATCCCCCAGGCTCTCTTCGGCTTCCTCAAAGACAAGAAAGACCTCGGTATTCACACCGAGATGATATCCGATCGCATAATCGAGCTCGTTCAGTCTGGCGCAGTAACCGGCATGCGCAAATCCCTCGACCGCGGCCAAATCGTGACCAGTTTCTGCCTCGGCACGCGGAAATTGTATGATTTCGTGAACAACAACCCAATGTTCGCGTTCCACCCGACAGAGTACGTCAATGACCCCTACATCATAAGCCGCCAACATAAAATGGTGGCAATAAACGTCGCCCTCGAAGTCGATCTCACCGGCCAGGTATGCGCGGACTCGATCGGCACACGGTTCTTCTCGGGCGTGGGCGGCCAGGTTGACTTCGGGCGCGGCGCGGCAAAAGCGCACCGCGGCAAGGCCATTATCGCCATGCCATCCACGGCCAAAAACGGCACTGTCTCCCGAATAGTGACGCGGCTCAGCCCGGGCGCAGGTGTTGTGACCACTCGCGCCGGAGTCAATTACGTGGTCACCGAATACGGAGTCGCCTATCTCCACGGAAAGAGCATCCAGGAACGCGCGCTTGCATTGATTTGCATCGCGCACCCGAAGTTCCGCGCTCAACTTCTGCGCGAAGCCATCGAAGCCAAGTACCTGGCGGCCTCAATGGCCGAGGTCGAAGGAAAAATCCTCGTTGCTCCCAAAGAACAGCGCAGCACTTACGTGCTCGAAGACGGCACACAGATCAATTTCCGCCCCATACATCCGACGGACGAACCAAGAATGCGCGATCTGTTCTACGCGCTATCGCAGCAGACGATTTACTACCGCTTTATGAGCCACAAGCGGTGGGTCAAACGCACCGAAATCCAGGAGTTCGTTTACGTCGATCACAGAAACGAGGTCACAATCGTCGGCACATTGCCCGAAGCGCACGGCGAAGACATCATCGCTGTCGGTAGCTACTACCTAGACCCCAAGACAAACCTTGCCGAAGTCGCATTCGTGGTTCATGACAAATGGCAGAACCGCGGAATCGGCACTTACCTGCTGAGGTACCTCGGGCGAATTGCCCGCAGAAACGGTATCCGCGGTTTCACCGCCGAGGTTTTGCTTGATAACAAGCCAATGCAGGCCGTGTTCGCCAAGAGCAACTTCAAACTGACAACCCGGTTCTCGGGCAACGTCATCAGCTACGAAATGGAGTTCGAATAAGGGTCCTTGACACTCGCCCGGCGCGTTCCCTAGGTTTTCAGTTCGCACCGAGCTGCGCCGTGCATAAGGCGCAACCATGAACATTCGTCGATGAACAAAGGCAAGATCGTTCAGGTCATCGGACCGGTCGTGGACGTCGAGTTTCCCGACCAACTGCCGGCCATTTATAACGCCCTTACGGTGGACTATGTTTTGCCAGACCGCGGGCCGACGCGCCTGGTTTTGGAGGTCCAACAGCATCTCGGCGACAAATGGGTCCGCTCCGTCGCAATGTCCACAACCGAGGGACTGAAACGCGGCTATGAGGTGATTGACACCGGCAGCCCAATCCGCGTCCCGGTAGGCGACCAGGTAATGGGCCGAGTATTAGATGTCACCGGCAACCCCGTTGACGAGCTTGGGCCAATCAAGTCCGAACGATACAATCCCATCCACCGCCCAGCCCCGTCGCTCCTCGATCAATCGACCTCACCACAGGTCCTGATGACCGGGATCAAAGTCATCGATCTGATCTGTCCGTTCCTCAAAGGCGGCAAGGTCGGCGCGTTCGGCGGCGCCGGCGTCGGCAAAACCGTCGTCATAATGGAGTTGATAAATAACATCGCCAAACTCCACGGCGGCGTGTCAGTGTTCGCAGGCGTTGGCGAACGAACCCGCGAAGGCAACGACCTCTACCGCGAAATGTGCGAAGCCGGCGTCATCAACCTTAAAGACCTCAGCCAGTCAAAGATCGCTCTGGTGTACGGCCAGATGAACGAACCGCCCGGCGCACGGCTGCGCGTCGGTTTGTCAGGCCTCGCAATCACCGAGTTCTTCCGCGATGAACGAAGCCAGGACGTTCTCCTTTTCATAGACAATATTTACCGGTTCTCACAGGCAGGGTCCGAGGTCTCAGCCCTCCTCGGCCGCACCCCGAGCGCTGTCGGCTACCAGCCAACGCTCGCCGCCGAAATGGGCGAATTGCAGGAACGAATCACCTCAACCAAGAAAGGCTCAATCACATCTTTCCAGGCCGTGTATGTGCCGGCCGATGATTTGACCGATCCCGCGCCAGCCACGACCTTCGCCCACTTGGACGCAACGATCGTCCTTGAACGCTCCATCGCAGAGCTCGGAATCTACCCCGCAGTCGATCCACTAGCTTCAACGTCCAGAGCGCTCACACCGGAAATCGTCGGACAGGAACATTACGACGTCGCCCGCGGCGTGCAAAAGGTCCTCCAGCGATACAAGGACCTCCAGGACATAATCGCAATCCTCGGCATGGACGAGCTTTCGCCCGAAGACAAATTGACCGTTCTCCGTGCCCGTAAGATTCAGCGGTTCTTGAGCCAGCCCTTCTCAGTCGCAGAAGTCTTCACCGGCCGCCCCGGGAAACAGGTCGCAGTGGCCGACACCGTCAAAGGATTCAAGGAAATCCTCGAAGGCAAACACGACGATGTCCCCGAGGGCAACTTCTACATGAAAGGCACGATCGAAGAAATCCACGAAAGCTAGCATCGCGGGTGCACTATGCCCAACACCCTCAAACTCGAAATCGTCACCCCTGAAGGAATAATCTGTTCCGAACAGGCCGAGATGGTCACGCTCCCAGGCGTCGAGGGCGAGCTGGGCATTTACCCGCTGCATACACCTTTGATGACAGAAATCGTGCCCGGCGAAATCATCGTCAAACGCGGCGGCAAGGATTACTACCTCGCGGTTGGACCTGGATTCGCCGAGATAACAGGCGACCACGTATCCGTCCTCACTGACATGGCAATCCGCGCCGACGAAATCGATGAAGCCCGTATCGAGCAGGCCCGCCGCGCAGCCGAAAACCGCTTGCGCGAACGATTCAGCGAATCCGACGCTGCCGCCCTGAACGCCGCTATCGCACGGTCCATCGAAAATCTCCGTGGCAGACGCCGCACCCGCCGAACCGGTCCCCAAACGTGACCGATCGCCTCGCCCAACCGGCCATTCCGACCAGACGCACCTGGGCCGGATAGAGTGACGATAGAGTGACAGGCTCTTTGTTTGGGTTTTAACCCCTAATTGCGGCGTAGCCGGTAAATTGCCCCTTGTTCCAATCGGCGGTTGCCCAAGTCTGCGCAGGTGCCCCTCGGATGCCGATATAGGGACAGACACGCTGTTTGTGCATCCCCAGCCGGTGAACGTTCGGGCGCAGGATTTGCATGATCGAAACGGGTCGTAGGATCGGTCGTCACGTTGATGCGGCCGAGGACGGCCGCGCTCCCGCCCGCCGGTGTTTTCTCCAACGCGTCGGCAGGAGCGCGGCGATTCTTCGCCGCACCCAACCGGTGTATGTTCGGTGGCCCGATTTGCGGGATCGAAACGGATCGTAGGATCGG
>JAAYVR010000045.1 GCA_012517065.1 Verrucomicrobiota bacterium | reverse complement strand
TTAGCGCGGGCTTTCAGCCCTTATTGTCACTGATCTGGCCCATGTACCTGGGCCGTTGGCCCAGGCTGGTATAGATCGGGCCTTCGGCCCTTGTCAATTCGTGCGGACCAGCAGTAGTGACTACATCGAGACGCTTGTTAGTGTCCCTTGTCGCCGGTCTGTGGTCTTTGGTCTTCGGTCTATGGTCTTTGGTCCATGGTCTATGGTCTCTTGTGCCCGCGCTGGAGAAGGCAACGCCCTTGGGAGCGCGGCCGTCCCCGGCCGCATCAATCCGATGACTGATCGTGCGGCTGGTTTCAATCACGCAAAACTGGCGCCCGAACATTCACCGGCTGGGGGCGGCGAAGAATCGCCGCGCTCCCGCAGGGCGCTGGGAACAGCAACGGCGTCGGGAGCGCGGCCGTCTCGGCCGCATCAACCCGATGACCGATCGTGCACGTGCTTCAATCACGCAAACCCGTCGCCCGAAGATCCACCGGCCGGGTGCGGCGAAGAATCGCCGCGCTCCTGCACGCGTTGGAGAAGGCAACGCCCTCGGGAGCGCGGCCGTCCTCGGCCGCATCAACCGGATGACCGATCGTGCACCTGCTTCAATCACGTAAACCCTGCACCCAAACATCCACAAGCCCTGGATTGCGGAATTGGCGAGGGCGCAGTCGTGCGCTTGACGAAGCTGGTTCTGTGGGTATGATGAACCTTCCATTGCGCCGCGGCTGCCGGTTGACCGTCGGCAGGAGGTCTTCGGACCAGAAACAAACCGGCGTATAGTTCGAAAATGAAACGTACATATCAACCATCAAAGACCAGACGGCGACGACAACACGGATTTCGAAGTCGCATGGCCACAAAAGGCGGGCGCCAAATACTCGCCCGGCGAAGACGCATTGGACGTAAACGACTTACGCCCGTCTAAGTTCGGTGTGTTGGTGCAACCCACGATTTTCCCGGCCCCACACCGTGCGAACCCTGGTCAGAATGCCACCTGAACTCGGCACCAGCCGGGGTTTGCCATGGCGGGTCGGACACCGTTTTGACATGACACTGCGATACCGTCTGCCCCGGAGTGCCAGACTGCAGAAGAAATGCGAGTTTGACGCCATTCGTGCAGGAGGTTCGCGAGTCGCACGGGGTTGCTTGATCGTCAACTGGATGAAACTGTCCGGCAGTTCGGGATGTCGGTTGGGCATTGTGGTTGGGCGCAAAGTGGGATGCGCCGTCGCACGAAACAGGGCAAGGCGATTGCTGCGCGAAGTGTTTCGGCATCATCAGCATGATCTCCGTGATTCGACTGCCATGGTCCTCGTGGCCAGACCGTCAATCAACGAAAAGGCTTATGCGGCGGTCGAGCGCGATTTTTTGGCGGCGTTAGGCGAAGCCGGCCTGCTGAAAGCGTCCGAATGATTATGTTGCGCGGCATCCTGATATTTTTCATTCGGCTCTATCGCTGGGTAATCTCGCCGGTGAAACAATCGCTGTTTGGCCCGCTGGGCCGGTGCCGTTACGTTCCCAGTTGCTCTGCGTACGCGATCGACGCGTTGCAGGTTCACGGGCTGTGCCGCGGTTCGATCCTTGCTCTGAAGCGTCTTCTTCGGTGTCATCCGTGGGGAGGTTGTGGGTGGGACCCGGTGCCGCCTCGAGATTCTGTCCGCGGGGCAGACAAAAGCTGTTGTCAACAAAACGAATCATCAAACATGCGCGGGCTCGATTCCCACTGTGCGAGTCTCGAACGTCATTTACCGCCCCAAACTGCAAGGGTCATAAACTGATCTTGCCGTTTGACCGGAAGAATCACGAGCTGGCGAGACATAGACACAACAAACTCTGAATGGACCGACAATCGATACTGATACTTGTAATTTGCTTCATCTTGCTGCTGCTATGGCCGCATTTGGTGAACCAGATTTTTCCGCCAAAACCGGTCGCAGCCCCAACAAATCAGACCGCAGCACTCGTTCTAACCAATGTGCTCGACACCAATCTGACCGGCCAGGTTCAGTCGGCGCAAAGCGCGACCGGCGGTGTCCAAGCCCAAATCAGCATGCCGTCTTCGCCGATGGTCGGATGGACGAAACCTACCGCGCCTGAAGAACTGCTCACATTGGAGACTCCAGATGCGCGCTACACTTTTACCTCGCACGGTGGCGGCATCAAATACGTCGAACTGCCCAAGTACCCGGAAATCGTGGCCAAAAGCCGCCGCCGACAGCTCGAAGCCGGATCGTCCTGGATGTCGAATCGCGTTGTTACCCTGAACCATGGCGCGCCCATTCCCGCCATGGCATTGCTCGGCGGACAGTTGTTGTCCGACTCGACTCCATACAAGCTTTCGAGAACGACCAACGGAGTGCGCGCCGAAAAAGAAATCGCCGGCAGCATCAAGATCGTTAAGGAATTCTGGCCGAATACGAACGGTTTGCTTGCTTCAACTGTTACCATCTCGAACACCGGCACAACGCCCGTCCCGATCCCACCAACCGAGTTGGTGTTCGGCACCGCAACGCCAATGGACCCGTACGACCCCGGTCAGGCCCTGAAAGTTGAATGGTACGACGGCCGTGCGACTTATTCGGCAGATCAAGCGTGGTTTGCTAACCGGAGTTTCATGGGTTGCTTGCCCGGCACGCCAAGGTCCGAATACATCAGCCCCGGCGAAAGCAACGTGGTTTGGGCTTCGGTCCAGAACCAGTTCTTTGCCATGGCGGTGATCCCCTCCCATGTTGCTCCGAAGGTACTTGCGCGGCCGATTGATCTTCCGGCGCCGACTCCGCAGGAAAGGGCCAACGATTCGAGGCTGATTGCAAGACCGAGCGGTTACCAGTCCGCTCTCCTGTACGCCGCACAGATTCTTCAACCGGGCGAGAAACTCGAACGCAGGTTCGAGTTGTACGCCGGCCCCAAGGAATACAACACTCTGGTGCGATATGGGAACAACCTCGACCTCATCATGGGGTTCTCGGGATTCTTTGGTTGGATTGCCCGTCTGTTGTTGGTTTCGATGAACGGTTTGCATGCTCTCGGCCTCTCCTATGGCGCATCAATCATCGCCATCACCGTCATCATAAAAATACTTTTCTGGCCGCTTACGCAGGCCAGTACGCGGTCCATGAAACGCATGCAAATGCTTCAGCCGCAAATCAAGGCCATCCAGGAAAAATACAAGGACGACCCGAAGAAAATGAACATGAAACTCATGGAGTTCATGAAGGAAAACAAGGTCAGTCCGCTCGGAGGCTGCCTGCCGATCCTCCTGCAAATCCCAGTGTTCTTCGGCCTGTACCAAATGCTCCGGAGCGCAATCGAATTGCGCGGCGCGCGATTCCTCTGGGCCGCAGACCTGTCGCAGCCTGACACGATCGCGGTGGTCTTCGGCATCCCAATAAACCCGCTGCCATTGATCATGGGCGCCACTCAATTGTGGCAGGCACGCCTCACCCCGCCGTCGCCGGGCGTGGACCCCGTTCAACAGAAGATGATGCAATACATGCCCTTGATTTTCGTTCTCATGTTGTACAATTTCTCTGCCGGCTTGGCTCTTTACTGGACCGTCCAGAATCTGCTAAGCATACTCCAGATGCGATTGACAAAGGCCTTACCACAACAGGCACAGCTTGCGCCGGCGCCAACGCCTGTCCGCCGCCGTGTGAAACGCAATTGATTCCCGCAGCAGACACACTCCCTAAATCATCCCCAACAATCCTACATACCATGCCAGTAGATGCTCGAGCATTGACCGAAGAATTCGTGAAGCTTCTTGGATTCGAAGCCACCGTCACCGAAAAACAAGTCGGCGACGGCGTTCTAATCGACATCCAGTGTGACGATCCCGGGCGATTGATCGGCCGGCAAGGCCAGACCCTGTCCCAATTGCAGTACCTGATCAACAGGATGATCTACCAAAAGGACCCGACCGCCAGCAAAGTCACGCTCGACGTCGGCAATTACCGCGCAAACGCCCGCGAAACCCTCATCGCCAAAGCAAAGGAAGCCGCTGAAAAAGTCCGGCGCTGGGGCGACATCGTCGAGCTGGAACCAATGAACGCTTTTGATCGGCGCATCGTTCACAACGCACTCAAAGACGATCCCACCGTCGAAACACACAGCGTCCCGGTCGAAGGCACCACAAAGAAAGCCATACTGCTCCGCCCAAAACGCTGAGCCGCATGGCAACCACATTCCCCCGCCATGAGCGAACAAGAGGTTCTTGATATCTTCCGCCGCACCGGCGCGTTGCTCGAAGGTCATTTCATTCTCCGCAGCGGATTGCACAGCCGCCTCTATTTCCAGTGCGCGCTCGCTTTGCAGGATATGCCAACAGTCGAAAAGTTGGGACGCGCTCTTGCCGACAAAGTGCGCTGGCTCAAACCGACCACAGTGATCTCGCCTGCCATGGGCGGGCTCGTCATCGGTCAGGAAGTCGCACGCCAATTGGCGGCTCGGTTCATTTTTGCCGAAAAAGATGAAGGCAAGCTCGCGCTGCGCCGTGGATTCAAGCTTTCACAGGGCGAACCGGTGCTGGTTGTCGAAGATGTAGTCACGAAAGGCGGACGCGTTGCCGAGACAATTGGAATTGTCCGGGCACACGGGAGCCGACTGGTCGGTGTTGCGATGATAGTTGATCGATCCGACGGCACTGTGCAGTTCGGTGTGCCGACGTATAGTCTCGTGAAAATGAACGTCGAAACGTTCCCGCCCGACAATCTCCCGCCGGACCTCGCCGCCATTCCGGCTGTCAAGCCGGGGAGCAAATAGCACGCCGGGAGCGCGACCGTCCCCGGCCGCATCAACCCGATGACCGATCTTGGACCTGTTTCGATCACGCAAATCCGGCGCCCGATCTTTGACGGGTTGGGTGCGGGCAAGAATGCCTGCGCTCCTATCGACGCGTTGGAGGCAACAACGGCGGTAGGAGCGCGGCCGTCCCCGCCCGCATCAACCGGATGACCGATCCTACGACCCGTTTCGATCATGCAAATCCGACGCCCGATCATTCACCGGCTGGGGGCGGCGAAGAATCGCCGCGCTCCCGCAGGGCGCTGGGAACAGCAACGGCGGTCGGGAGCGCGGCCGTCCTCGGCCGCATCAATCCGACGACCGATCGTAGGGCCTGTTTCAATCATGCAAACCAGTCGCCCGAACATCCACCGGCTGGGGGCGGGCAAGAATGCCCGCGCTCCTGGAGCGCGCCGGACCGCGAGTCGGGCATAGCGCCAAACCGAGCATCAGTTCCGATCATTCTCGGTCCGGCTCGAACCTCCAACAACCAGCGTTCAGCAAATGCGCGCCCCGATAGCGATCACAACCGCTCCACTGCCATTTTGGATTGGCACTGCTGAACGGCCACTCGAATGCGTAACGTGCCAGCATGGCCTTGACTGGATTCAATTCAATATACTTGAGCGCCTTACGAAAATGTGCTTCGTCACGAATATAGCAGTCCCAATACTCAGCTTGCCAAAACCGACCCTGACGTCGCAGTATCATATTTGCTTTGTGTGCACTGGCCCCTTTCCACACGTTCAGCAACCGACCGAGTGGTAGGTCCCATAACTCCACCAACGCATGCACATGATTTGGCATCAGCACCCATGCTGCCAATCGGTAATGCTTCCCATCCGCAGCCAGCAACACTGACTCGACCGCGGCCGCCACTTCCGGATTGCGTAAATGACACTCGCCCATGCCGCGATCCATGTACTCCTCGATCCGCCTTTGCCTCAGCCGACTGTTCTCGATCTTGAACAACGCCTGCCATTGGTGTCGAAGGATACCCGGCATGGCGTCGGCCAGGCGGAATGTCACCATTTGGATCGTGCCCGGTTTGTCGTAGTGCGGAAGATAACCGCGCGTGTACCATCCTTTCGAGCCAATTCTCTGTTCAACTTGAGATTCCGCTGGCTCTAACGGCCCCTCCCAATGCCGCTTGTCGCGGACGATCTGATAGACGCGTTTGTTCATAACTTCAGATTTCCTTGAATGATCGAAAGCCTCCTTGGCGATAACAATAGGCCAATCTCTCTGTCGGCGCCAGCGGTGTGTGCAAGAGTTGACTTCCAGTACTTGTAGAAAGGGCTGACGGCCAAAGATGCCCGCGGTCCTATCGACGCGTAGGAAACCGCAACGGCGTCGGGCCCGCGGCCGTCCCCGGCCGCATCAACCGGATGACTGATCGTGCAGCTGCTTCAATCACGCAAATCCGGCGCCCGATCTTTGACCTGCTGGGTGCGGCGAAGAATCGCCGCGCTCCTATCGACGCGTTGGAGGCAACAACGGCGGTCGGGAGCGCGGCCGTCTCGGCCGCATCAACCGGATGACCGATCTTGGACCTGTTTCAATCACGCAAATGCGGCGCCCGATCTTTGACCTGCTGGGTGCGGCGAAGAATCGCCGCGCTCCCGCAGGGCGCTGGGAACAGCAACGGCGCTGGGAGCGCGGCCGTCTCGGCCGCATCAATCCGACGACCGATCGTAGGGCCTGTTTTAATCATGCAAACCAGTCCCCCGAACATCCCCCGGCTGGGTGCGGGCAAGAATGCCCGCGCTCCTATCGACGCGTTGGAGGCAACAACGGCGTCGGGAGCGCGGCCGTCTCGGCCGCATCAACCGGATGACCGATCTTGGACCTGTTTCAATCACGCAAATGCGGCGCCCGATCTTTGACCTGCTGGGTGCGGCGAAGAATCGCCGCGCTCCTGCAGGGTGTTGGCATTGACCAGAACCATTCGATCCCAGTTCGTATTCACCCCAGCCCGGTGGCCCGAGCATACACCAAAGCGCCAACGGCGCGGCCTTATACCAGCGTGGGGCGAAGCCCCACGGACCAACGGCGCGGTCTTATACCAGCGTGGGGCGTAGCCCCACGATAAGTGGCCCTCCACTATCATCTTCCTCAATCCAAGGGCTGAAAGCACGCTCTATTACATTCCCTTTCGCGCTTTCAGAGTTTTTCGTGGTTGAAAACTTGAACCTGCACACTCCGAAACTCCAGCATCCCTTTCCCCGGTCACTCCAGCCATTTCCGCCGATCCGATGGTGTAGGATCAAACCTTACACACGTTGTCCGTTTCGACCCACACGAAAAACAGATAGAACCCACTATTTGCTTTCTGTGTGTTTGGGGAGGCTGGGCTGAAATCAATTTGGCTGAACCATAGTCGTGGGCCGAGGACAAGGTCAAAGCCGGTCACGCAAAACTGCATATGAAGACCATGAACAAAACAATTCGAGCCGCGGTGCGAATCGCGGGGTTTATCACTGCCATACTTGCGCTGCCGATGTTCTGTTTGGCGGCGGAGCAGGGGAATGAGGGTGGTAAAGTCGAGTATTTCCGTGCGCCATGGAACGGCGAGATACTGGGCACCGGTGCTGTTCGGCCCAACGCAGCGCAATGGGCATGGGGCGAAGCAAACATGGTCAAGACACGCAAAGTAAAGCTGAATCATCTTGGCCTTGCGCGTGTCAACGAAGCCAGACAGAAACGCGGGTTGCCGCGGTTGAAGGTCCGACCCGAGACAATCGCTGAGGTCGGTGAAGAAGTGGTTGGCGCCGCAGCTCCGTACGCAGCATCTGAGGCCACAACCGCCGAGAGTTTGGTACTGCCTTCATACGTTGACAACAGCACCCTCAAATACTTCCCCCCCATCAGGAGCCAAGGGTCACTCGGGTCATGTGCGCAGTTCTCAGCCGTTTATTACACATTAACTCACATGACTGCCATGGCGCGAGACTGGGACGCCAAGAACGGCGGAGATGCCTACCGGTTTTCGCCGAAGTGGACGTATAACGTGCTCAACGGAGGAGCTGACGTCGGCTCATGGCATTATGATGCCTATTCGATCGCGATGAAACACGGCGTTGCGACTTGGGCCGAGTTCCCGTATGACTCCGACTATCGCGCGTGGTGCCTAAATCCGACTGTGTGGCGGAACGCGCTGAATGTCCGCGCGGCGCAAGCCGGCAAAGTGCTCGATGTCGATACCGACACCGGCCTGCTGCAGCTCAAGCAAATGCTCGCCAACGGCTATGTACTGAACTTCGCAACATATATTAGCTCTTGGCAGTGGAAATCGATCTCGAACGATCCCTCGACAACAGCGGACGACCCGTTTGTTGGCCGAAGTTGTGTGTATATGGTCAACGGCACAAGCGGCGGCCACGCAATGACGATCGTCGGATACAACGACGACATTTGGGTTGACATCAACGGCGACGGTGTTGTCCAGCCATCGGAAAAAGGGGCTCTGCGCATCGCCAATTCTTGGGGTACAGGTTGGAACGAGGCCGGCTATGGATGGGTCTCATACCAGGCCTTGCGCACCCGCAATCCAGCTCGTACGAGCGAGGGACTTTTCTGGTATGACGAGGCGACGTGGGTCACTGCGCGGCCTTCGTACCAGCCGCAAATGATTGCCGAGTTCACACTGTCACACTTGAAGCGCAGTCAGCTCGTGCTTGGTCTTGGCCTGGGTTCGGTGGGCGACAGCCTCCCTGCTACGACATGGTACCCCAACAAAGTCCTTTATTATTCGGGCGGACCTTACGCTTTCGACGGGACAACCGTAGCCTGCGACGGCACGTTTTGTCTGGATTTCAGCGATATCGCGCCCACGACGTCTGGCGCGAAGAGGTACTTTCTCCGTGTTTATGACAGCACAACTGGAGACGAGGCGACCGTGAAGTCGTGGAAATTGGTCGATCTTGCAAACAATGTCGAGGTCCCCGGCGCGGGCCTTCCGCAGACTGTCGATGCAGCTTCATTGTATGCGTATGTGGATTACGATCGTGCATGCGGCAACCTTCCGCCTGTAGCCGTTGTCGTTGCGGACCCGACATCGGGACCTTACCCGCTACCAGTCACGCTCGACGGTTCAGGATCGTACGATCCAGATGGCGAAATCGTGTCGTACGAATGGGACCTTGGGGATGGTTCGATTGCCACTGGGAATCCGATTCTGCATGAATACGGCGTTCCCGGGAAATACAACGCCACATTGACGGTGACCGACAAACTCGGTGCCAAAAGCAGCGCGACCGTGACCATTGTTGTGACCGATCCTTACACCGTCGCAGCACCATCAAATCTTTCGGTCAAAGCTTCAAGCCGGACAATCACGCTGTCCTGGACGGATAATTCCGACAACGAAACCGAGTTTTGCATCGAGTGGGCTGTTAAGGCCAAGACAGGGCCCGGACCGTATTTCGAGCTGGCTCGCGTGCCAGCAAATCAAACGTCGTATTCTTACCGCGTATCAGCCGGTACATATTACTACCGTGTCCGGGCGTACAACGGGAATGTCGGCGCATACTCGCCATATTCCAACGTGGTTTCGATACGTGTCAAGTAGGGCAGGGCACGGCAGAGTCATTTTGTTTCCTCCTGACTACGACGCGTCCTACCTGACATGAAACTTCGCATTAGGTAGGGCGCTCACTTCGCCGCTTTGCGCTGCACGGCCGATCGCGGCAAGGTTTCCGTGTTTACGCAGCGGGGCGGAGCCGCAGCCGAATGACTGCCGGAAGACAGAGGTCTTCATTGCAAGCTTGGTTCTCCGCCGTTCCGCGCAGTCCGGTGCGGTTTTGTCGCCCTCAGCAGCGATAGTGTGGCATTGGTGAATGAATCCCTTGAAACAAGAAACTCGAGAACTCGAGTGACCGTAAACCACGGTGACCGCTGTCGCTTACGCCTTCCGCCGGGCAAACAATCCCGCAGCCAGCATGCTCAGGCCAAGCAGTGCTGCTGTAGTACCGCCGTCGGGAACCGGCGTTTCCGGTTTGCGGGGTGGATTATACCCGGTCGCGTCGTGGCTGAACGGAGCAAACGAATCAACATCATAATCGTCCAATGTCACCGTTTCTCCATTCTTCATCTTTTTGACTATTTCTTTCAGTTGGGTATTGTATAGATCGAAGTGAATGCCGTAGCCTTCCTGCATTCCACTGAGATCGACCGCGAATTCTTTCTTGTACATTTTGCCTGAGGCAGGTTGCCCCGTCACGACGTTGTAAGCGTCAACAGTCTCATTTGAATCGAAGCGAAAACTGTACTCGTAGAAAAAGGTTTCGAAGACACCGTGTCTTTGCAGATCGCCACTGTCGAACCCCTGTAGCGCAATTTCTAATGGAGCTGTTCCGTACACCATGTTCTCCGTCACTCCGATAATCTCGCTATTGATCGAGAAATAGCCCAATTCTGGTTTCGGCTCATTTCCCATTGACGGGACCACAGCCGCCGACAAGTAATACGTGCTGGGGTCATAATCGCCACTCAGGTATGCATACAGGGTAAAACTGTTGTTCCTAGCTACAGTCGATTCTTCCGTATTGTCGTAGTAGCCCGGATCAATGAAAAGCTGGAGCTTGGGTATCGCTTGTGCCACTTCACTCAGGGCCAGCGCCATCAGGCATGTGGCAGTCAATACGAACTTTCGCATTGTCTCCTCTCTCTTCATCGCTTTGTTCGGCGCTGTTTCATTTGCGTGGCCGTCAACCGTGTTTTTGGTTAGCATGTGAGCGAGTGGTTCAGCAACTTCTATGCCATAGTTGGTAAGCTTCAGAAGAGCCATTAAGTAATCGGCACACTGCATTGATCATAAGCAACTTATGACGTCAGCCTCTTGACTCACGTCCAAACATTCCAAACTCCTCTGCTCTGAACTGTAAACCTAACCGACGTTATATTGTCGAATTACCGCCAGTTTTGCATGAATTTTTACTTAAGTCATTCTTCACCAGTGGCTTGAGCCATTCATCGATGGTGTAAACTCGAACGACATCGAGTTTAATCAGTTAGCCATTTGATTGCAATGAAAATTGTAGTGAAGAGTCTCGCATGATGCCCGGCTGATCGCTTCTCTGTTGGTCCGCCCGCCGTTCAACACAGCCTCAAATTCACACCGGCTTAACGATGCGCCCAGTGGCATTCCCAAGACGCTTTGTTGGCCGATACTTGTGTCCCCCGTCTCTTGCTATGCCTGCTTCCACTCTGCTATCCCATCTTGCACCTCCCTGGTCTTTAGTCGCCGGTCCCTGGTCCTTGGTCTCTGGTCTTTGGTCTTGGGTCTTTGGTCTTTGGTCTCTGGTCTCTGGTCTCTCCTCCCTGTTCTCTGCCCTGCGCTCCACATTGCCTAGCTTGATGGCCGGATGTTTTGTTTGAAACACGGTTGCGACTGTGTCGAGCAGCATCTTCTGCGTTGCAAAAATTTTTCTGAAAAGTTGTTGACATATTGGACAATAATGGCTACTTTAGCGACACTTGCTACCGGTTCGATTGTCAAGAACTGCGTCATGCAGCGTCAATGAATAGTTACGCCAACATGGCCTGCGTTACTGTGTTGCTGTCAATCACAGCGGCACAGGTCGGCCATGCACTCAACATAACGGTGTCGGACCCTGGACAGAGCCATACTTTCAGCACCGCTTCATCGAGTGTTTCACAAACCAGCGATGCTTCATGGCCGAAACCGGCGCAGTCGTACGAGCTCCGGGAGTCGTGGAGTGTCGGCGGCCCGATTTGGCAATTGGAAGGAATGAGTTTCCAAGTCAAGAACGGAACTCCGTGGCTCTTTCTCATTGGGGGATACGACTTCCAGAACCGGGGTGCGATCGATAGTGTATATGGGCCGAATCGCTACGGCGGCGGCAGCCCCGGCGATCTGTTCATTTGGCACGGCGACAGCACCGCGCTAGCGCACAAGGGACTGCACAGCCAGAGCGCCCATGGCAATGCCGGGCTCGACTACGCTTACGCGGTCGCGATAAGCGATTTGATCACGGACGGTCATCTAACCGTCTATGACCTGAACGAAGACACTCTGATCGATTTTACGCGCGGCGGCGGACCTTTTTTGAACCCGTGGCGTGTGAAACCGCTCAAGAGAAATCTTCCTGTCGATGCAGCATTTGTTACCCCGGCGGAGTACTACGTCGGACAGACACCCGCCCAAGTGTCTGAGATTACAGGCGACGATTATTCGAATCTTGACATCGGTTTTTCTCTCGCGAGCGCGAAGAACGATCGGAAATCCAAACCCCGCCCGAGCACGAAATTCAACGTGCTCGGAATTGACTTGTCTTTCTTGTTTGGAGAAACGAGGTCGGACGATACGATATGGTTTGAGTTTACAAATCAGCGCGGCGAACCGGTTTTGGTGGGGTCGATGCAGGGTGGGTTTCCGGTGGCCGACGGCGGACTGACAGTGGCGTTGCTCGGGTTTTCGTTGTTCGTCCTTCGAGTCGCGCAGCGAGCAAAAAGATAGCCTGACCGTTGTGGAGGTTCCGTTTCAGCATCGACCAGCCCGCGGGTTGCCCTGTGTTCCAACTCACCGTGTTGCCGAAGTCTGCGGCGCAGACGCCACGTGTGGCAGAAACATGAGGGGCAGAAACATCAGAGGCAGAAAAATGGGTGGCAGAAAAAAAGGAGGCAGAAATATCGAAGGCAGAAAGATGGGGTGGGAGCGGATGAGCGGTGTTGTTGGGAATGGGCGGTTGTTTCAGGAACGAGTTCTCTGCCTGACAGTTTTTCTGCTGGTGGTGGTTGGCGTTTTGCCGTGCGTGCGGGTGATGCTCACGCCTTTGCAGCGCTGATGGCTCTGGGGCGAATTCGCTGGAAGTTGTGAGTTAAACCGCGAAATAGACGAAATACGCGAAAAAGGTGTTGGAAACCGCAACGGCGTCGGGAGCGCGGCCGTCCCCGGCCGCATCAACACGATGACCGATCGTAAGACCTGTTTCAATCATGCGAATCCGGCGCCCGAACGTTCACCGGTTGGGTGCGGCGAAGAATCGCCGCGCTCCTATCGACGCGTAGGAAACCGCAACGGCGTCGGGAGCGCGGCCGTCCCCGGCCGCATCAACACGATGACCGATCGTAAGACCTGTTTCAATCATGCGAATCCGGCGA
>JAAYVR010000044.1 GCA_012517065.1 Verrucomicrobiota bacterium | reverse complement strand
GCCTGCTGGTAAGCCAACCAGCAGGCCCTTACGGTGCCCGATTTTCCGCCCGTTCTGCAACAAAGACCTGAGTGTTTCACAGAGCGCTCCAGTCACAAACCTCATACTCTCACGGAAAAAGCGCTGAACCTTTCCTGACCCACCACGACGAGTTTTCCGCGCATAAACCGTTGGTATTGAGACAAAGTTTTGGAGAGTTGGTATCAGCCCAAATTCTGGTCCGAGGAACTCTTGTGCGGCGGGATCAGGAAGTCTGAGGCTGCTCCGAGCGGTGCGGGTACAGTGTCGCAGGCGCGCCACCACTCGGCCAGGGACGCTGCTGCGCCAGCAGATTCCGCTGCGCACCGATTGGAACGAACGGGTCCCCGGTTTTCTGGAAGTGGACACGGTGGCGATGTGCGGCGGGGTGCTGGATGACCGGCATGGTTGGATGTTCGATGCGGTGGACATTCACACCACCTGGAACGAGATGCGGGGTTTGCCCAACCGCAGCGAAGCCGCGACTTTAGAGGGGATTGCCGATGTTGAAGCGAGTTTGCAGTTTGCTTTGCGGCGGGAGGTGGATCGGCAACTGCGGGAGATCGAAGCCCAGGGGCACACCGGAGGCTGGAGGGCGGGCACGGATTGGATAGACCGAAGGAGCCCAAGAAACGGGAGCGAGGGAGGGCGGAGGGCGCCTGGTTTCCCGCTTTCCTTCGTTTCCAAATTGAGGGGCAATTTGGGTAACACCATTTTTGAGTCAACCGGAGCACTTTCCGGCCTCTCTCACGGTAACACCCATTTTTGAGTCACGACGGACGAACTCCGGGCCATTTTGCAGCGTTCCAATTAGCGCTTGTCATCGCCAATATTGCTCGGGCAAACCAAAACTCCTCCAACCTGGTTGCAAGGCCGTGTGCTGAGGTTGAATGCGGCTGGGTTGAATGCGGTGCGGTTGAAAGCGGTTCAACTGAATGCGAGTCGCTTGAATGCCTGAGGCCACGGCTTCTCCTGCAGGTGCGGGACTGAGAATCCGGCAGAGCGGGACAGGCTGTGCAGAGAACAGGGGCAGGCGAATCAGCCCTCAAGCGAAAATCGCATCACCTGCCGCCTCCCCTCGTTCTCTACATTCCTTTATCAGTTGGATTGGATTTATTGCCGCAGTTTTCGGTCGTGGATGGGGTCGCCGGTGGGGCGGCGAATGGGCAGTTGAAGACCTCCGGATTGCTCGAGTTCATCGAAAAGTTGATTTTTAAGTTTTGCGACGACGTCCTTGCAGGCAGGCAGATCGACGAGGTTGTGGCGTTCGCAAGGATCGGTTTGGAGGTCGTGGAAACTGTCCTTGTCCCAGAGGCCATGGTAATAGACGTATTTCCATCGGTCGGTTCTGATTGCGAACATTGTGGGGGTAGCGGGGAAGTTCCACTCCCAATAATATTCGTACAGGATGTGATCGCGCCATGGGACGTTGCGTCCGAGCAACAGTGGCCAGAATGATCGTCCGTCCATTTTGGGTGTGTTTTCGGGCTGTTTGACTCCGGCGACCTCGAGCAAGGTGGGCGCGATGTCAATGTTTTGGACCATTTGAGTCACGACGGTGCCGGGCTTGATCAGGCCGGGCATCCGTACGAGCAATGGCACGCGGATGCTTGTTTCGAAGGCGTCGCGTTTGTCATAGAACCCATGCTCGCCCAGTGCGAATCCGTTGTCGCTCATATAGACGACCATGGTGGAGTTGCACAGGCCGGCATCGTCCATGTACTTCAGCATGCGGCCGATATTCTCGTCAATTGAATGTACAGCCTCGCTGTAACGGCGGAACAAGTCTTCGAACGACGGGACCGGGTCGTTGTCGAATCTGCCTGTTTCCATGTGATCGACGCCGTGGATACCGTAGCGGCGTTCACGGACCCAACGTGGCTGCGAGGCGTAATTCTCTTCGGTGTTGGCCATTGTGGGTGGGTATCGGACTGGTGCGTTGTCGTATTTGCCGCGGTGGCGCGGCGCCGGTTCGAAGGGGTAATGCGGTGCTTTGAACGAGAGATACAGAAAAAAGGGTTTGCTCCGCGGCTGGCGGAGCCATTCAAGCGCGAGGTCGGTCATGATGTCGGTGTTGTAACCTTTGAATTGTCGGCGTTGGCCGTTGATGTTCACAACCTGGTCAAAGTAATCACCTTGGCCGCGGAATCCGGCCCAGTGATGAAAACCTTTGCGAGGTTCATCGCTATCGTGGCCCATGTGCCATTTGCCGAAAAAGGCGGTGTCGTAACCGGCGGCTTGGAGATACTCGGGGAAAAACCTGATGTTGGGTGGTTCGGGGTGTTGGTTGTCAACGACGCGGTGGTGGTGCATGTATTGGCCTGTCAGAATTGAAGCGCGGCTAGGTGAGCAAAGCGAGGTACTGACAAAAGCGTTCCGGAGGTGCGCGCCTTCTTTTGCGAGGCGGTCGAGGTTTGGTGTTTCGAGGAATCTGGGTGCTTCGGGCATGAAACCGAGCCAATCCCAACGATGATCGTCGCTGAGAATGAAGATGATATTGGACTGATTTGATGCTGTCAGCGGCGTGAAAGCAATGCTGCCGGCAAGGAGGATTGTAGCAAAGATGAAACGGGCTTTCATGGCGGGCTTTCTAATGGATTCTCTGAGGCTAGCGATGTCTGGTGGGCAGGAGAACACTCAGGTCACATTCTTGTGTGTTCTTGCAGACGTGCGTTCGGTCAAACCAGCGCGGTGGAGGCGGTTGTTCACTTGCTGGGATGGGCGGGTGGGCAAGTCATTTTTCGACATGGATGACCCCCCTTCGTCGGTCTGCGTCGATGTGGGCCTTTTTAAGTGTGTCATACAACTGGCGTGCTTTGCGTATGGGGCCAACAGTGATCTTTGGCATGTCTTTGTCGGTCGAAAAGATCACCACGTTACCCACTCCGAGTATTCGGTCAAGGAACGCGGATTGATAGGTGACATCCTGAATTCTCCAGAGTTCCATGTTGTGAACGGTTTTTGTGAAGATACCGTGTTCGACTTCAACACGATCGTTGGTGATGCGCAAGACCCTGTTCTTGAAATCGAGCCATTTGTATATCCAGCGCGCCAAGGCGATTGAACCGATGCCTGCAGCCACGATAACCGGGATATGGGCCGACGGGGTATTCGCGTAGGATTTGTAGCCGACGATGCCGATCAAGACCGCAACCACAACCCAGAACATCGTTGTGATTGTCGGGCCGATGAGCGTTATTTTGGACAGGTTGCCTTCGAAGAACACTTTCGTGTCGGTCCCCACCGCATAACCGAGCGGTGTTTGTCCCGTGGTATCCGGCTGGACGGGCTCGTTGGCCCGTCGAGGTTCAAGGAATTCGCCACAGAACCGGCATTTGATAGCTTCGGCCCTGATCGTTTCGCCGCAGAATGGGCATTTCTTGTCTCCTGACTCGTTCATTTCGATCTCCTTTCCCTGCGTGCCTGTGAGGTTAAGAGGCGCGGCTTGGGGCGTCAAGGATGCGCGATCGCCGAGGAGTTAATCGCAAGATCATCTAACAAGCGCGACCTCCAGCACGCACTCTGTGTAACGTGTCGGACGCGTTCATTTCTCGGGCTCGGAGCTCTCTTGTTTGTTGGCCTTCGGGTGGGGAACTGAGCTGTCAGTTGCGACAACAACCAACTGAACAGGCCCGAACAAACCCGCCTCCAAAGGCCCGTCAATGCCAACTTTCTGTGTGATCCGGGTGATTCGTTTCTCCTTGGGGAGCAACGCGTCTCCGACCAACCGGTTCGCCCAGACATTCGTAATCTTGACCGCCAACCTGTTCTTGCCGGGGCGCACTAGGCCGGTGACATCATAGCTGAAGGGCGGTTTCCATCGAATGCCTAGCGGCTCGTCATTAAACTCAACCTCGGCCACGTTGCGCAGTTGCCCGAGGTCCAACTCGAGATGGCCGCCTTTGGCCAGCATCGAGGCCGGTACTTCGAACTCTTTCAGGTAGGTGGCCGTGCCTGAGAAGTATTTGATTCCATCCTCTGGAATTGCAGTCCATGAAACCAGTTTCTCGAAAATGCGCGATGAAGGTGCGCCAAGGTTCGGAGGGAACCGCACTTCCCATGGCCCACTGATTTCATATGCTGCCAGCACGCCGGGCTTCGACCGCGTTTGCGAAGGCGGCAAAGTGGGAATTGCGCTTGCCCCAAAAACAACAAACACCGAGCCGGCCGCCGGAAGATGCAGCTTCAGCTTCACGCCGCCCGGCACAATCTGAGCATCCGGACACGACTGGACATCGCCAGTGTCAGGGAACCAAAACTGGGCCGGCCTTGCCTCAACTCGGAACACACAATCCGCTTCAGCGTCTTCCATCTGGGTGTTGCTGACGAAATAGATGTCAGTGTCTTGAGTGCGGCGGTGGATGTAGTCGAGATCGGCCGGTTTCCCCGAACAGGTGTATGCGAAATCCGGGCCAAAACCCAGTTGCTGCAGAACCTCGCGGACACGGTTGCGGTCTGGAATAACCCTGCCTTTGCCGTAGGAACGACCGGACCGATCCTCTTTAGTGTTCTGTCCCCACATTCTTTCTGCGATTTCTTGGACCTTCGTGTCGGCGCGGGGATAATCGGCCAGGGACGGATCACGCGAAGGTCTGGGACCCAGCAAAGTTGCTCCTGCGTGAACAAGTTCCTCCAGTTTTTCGAGCACGCGCAACGGCACATCATCTCGTTCTGGCAACACAATGGCGGCGTAGCTCACCCCGTTTGGCAGGACCAGCCGTCCTCCTTTAACC
The DNA here is from genome assembly GCA_012517065.1 of Verrucomicrobiota bacterium. Taxonomy (GTDB): domain Bacteria; phylum Verrucomicrobiota; class Verrucomicrobiia; order Limisphaerales; family J093; genus JAAYVR01. Next base: position 16,821 of record JAAYVR010000044.1, on the reverse strand, counting down.
TCCATGCGGTTCAGAATCACCTCGGAGTCGATTACGTCGTAGTCGTAGCCAGGTCCCAGAGCCTCAGCGGGGGCCGGGTTGGGTCGCCCGCAATGGGCGCAAGTTGGGCCATCCAGCCTCTTGGAATCAGGGCCAATGCGACGTGTGGCGACGAGATTGGGTGCATCGTCGCCATAATAAAAACAGACGTCCGCGACGGGCAGTCCACGTTGCAGAAGGTAACAACAGCGCGAAAAATAGGACAGCATTGGAGCGGACTGGGGCCACCATGTGCAATTGAGGTTGAAATGTTCACCGGCGTGATACATGTGGCCGGGCACTCCGCCTTGAGGCGGGGTGTGCGCAAACGTGTGAAAGGTGATCCGGTTCAGCCCGGCGCAAAATGCTGTGTCGGCAAGGCGTTTGTATTCCAGCGGGCCGTCCTGCCAATGCCGCCATCCAGTGAAAGACTCGGCATCTACGATCTGTTTTCCATAAACGTGTGCTGCAGAGGCAGCTTCTTTGATGACCCAGTTCTTGCGCCGATTCCAAAACTCACCACGTGGGATGTCCACTGCGCCCAAGGATCGCAGCGGGTCCGTTCGCGGGTAACCGCCGTGGCCTGCCTCGGCAACAAGCTTGATTCCGTAAGTGTTCAGGAATTTCGTTGCTGCGCGATAATGGCCGTCAATCCACAAGTCGCTGACCGTCTTGCGATAGTCGTGTTGAAAGCGCTTAGAGATTTGGGGGTCGGAAAAGGTCTTGCCTATGAGCGTCGGAAGATAAGGTACGGGGTCGTAGCCGCGCCGTTTGCGGAATTCCTCGACAAATGAATCGGTCCAGTCTGTCTGAGCGTTGACCTCAACGCTGTCCACTTCCATGTAACGCAACGCGTCAAAGCTCGGACGCGTCTTGAGCAGTTGGTCAATGATATGTCGGAAGTGAGTTTCTGCGGCGTTGCTGTCGAGGTGATCGATAATCAGGCCGTTGGAGTTGGGACTCGGCACCATGAGTTTTTGTCCTGTGTTGCTGGCAACGAACCGCGCAATCACCCACCGCCCCGGCGGAACGTCCCAAGTGAGCCGTCCATCGCAGTCCATTCTTTCGCTGAGATTGGTGATGGCGGCAGTGTCGCGAATCACATTGTTGGTCGTTTGCGGAAACGCCAGCACGGCGATTTCCTTGTAGTAAACCGGCAGGCCGTTGGTTCCTTTGGGCGCGCGGGTGGACGGAAATGGCAACACCTGCGAAATCCGGATGGGGCCGTTGACCGTGATCTCGCTGTGATAAAGAGCTTTCATGGCGTCGCGCGGCTGAACCCAGCTGCCGCCGGCGTTCCAACTGCTTGAAGCGACCAGTCCCAAGTGCAAACCCAGGCGGTCCGCTTCGCTGATGGCATGATTGATCGCCTCGAGCGATTCAGGTCCAAGAAAAGCCGGACCTGCCGGGATTGGCGCTTCCTCGTTTGGGCTGATCACCCCGATGTCCCAGATTTCCGCTCCGGACATTCCCTTGGCTTTCATTTCCTCGAGTTCGCGGGTGATCTCGGCCAAATCCACATTTCCGTTGAGCCATGCCCAAAACGCACCGGGTCGCGCTTCCATGGGTGGATCGCGGAATAGCGCTGACGACGGTTCACGCTCGGCGGCTGGCATGGCGTGCACGACGACAAACTCGACCAGTTCCTCGCATTGGAAAAAGCCATCCCAGACATTGTGGCCCTGACCGGCGGCAACTCGCAGCCGCATGGAACCGCCAAGCTCGCGATATCGCCGCGCCAATGTCGCTGAATTGTCAACCAGAGGAACGACCGAGTCAGCATCCCCGTGGATGTGAAAAATGGGCACGCCCGCTCCGGCCAGCGGAACGAGCCGGTCAATCGGGTTATGTTGGGCCAACTGCTCAGCGAGTTCCGCTGCGGTTAGTCCATAAGCTGCGCATGCCTTTTCAACACCGGGCCAACTGCGAAGGTTGCAGACCGGGTAAATACCAGCAATGCAAGCAACCGACTCCGGATTTTCAGCCGCCCAGTTATAAACCATCAAGCCGCCGCGGCTGCGGGCCAGCAAACAGGGTTTGCGGCTGAAACCGCGCCGTTCAACAAGTTCTCGATAGAATGCCGAAAACCCAGCACGGCCCTGTGGGCTGCCATAAGATTCGCCCACATCGACACCCGCTATGGCAATGCCCTCTGCCAGAAAACGTTCGAACATCCAATTCTCGCGTGCTTCGGGAAGATTCGGCAGCGTCGGCGCATACCACACCCATGGCATGGGACGATTGGCATGACGGCTTTCGGCCGGCGGCAGGATTACGAATGCAGTGTGCCCCTCGACGTCAAAGACTTCTCCCGGAAGAGGCAGGGTCTTTTGATGGTTCGCTGTTTCGCCAGCCCAAGCCGGATGCGGCAAAGACATGCTTGCCAACGTCAGCATTACAATGACCGACACGCCGACACAAGACGCGAGCAGTTGGCTGAACGCAGTACCGGTGCCGGGCTTCCGCGTGTGCAGTGTTGGCAAGCGCCGGCCTGTGCCGCGGATGCGTTTCCATTGATCTGTGTTCATACACACGCTTCTTTCATCGCGGGCCAAGAAGTTTGATCATGCCCTCGCCCATGGCTTTGCCGATCAGATAATGAGTCTCGCCGTTGTGATTCCAATGATAACCGAAATTGCTGGGCGATACTGTAGCATCGCGCCAGAACGGGCGAGTGTCCACAGTGAAAACCGTGCCGGCGAACTCCTGGTGCTTGACAGGATCACCCACCGCAAGCTGAGCCTGTTCCACCAAGTTGTAAGGACCCTTAATCGCCATCCCGGTGGTAGCGATGACGATCGGCAGGTTTGGGCGTTCGAACTCAGCACGCAAGTCTCTTATGAGGTCAACGAGGTTCGCCTCGTAGGCGGCGGAGTAAGTTGCGTTGATCCTGTCGTTGTAACCTTGGTGCCATCCGAAGCCAACTATCTGCTAACCCATACCTGCAAACTCAGGAAACTCGCTGCCGAGGTTGCTGAGGGCGTCGCGCACGCACTCGATCATTCCCATGTAGTATGCGCCGACAACACCACCACGCGCTGCGACCGCACTTGGTGAACGGAAGTCCACCTGCAGGCTTTTGCCGCCCCAAGCAGTTTTTATGATCAGAACTGGGTTGTTGGTGAAATAATCGCCGAGCACCCAGCCGAAAGCATATTCGGGGCCGAACCAGGTTTTGTTTCGTCCTTCGGTAAAGCCAAGTCCAAGATTGCCTTTCACAACGGCACGCCGTTCAAGGAGGTCGCTGTAACGCCACCATACCTTCACATCGCTCCGAGTGACCCAAGGACTGGCCGCTGGGTTGTCCGGATCAACAAGCAGACGCCCGTATTCGGCAGGGTAGTTTACGGCCATGTAACGCAAACTGCCGACGGCACCTGCGACGTCGTTGGTGCCTTCCTCGGCTTTCCCGTGACCAACCATGTTCGACTGCCCGGCAAGCACGAACACTTTCACTCCGTTTGGATCGTTATCGTACCGAGATGTTTTGGAGGTCCCAGTGTTGGGACTGAGAGGCGGTTGGCCGGCAAGTGCCGTGAGGACAAATGCTGCCGCCACCAAACCAACAAAAGCGCAAGTCATGGTCTTATTTGTGAATTGTATGAGCATTCATCGGACATTCTGCCAGTCACATGGTTATCGCAAGCAATTTGAACAACCACTCAACTGGAGGAACGACAGTGGCAAAACACTGCTATCGGAATCGGCGGCCTCCCGAGGGAGGCCGCGGAATTGAGTTGAACCTACTCGCCGGGAGCAGTTCGCACCGGATGATCAGCCGTATCACTTGCGCGTCACCACCACGTCGTCGATGTAAAGGCCCAGCCGGTTCTCCTCAGAGCCAGCAAACAAGAACTGAATGTATGCGATCTTGCCGGCAGCCACTGAAATGTCCAAGGGCCCGAAGCTGGCCCAGCCCTCAGATTTGGGAACAGTTATCGGATAGAGGATGTCAAGTGTGACCTCAGTGCCCACTTCGACAATCTCAATCCAAACCGAGTCGAAGTTGCCGGCATCCACCGCTGCCGCAAAGCGCAGTTCGGCCTTTGTTACACCTCTGAAGTCAATTGGCGGGGAGCGCAGAATGGAATACACCCCGACATTGATGAGGCCGGAAGGTACACCGCCATCGCCCAAATTGGTACCCCAGCATTTCTTCGAGCCGGAGTTGCCAGTGGTCAAAACCAGCCCAGCGCCATTGTCGGAGTTTGGGATGCCCCACGCCCAGTCGTTGGGTGTTCCGACTGCGAAGAAACCTCCGTTGTCATGCTCGAAGTCAGCGTTGAGCAGCACCGGCGAGTTTTTTTCAACCAGCGCAAAAAATCGCTGTGGGTCGCCGCCGCCCGGGACATTGGTCAGCGCATTAGTAGGGGGGGTTGAGACGAGATCCGCCTGGCCATTCCAAACCGCCCATGTGCTGATCGGCGCCGAGAGGGTGGTGGAACTAACAAGATCGTAAACTTTGTCAGGTTTGCTGTTCCAAATGAAGTCGTAGTTTGCCGTGGTACCGGCGCAGGGGACGACAGTCAACAAAGGAGGCGTAGTTTCTTCTATCTGCCATCCGTTCAAGGGAAGGCGGTATGCCGGTTCTCCAACTCCAAGCTCATCGGCGTCGGTTGCATCTCCATTGAACACTATTTGGCCGTCCGTGTCGGCCACCACATATTCGAAGAGCACGTAGTTGTTTCCTTTTAACCATATGGTACCATTGAGGTAGGAGAGGCTGTCGAAAATAGAGTGACAGACACGGTATTTGGGGCCGAGTCGTCGTCACTGGTCTGGTCAAGCCAGATGGATCGGTGCGTCGGTTAAGGCTCGATTGCAAAAATGGAGCGGACATCGAAGCTGTGAGTGTGTGCTGACAAGAAGTTCGGTTTTGGTAAAATCTGATGGTAGGGGGTGGCCGTCCCTGGCGGGCCGAATTGATGACAGGAAGAACTAAGTGCGGCGCGCGGGGAGTGCGCGCCCTAGCTCACGCTGGCTCGGGGAATTGCATCTCTGACACAAACACTTCATGGAATCTCGGTTCCTCGTTCAACGGCACGTGAACGACGCGTTGTCGGATCGATGTTTGCTCGGGGTCATTGTGTGCCGTATTAAGCAGAACATACTTTGCACCGCGCAATGCCGTGTTGCCAGCCGGCTTGACTTTCTCGGCAGGGAGTGGGATCAATCCAATCCGCCGCGCGCTCGCGCGGCTTATGTAATTGCCGAACGCGCCAGCCAGCCAGAGACAATGCAAATCTTCTGATTGCGCATTCCAGCGCTCCAAAAGAAGCCGTATGCCGGCCGCTATTGCGCCTTTGGCGAGCTGCAGCTCACGAATGTCTTTCTGGTTTATGGTGACCTGTCCTTCGAGGACCAAACTATCGCCGCATTTCAGCCGCCCGGTGTGATCAATCAAGCCGAGGTCCAACGCGACTGCGATTGCATCGACAAGGCCGCTGCCGCAGATGCCTTTGGGCTGGCCGCCGCCAAGTACGGTGCATTGAAAACGCCCGTTGTTGTTATTCACCGCAGAAATCGCTCCGGTGGCAGCCAGCATGCCCATCGAGATTCTCGCGCCTTCGAACGCTGGCCCTGCTGCGGTCGATGCGCACAGCAATCTGGTGCGGTTCCCCATCACGATTTCGCCGTTCGTCCCCAAATCGACAAGAGCAACAAGCTGGTCGCTGTTATGGATGCCGGTTGCCAGAATTCCGGCAAGTATGTCGCTGCCAATGAATCCGCCCAAACACGGCAGAAACATGACCTCGGCATGCCTCGGCACATCCCATCCGAGATCAGATGGCGACAAACGTTGCAGACCGTCGTTGGACGGTTCGAATGGGTGATGTGAAAGTGGTTCGACGCTTATGCCGCAGAAGAGGTGGTGCATAACCGTATTGCCCACGACAATCACTGTGCGCAATGCGTCGGTGGCCGGTGTTGATTCTGAACCGGCCGCTGTCTCTTTGAGATCGCGAAGAAGGTCAGCGACAAGCCGACCAGTTTGCTGGCGCACGGTTCGGGTGAGTGTGTCGAGCCCGCCGGGCGCGATTGCGTATTCGACGCGGCTCATGATATCTGAACCGTACTGTGCCTGGTTGTTAAGGGCACTGCGCACCCCGAGCACATTGCCGGTCTTAAGATCGAGGAGCTGGGCGACGATGGTGGTTGTGCCGAGATCAATTGCCACCCCAAACCCTTCACCAGGAATGAATTCGAATTTCAGGTCGTCGCCAAGTATTGACGCTTCCCACTGAGCCAACTCGAGAGTGAGGTCGGTTTCGGCGCGTGCCTGGCAGGCAAGACGCCAGCCTGCATCGAGGTCTGCCTGTGACAGCCGCTGTGCGTCGGCGGGTGTAACGGGCAAATGCCCGTTCAAGACTCTTACCCTGCACCGTCTGCAGCGCCCACGTCCGCCGCAAGGGAACTCGACGCCCTGGGCGAAAAGATGCTGTTGGAGCGGCTCGCCACGTTTGACCGACAAAGTTTTGCCCAGCGGTACCAGGGTGATTCTGACCGTTTCACCTTCATTCACGCTCATGCTTTCCCGTGATCTGTATTCCAACGTCGGCTTCCCATGCAAATCATAATGTCAGCAAGGCGCCGCCCCGGACCGGCCAAGCATGCGCTGCCATAATGTGTTATGAGCTCTCGCGGCTTTCGGCGGATGATCCGTCGTGCGTCGGACGCGTCAAACCGTCACCGGCTTTTGTCGGGGTAGGGGGGTGGCTTCGGTATTGTAACGGGGTTCTTGGCAAGGAGGTCTTTGATGACCTCGATTGCCTTGTTCAACTGATCGTCAATGCCGGCAAACTCGCGCGCAGGATCGTTGTCCACTTCAATGTCCGGTTCAACTCCTTTGCCTTCCATGATCCACTCACGCGCTTCGAGGTCGAATCGAGAGAACTCGGGGCGATTCAAATAGCCACCGTCAAGGAGAGGCAACGACCCGCGAATACCGACCACGCCACCCCAACTGCGCATACCGATGATCGGCCCCAGTTTGTGCTTGCGGAATCGGTAGGCGACTATGTCGCCGTCGGACGCGGAAAACTGGTCCAGAAGGAGCACCTTTGGGCCGAGTACTTGACCCGAGGGATCGACGTTCACGGCTCCATTGCGCGCTATGGTCCACATCGCCGGTTCGCGGCGCAAACGCTCGATGATTTGTGGCGACACGTTACCGCCGCCGTTGCCGCGGACGTCCACAATAAGGCCTTCCTTATGCAGTTGCGGATAGTACAACTTTGCGAACTGGTTCAGTCCAGCCACCTGCATGTCAGGAACATGCACGTAACCGATTTTCCCGTCGGTCGCCTTATTGACGGTCTCGATGTTTCCCATGACCCATTTCAAGTAATAGAGCGGCTGTTCGTCATCGATTGGCACGACGACTTCGTCGTGTGCGCCTTCGGTTTTTGGTTCACTGTTAACGCGGAGCGTGACCTGTTTGCCTGCGCGTCCGACCAAAGAGGCGTAGATATCCACCATTTGATCTGTTGGTTTTCCATCAACGGCGAGTATGAAATCGCCGACCTTCACGTTGACGCCGATCTCGGTCAGTGGGGACCGCAAGCGCCTGTCCCAATTCTGTCCCGGCAGGATTTCAGTGATTTGATAGTAGCCCGAGGGCGAATGCCTGACCAAGGTGGCGCCCAGCAGGCCAAGCGCGACCCTCGTGGGTTTTGGAAAGTCACCGCCACCCACGTAACAATGGCCGAGGTTAAGCTCGCCGATCATTTCGCCGATGATGTAGGTGAGATCGGCTCTGTGTTGGACGTGGGCGAGCAGCGGTTCGTACTTGGCGCGCATGGCTGGCCAGTCAACGCCGTGCAAATGCGGGTCATAGACAAAATCCCGCATTTGCCGCCAGCATTCATGGTAAATCTGCGACCATTCAGCCTGCCGGTCCAGGTTCACTTTCATGTCGCTCAGGTCGAGCCTGTCTTTCAAATCAATTCTGCCGGTAGGCAGGTCGATGATCCCGCGTGCTCCGCCGCCTGACACTAGCATCTTCTTCTTGTCAGCCGAGACTCGGTAGCCCGGGTAATCGCCCAGTTCGGTTTCCTTTTGTTTGTCGAGTTCGTAGAGGAAGAGCTTGCCCTTGCGAACGTAGTAGAGCTTGTCGCCGACGGACGTGAGCGAGTTGTATTGTGATGCAGGCACGGGAAGAGCGATGATCCGTTGCGGCAAACCATCGGCATCGACCTTCACGCGGACTTCCTTGTCGGCTTTTTCGGTTTCCTTCTTTTCTGGCGCCTTTTCAGCGGTCTCTTTCTTCGTGGTGTCGTCCTTTTTCTCGGATTCCTTTTCCGGCTCGGCAGATGGTTTGTCGCCCTTTGGGGTTGGTGATTTGACGTCCGGTTCTTTCTTCTGGTCGTCCTTGGCTATTTTGACCTCATCGCTTTTCGGGGCGAATGGGGATTTAACGTCCTTGGCAAGCGTCACAAGATAAATCCCGGCCATGTCGAGATAGACATGATTCCACTCTGTTTGGCCGTAGGTTGGGTTGAAAGTGCGCTCTGAAACAAAGAAAAGGTACTTGCCATCCGAACTGAATTCCGGTTCGCGGACATCGAACCATCCATCAGTTGCGACGATCTTTTCTTTGGACTCGAGGTTGTAGAGGTAGATGTTTGGGAAACGGCGTTCCTCGGGTTTGGTGTAAGCGATCCAGCGGCTGTCTGGCGACCACGTGTAGTCGGTGATCTCCCATGCGGTGGCTTGGTCAACCAAGGTCACGCGCTTTGACTCGACCTCGACAAACTGAAGCCGGTTCATTTTGTCGCCCCACAGAATGCGTTTTGAATCGGGCGCCCAAATCAAATGGTACTTGTATGTGTCCCCCAGCGCGGTTAGTTGGACTGGCGAACCTGTCCCGTCCTGTGGACGAATCCACACTTCATCTTCGCCTGACGCGTCTGAAATATAGGCGATCCATTTTCCGTCCGGCGACCATGTGGCGTTACGCTCGTGGACGCCCGGTGTGCAAGTGAGATTGCGGGTTGGCCCGTGCTTGGCCGGGACTGTGAAAATTTCGCCGCGTGCGCCGAACACCGCGCGCGCGCCGTCTGGAGCGATGTCTTCACTTGTGACGGCGTTGCTTACGTCGCGCAAACCGCCTCTACCGACGGCGAGGTCTTCGCGGATTTCGATTGGGACGCGGGTTGTTTGACCTGAGGCGAGATCGAACCTGTAAATGAAACCGCCGTTTTCGAACACGATCGCGTTATTGCCCAGAGAAGGGAACTTGATGTCGAAATCGGTGAAATGCGTGAGCTGTTTGGTTGTTTTGGTTGGGATGTTGTAAACGAAGAGATTGCAGCGGCGTGTCGAGTCCCGGTCGGAAACGAAGTAGATGTCATCTCCGTGCCACATTGGGAACAAATCCTGGGCGGGGTCTTTCGTGATTTTCTCGGTGGTTTTGGTGTCGAAATCGTAAATCCAGATTTCGTCTGCTTGGCCGCCCCGGTACCGTTTCCATGTTCGGAACTCTCGAAACACCCTGTTGTAGGCGAGCTTTTTCCCGTCGGGAGAGAACGAACACCAACCGCCCCAGGGCAAAGGCAGGATTTCCGGTGCGCCACCTTCGATGCGGGCCAGTGTCAAGTGGCCTTTCCATGTATTCCATGAGATTCTGCGCGATCTATAGACAATGGTGCTGTCGTCCCGCCATGTCATGACGATATTGTTTGGTCCCATGCGATCGGACACATCATCGCGGTCGAGAGTGGCCGTGTAAGTCAGTCGTTTTGGCACTCCACCTTCTGCGGGCATCAAGTACACCTCAGTGTTGCCGTCGTATTGGCCGGTGAATGCGATCCATTTACCGTCGGGGGAAAACCTTGGGAACATTTCGTAACCTTCATGGCTGGTGAGACATCTTGCCACGCCGCCGGTTGCGGCAACGGTGTACAGGTCCCCAGCATAAGAAAACACGATCTGATCGCCGTGAATAGCCGGGAACCGCAGGAGGCGCGCCTCGTCTGCGGTGACAACGAAAAGGAACGACGCCAACAGGTGAGCAACAAACAGCTTGGGAAACATCTTCATGCGCATTGTGTCAAATCATCGACCCCGTGAGCATTCGATTCTAGTTCCAACAGCACAAGAAAAAAGTTGGCTTGCGCCTGTAAAATTGCCGCCAACGTCATGGCCACGGTTTGCCAAACGCAAGTCAAATTGCGGCCAGCGTCTTTTCGATGAACGCGCGCGCGCGTTTTGCCTCGAGGGTGATTTCGGCAGCGGTGTTTGGGCGTGCCAAACATTCGATCAAGACCGGCCCTGCCACGAAACCGCCCTTGCGGAGATTGGCGAACACCTTTGTGAAACTGACCTCGCCATCGCCCGGGGTGACCATGACTTCTTTGGGGCGTCGGAAGTCTTTGACGCTGACACCTGCGACCAGGCCGTCAACCGAGGTTGAATCATCAGCAGGGTCTATTGTCCCATCCGAATAATAGAAGATGTTTCCCGGGTCGTACCAGAGCCTGAAGTTTGGGTGACCAACGCGTTGGATGAACTGTCGGCACTGTGGGCCTGTGGCATTTGCACCGCCGTGGGGTTTGATGCTGAGGCGGACTCCTTTGGTTGCTGCGTAGTCGCAACATTCAGCGACCACACGGCAGTAATCCTTCACAAGCCCCTCCTTCGACGTGCCTGCCAGCATCAGGTCTGGACAGCCGCATATGGCACAGTGATCAATGAGAGTTCTCAGTCCTGCAATGCCGGCTTCGACGGAGCGCTCGACCGGGAATTCACCGGCATAAACCGACAGGATTCTCAGCCCGCGCTGTTTGGCTTCGTCAGCGACCTTTTGGGCGTCCTCCGGGGAGCTTTCTACGTTAAGGATGAGCCACGATTTCCCCTTGGCGGTCATGATGCCGGCATACTTGAACCCCGCTTCCGCGATCCCGTCAAGGGCCGTGCGGTAATCGTACTGATCCCACGGCCGCGTGTAGCACCCGACTTTGTAAGATGAGGCGGTGTTGGCAGTGGACGACCCTTGCAACAGCGAAGTGACGCCAACTGACGCCACACCGAAGATGAACTCACGCCGTGTGGTCCGGCAGAGATATGGCTTGTTGGGTGGAACTATCGGGTCGGGTTGAGCCCGTGGAGTGATATCTGCAGTATTCATAGTGACCATTGCATGCTTTGGCAGACTGTTTCAGAAAATCTTTGCCGCCACCGCGACTTCTGCCATTCAACGAGGCTTTGCCTTCAAGCTATTCGGTTTCTGACCAAAAGCCCTTTTCTCTGCTCGCGACGGAGTCGCTCCGGACAACGCGGCGCGGCGGCGCGTCAAACCTGCAACGAGCGCCTTTGCCGCGCCGTGATCATTCAGTTGCGGCTGCGCCGCCTTGTGATCCAAGCCGACTGGCTCGGATGTGATCCGATACCTGTGCAAACAGATTGAGCACCATGCCGAAACTGACTGTCAACAGAAGCCCGGCGACGCCTGCCGCCCAGCCCCATGGCCCGGGCAGATACCGTTCTCTGTAATCGAATGTCCAGAGAACCGTAACCAGTGAGCCGCCCACGATCCAGACAAGACCGACGACTTTCAACGCCCGCGACCAGCGCGTTTCGCCGGGAATTTTCTCCGGACCGAGCTTTGAATTGTACATGCCATACCCGAAATAGACCACCATGCCGATTGCAAACCAGACAATTAGCCGGACCCACGTCGTCCATGGCAACGACACCATCAGATAGAGCGACGAGAACGCCCCCATCGGAGCAACAAACCATATAGCAGGCGCGCGGAACCCGGCCCGCAGTTCCGGATGCCGCAACCGCAGCACAAGAATTCCAACCGACACGATCACAAAAGCGAGCAGTGTTCCAATCGAGCAAAGGCTGCCCGCTTCGCGCACCGGCAGCAGCGCAGCAAAAAACGCAACGCCAGCACCGGTCACGATCGAGGTTATCCACGGTGTCCGGAACTTAGGGTGAACCTTGTGGATGAAAGGCGGCAACAGCCCGTCCCGTGACATGGCCCAGAAAACGCGCGATTGCCCGTACAGCATCACAAGAATAACAGATGACAAACCCGCTATTGCCCCAAGTTTGATCAAAGACGACATCCATCCAAGCCCTGCGTGGTCAGCCGCAAGCGCAATTGGGTCCGGCACATCCAACTGCCGGTAAGGAACAACACCCGTTGCCACCGCTGACACCAGAATGTAAAGAACCGTGCACACAAGCAGTGAGCCAATTATGCCGATCGGCATGTCACGCTGCGGATTCCGGGCCTCTTGTGCTGCAGTGCTTACCGCGTCGAAACCTATGTACGCAAAAAACACAATCCCTGCTCCTGCCATGACGCCCGTCCACCCAAAATGCTCCCGTACACCTGTGTTTTCCGGGATGAACGGAACCCAGTTCGATGGGTTCACCGCCCGGAAGGCCGCAACTATGAACAGCACTATTACCCCGAGCTTTATGAACACGATCACGTTGTTTACCGACGCCGATTCTCTCACCCCAACCACCAACAGCGCTGTAACGATGAACACTATGATCACTGCCGGCAAGTTGAACACAGCGGTCACCTGCGCGAGAGTTGCCGGATCGGTTCCGACTGCAGCGATCTGCCGGCCCAGTTCTTCTGTGAATGTTTGCCACCCCGGCCGGAGTTTCAACGCAACGGCCAGCGTCGCAGGCAAATCAATCAGCGGCGTGCCGTGCGCGGCCGACAGTTCCGGTGGTATGTTTACGCCGATATCTCGCAGAAGCGAGCATACGTATCCGGACCATCCTATTGCCACGGTGATTGCCCCCACCGCGTACTCCAAAATCAGGTCCCACCCAATAACCCACGCAAACAACTCGCCCAATGTCGCGTAGCCATAGGTGTACGCACTGCCCGAAAGAGGGACAAGCGAGGCAAACTCGCTGTAGCATAACGCCGCAAAAACAGACGCAGTCCCCGCCAACACAAATGACAAAATGACCGCAGGCCCAGCGTTCCTTGCGGCCACTGTGCCAGTCAGGACAAATATGCCGGTGCCGATTATTGCGCCGATGCCAAGTGCAGTCAGATTCAACGGGCCAAGCGCCCTGTGTAATCGTTGATCGCTCGCGGCTTCTGCCTGCAGTTGAAAAACGTCTTTTCTCCTGAACAGGTTCATGGCTGATTGCTGCGGGTCTGTTGTTGATCGAGTATATGGTGTTGTTCTGCTCGACCGGCCACGTCTAGAGTTCGATTTGCCCGTCGAAAACAAACTCCGCCGGCCCGGTTAGACTGACTTTGTTAAAGCCCTTAGCATTTGAGTCGAACGCGACCTCAAGTGTGTCGCCACCTTGCACCCTCACTCTGATGGGCGATGCGAAACCCCTCGTCAGAGCGCACACAAGCGCAGAAGCGGTGACGCCCGTTCCGCACGCGAGTGTTTCACCCTCGACTCCGCGTTCAAACGTGCGGACGCGTATGTATCCCGGTTCGAGGATTTGAACAAAATTGACGTTTGTGCCGGCCGGAGCGAACTCGGGATGCCAGCGAATCTCGGCGCCCAGCTTGGCCACCGGCACCTCAGAGACGTCAGCGACAAATATTACTGCGTGCGGAACTCCGGTATTAATCGAGTGCGCCTCGCAAAGGCCAGTGCTCAGCGATAGTTTCACGCTTGGCCTGTAATCTCTGGGTGAAGTCAAATCGACCGTGACATTTTCCCCTTTGATGAAGGCTCTGATGACTCCCGCGCCGGTGGCAAACTTGATTTCAGGGCCTGCGCCAGTGACACGGTTCACATACCGGGCAAAGCAGCGAGCGCCGTTCCCGCACATCCCGGCCGTGCTGCCGTCGCTGTTGTAGAACTCCCATGCCCAATCCGGTCCCCCGGCCGGGCCAGGGACAAGAATCAGAACGCCATCGGCTCCGACGCCGCGGTGCCGGTCGCACAGCCGGATCACGTCGGATGCCGTGAGTTCGATTTTTCCGGAACGATTGTCCAACAGAATAAAATCGTTCCCCGCACCGTTCATTTTCGTGAACGTGACTCTCATCGGTTTCGAGCCTAACGTTTGGCCTGCGAAATTTAAAGCCCCAGGCCGCTGTGCCTCGGGCGCGGCCGCTCTGGTCGTCTTTTTGCACCAGAGACCTCGCTGATGGCAGAGTCTCAACCGTGGTTTCGCCCCGCTGCCCGGAACACGACCGCCCAGGTTCGGATTTCGATTCGCCAGCCTAGCGAACCAAGCTTTTCGATAACGGCAACCCGAAAGCTCAGATCGGACCTGAGTTGATCGTTGCGATATCTGCGACGAGCATGTCACCCCACATCCCGGATGTCGAGCCCGCATATCTTTTAGCCCGCCGTAGCCGGAACCAAAGTTGCCTGACGGGCAACGTCCCCCGGCTCTTGCACTACCCGGACTTTTAGCCACGTCGGGCTGGGAAATATGCCCTGCGACTCCGTCGCAAGGAAGAGCGCGCTGATCCAGCAATTCCGCAAGGTAGGCTGATTCCTGGCATTTTTCGCGGAGGGCTCTTTTTTTCTGCCGAATCACACTGCCGAATCGAAAAACGCCCTGGCACCCACCTCCACAAGACAAAAACCCCATCCGTCCCCCTAGAACTCCTTGTTTGCAATCGGCCGATTTTCAGAGAACAACCGCCCAAAAGCACCGCCTCCCACAAACAGCTCAGCCGCTCTCAAACCACAGTTCCCACCACGCAGCATGTTCCAAAGCCAGATTCAGGTCTTGCGCAAGCTCTTTGAGGCTCACCTGTCCCAGCCGAACCGGCTGACTGTGCAGCAGTGCATACGCGTTAAACAGCACAAACCCCAGCATCAGAATCAGCATCTGCGCCACCATCGCCCTCAGGTGGTGATGATAACAATGCCCCAACGCATAGAACTGCGTCAGCTCGTTGAAGGCCTTGTTTTCAATTCCCCAACGCCAATGTCCAGCTTCATAGATCACCCGCGGCCCCATGCCTTCCAGCTGGATACAAAACATCCACCACCAGTTTGAGGTCTGAGGACTGCTAACCCTTTTGCCGCCAACTACATTGGTTTGGATCCATTGCTCCTGAGAATGAACCACTCCCACTTTCCGGCCGTAGCCGTAAGCCTTGCTGAAGTTCAGCTCGCGCACTTCCCAGAGTTTAACGCTCCGTTCTCGCACAGTATCCTCGAACTGCTCGGTTGGCGCTTGACCAGCGCTCAAAGCGCGCGCCTCTTGGAACACCTCCATCCGTTCCTGTTTGAGCACCACAACCCACAACCAGCCCAGCTTCTCAACCGCCTTCAGAAAAGGACCTTGCACATACCAGCTATCGACAGTGATCCCATCGAAAAACCGCGGGCCATAAGTGCGTCGCATCCGGCCAAGCAGACGCAGGGCCGCCTCTGATTCCCCTTCCCCAGGAAGAATCGGCTCCAGGTCCAGCACAATGTTGAGCTTGGGACCGTTGATCTGGGCAAAGACATACCGGTGATAATACTCGATGACGGTTTGCTTCCGGCCTTTGGAGTCGGTTATCTGGAGCTCCCGTTTGCAGCAAAACGGACAGCAGCGACTGCGGCTGTGAAACGGCTCATTGGCGTCCAAACTCGCCAACAGCAGGCCTTTGATCTTACAGCTCTCCAAGGCCTTGTTGTGCTTGAGTTGCTTGTTGACGCTGACCAGCGCCTGGCGCAGTGGCTCCAGCTTGAGTCGCTCACTGACATAACAAAGGGTGTCGTCGCTGATGGGATCGGACCAGTGAATCAATCGTTGCCAGCTGCGGCGTTTGGTTTGTTGGGCAATGCTCAAGTAACTGTCGGCCCGGATGATCGCCCCCAGCAGCAGGCTCAAGAAGACGCACTGGGTTGGAATCACCGGATAGGGCCGACTGTCTTGGATGGTGCGCACGATCTTTGGCAGGGCAAAGACTTTTGCACAATAAGCCAAGAATTGGGCCAGTTGGTTCATGGAGCCTAAGGTTGGAGGGACTCGCCGCGGCGCAGTAACTCGTGGTTGATTTGGCTGATCTGGTCGAGCCGCTGTTGCACTTGTGCGTAGGCGCGCAGAGCATCGCGGGCCTGCTGGATTTGATCTGGGGTTTTTAGCAAGAGTGACTGCATCTGGCCCTTGGCGAAGCAGCGGCTGAGGTAGAAGAACGGGCCGTGCTTGGTGGCGCTGTTGTGGCAGTGGCAGTTGGGCTTGCCGCACTGCATGAACCGTTCGATCAGAGAGGCGTGGATGATGTTGGGTGGGAGGTGGAAGGATCGGACCAGATGCGCCCTGCGCTGGCGCAAGGCGAGCGTTGAGAGACGGGCGAGATGCATGATCTTGCTCATATGTATATGTAAGATAACAGAACTCTGCGGCTGTGCAAGCAAAAAAGAAAATGCCCCGGATTGCGAAAATGCTCCAAACTCTTGACCACAGCCGCATTACGCGCCCGACTACCCCCACCTTACGGAATCACTGGCGCTGATCCCGATGGTTTTTCACGCGCTGCAGTCGATGGAGTGGGCGTTGGTCGGTGCGAAGCGTTTGGAGTGCGGCAGCTTGCTGCCGCTTTTGTTTCTATGCACAAACAACGTGTCTGTCCCAATATGGCCCCATTCGGTCTCGCCGCTGATCCCGATGGTTTTTCACGCGCTGCAGTCGGTGGAGTGGGCGTTGGTAGGCGCGAAGCGTTTGGAGTGCGGCAGCTTGCTGCCGCTTTGTTCTTATGCACAAACAACGTGTCTGTCTCCACATCGCGTCATGAAAAGCCCAGTGAGAGGGGCGTGCTTAAAAGGCACAAAACTCTCAAACGGAACTCTGTGGGTAACCAATCCCACCCGGCAAAGGCTAACCACCAGCCGGAAGCGAGTT
>JAAYVR010000001.1 GCA_012517065.1 Verrucomicrobiota bacterium | reverse complement strand
AATCCAAGGGCTGAAAGCCCGGACTATCACAGGAACGTTTTCGTGTGTTTCGTGTATTTCGTGGTCGATGCAATGTCCATCGAGCCCACTCGGCCTGAACTCTCATCGGGATGAATCTATGAGTATCGTGGTCTGGTCAGTCGGCGAGATTTGTGGGCTGGGCGGGATAGTCTGATGCAACCGAACGGATTTGGGAAGAAGCAATCAATGGTTTTCATTTGTTTCAACCACGAAAAACGCGGAATACGCGAAAGGGGTTTGCAGATGACGCGGTATGGGGACAGACACGTTGTTTGTGCGTGAAAACAAAGCGGCAGCAAGCTGCCGCACTCCAAACGCTTCGCGCCTGCCAACGCCCACTGCATCCACGGCCATTAGAGTCCCGCCTTTAGGCGGAACAGTTTCATGAAACTGGGCGTGAGCATTGTTCGGTGAACTGCCTGTGTTCCGCGTAAACGCGGAACTCTGGCGGCGGTGGGTCGGTCCACGCCCAGGGCGATGCTATGCCCGCGGCTGTTAGAGTCCCGCCTTTAGGCGGAACAGTTTCATGAAACTGAGCATGAGCACTGTTCGGTGAACTGCTTGGGTTCCGCGTAAACGCGGAACTCGAACGGCGGTGGGTCGGTCCACGCTCGGGGCGATGGCACGCCCGCGGCGGGTCGGAGTGTCGGAGTTGCGGTTCGTGTGATTGTGCGTTGTCGTATCCGACACGTTGAATGTCGGGCTTGAACGGGCGGATGGAACAGATTATCATCCTGGTAGAATGAGTTACGAAACGGTCGAGACACGCGTTGACAGGCTTGAGGCGCTTTTCGGTCATTTTTTGACACAGATGGCGTTGATCGAAAGACGCGCCGATGAACGCAATCAGGCTGCTGAAGCGCGGATAGCGCGGCTCGAGCAGGAAATGGGCGCTTTCAAGGATGAGATGCGGGCGTTCAAAGACGAAATGCGCATTTTCAAGGACGAGATGCGGCAGTCGCTCAAGGAAATGAACAAGAAATGGGGTGATCTTGCCAACAAGATGGGGACGATTGTCGAGGATATCCTTGCTCCGAACCTCAGACGGATCGCATGCGAGCATTTCAAGTTCAGCGAGATCACATACTTTGCTATCCGATGCGAACGGGCCCGGCATGACGATTTGTCTGTGAAATGTGAATTTGATGCTGTTGTGGCCGGTCCAGAGGCGGTCATTTTGGGCGAGGCGCGATCGACGCCGCGGTTGGAGGACCCGGACAAGTTTGCTGAGAAAGGGGCAGACTTTTTCAGTTTTTTTCCTGAACTGAGCGGGCGGCGTTTGATACTTGTGTTCGGGAGCTGGTCAATTCCGGATGGCGTGGTTGCCGGGCTGACAGCTCGCGGCGTATATGCGATGCAAATGGGGGATGAGACGATGGAGCTTGTCAACGCCGCCGAGCTGGAGCGCTGATGCGGGTCCAGTCAACCGCGGAAAACACGGAGTACGCGGAAGGCTCTTGAAAAGTCCGGGTTCTTGTTTCTTGTGTTGTGGAATGTAAAGCGTTGTTCCGCGTAAACGCGGAACTCTAGCGGCGACGGGTTGCTCTGCACCTTGGGCGATGCCACGCCCTCGGCTGTTAGAGTCCCGCCTTTAGGCGGAACAGTTTCATGAAACTAAGCATGAGCACTGTTCAGTGAACTGGCTGTGTTCCGCGTAAAGGCGGAGACTCCTGTTGCTGTCCCTGTTCCCTGACTCCCGTATCCTGTCCCGATCCATGCTCTCCGGTTCATGGTCTCTGGTCGCTGGTCTATGAAGTCGCGTCCATGTTTCGGGTTTTGTGAGCCTCGAATGTGAATGGGCAATTGAAATGGTCGGCAGAGGCAAAACTGGCTGCATTTGCCGGTTTGCTGAGTCTGCTGTTTTATCGGCCGCTGATTGATCTGGTCGCGTACGCGGCGAAGTCGTCGATGTACTCGCACACGTTGCTGATTCCGGTGATCAGTCTGTATTTGGCGCGGCAGAAATGGCGGGGGGATCGAGTTTTCGAGGCCGGGGTTTCGGAGTCTCGGGAGGTTGGTGAGCGGGGTGCGCGTTCGACCGTGGATGGGCGGTGGGGTGGATGGCTGGGGGCGGGTTTGTTGGGGTTGGTTGCCATTGTTGTATTGGGTTTATACTTTGCATTGAAGAGGCGAGGGACCGATCTGGTGCGTGACGATTACCTGTTTTTGACGGTGTTGCCGTACGTGTGTTTTTTGGCGGCGGGCGGGTTTATCTTTCTTGGTGTGCAGGCGATGCGTGTGCTGGTTTTCCCGTGGGTTTTCCTTGTGTTCATGGTGCCTTTCCCGGTGGCGGTCATGGACGCGATCGAGACATTTCTGCAATACGCGTCTGCTGAAGCATCGCATTTACTGTTTGCGATTGGCGGGACGCCGTATTTGCGGGAGGGATTACGATTTGATTTGCCGGGGATATCGATTGAAGTGGCGCGTGAGTGCAGCGGGATAAGGTCGAGCTTGGTGCTGTTTATAACGAGTCTGTTGGCGGGGCATATGTTTTTGCGGAGCGGGTGGAAACGGGCGGTATTGGCGTTGGTGGTTGTGCCATTGGGGATACTGAGAAACGGGTTTCGCGTGTTCACGATTGGGATGCTGTCGGCGAATTTGGATGTCGGTATAATTGACTCTGCGTTGCACCGGCGTGGGGGGCCGATTTTCTTTGTGCTGTCGCTGATACCGTTCTTGGGATTGCTGTGGTGGCTGCGTTGGTTGGAGCGGCCGGCGCATAATCGATCCGAGAAGGCATGAAGAAGAGACGTAAATCTTTCTTGACCAACCGGGTTGGTGCATCTAAAATCCCACCAATAATTTTAGGTGGGGAAATGAACTCTTCAGGTGGCATCGGGGCCGGTGGGGGGATGGGGACGGCCCAGAGCGGAATGGCAGCTACGCCGCTGTCGCAAGCGAGTGGTTTGTCTGGTATTCAAGACAAGCTGCGCACAATCCTTGACATCACTGAGGCGCTTGGAAAGGCGCTTGCACGGCCGCATGAAATTCTTGATCTGATCGTGCGCAGGGCTGGGGCGATGTACGGTGGGCCCGTGTTTTACAGCCTTTTGTCGTCTGATCAGCGCACGCTTGAGGTTGCGGCGTGTTACGATGGAGATCCTGACAAGGCGGCGGCTGTTCTGGAATCGCTCAGGTCGGCACCTCAAGACACGCAGAAGGGGTTAACTGGCGAAGCGATGGCCACCGGAGAACCTGTGGTTGTTGCGATGGGCTCGCCGGAAGAATTATGTGGGTTGCTGAGGCCGGAGCGCAGGCCGCTGGTGCAGAAGCTTGGGATACGGGAATTGCTGATTATACCGGCGAGGGTTCAGGGGACGAACTTTGGGACGCTGGTTTTGTTCGGGACGGGTGGTTGGAATGGCCGGATTACATCGGATGACGAGCTGTTCCTGATGCAGATGGCCAAACTGGGCGGGCAAGCGATGTTGAACACGCGGTTGTTCACGGGATTTGTCCGCGAGACGATTTCGCGTCATGAATCGGATGCGCGATTACGGGAGACGGAGGACCGGTACCGTGTGGTATTCGATAGTGCGCCATACGGGATAGTCATAACTGATCCTGTGACGCGAAAGTTTTTGGCGGCGAACAAGGCGTTTTTGCAGATGATCGGGGTTGCGCGGGACGAGCTTCCAAATCTTGGTGTGGAAGACATACATCCGGCCGAGAACCTGCCGGAGATTCTTGCGAAGTTTGACAAGATTGCTGCGGGGGAGATGAGGTCGGCCGAGAACATTCCGGTAAAGACGCGAAAGGGGAAGGTGTTTTACGTTGATATCAGCGCGCATGTTGCGCCTTACGGGGGAAAGAAGGCGTTGGCGGCCGTGTTTCGGGACATAACGGCCCGGAAAGAAGCTGAGGCGAGGTGCAGCGAAGCTGCGGCGCGGTTTTCTGCGCTGACGCAACATCTGATCGAATTACAGGAGGCTGAACGGCGTCGTCTTGCCGGGGAGCTGCACGACGAACTTGGGCAGTCGCTGACGATTCTGTGCGGGACGCTTGAGATGTGTCTGAAGCAGGCGCCGGAGGCGATGAGCGAGCTGTTGTTTGAAGCGCGCTCGATGACGAAAGAGCTGCTATCGGCGGTGCGGGACATGTCGTTGGATTTGCGGCCGGCGATGTTGGATCATTTGGGGCTGGTGGCAGCGCTGATTTGGTGTGCTGACCGGTGCACGAGGTTGTCGGGTGTGAGAGTGGAGGTTCAGCAGCTTGACATGGAGGGGCGGCGGTTTCGGTCTGAGGTAGAGACTGCGGCGTTCAGGGTTGTACAGGAAGCGCTGACGAACATTGTCCGGCATGCGGGCGTGAGTTCTGCTGTTGTGCGGGTGTGGGAGAACGAGTCGGGTTTGTTTGTGCAGGTTGCGGACGAGGGGCGCGGGTTTGACCTTGCGGAAGCGCGGCGGAGGAAAGCATCGCTTGGTTTGGCCTGCATGGAAGAGCGGGTTAAGATGGCGGGTGGGAGTTTGTCGATCGAGTCTGAACCCGGGGCTGGCACGTACATCACAGCATATTTTCCATTGGGGGGAGCGGTCGGTGAAACAGGTATCAATACTGCTGGCCGATGATCACACGATGATCAGACAAGGCCTGAAAGCGTTGCTCGAGCATGAACCGGAGTTTGTCGTCGTAGGCGAGGCAGGGGACGGCATCGAAACACTTAAAATGGTGGATACCCTGAAGCCAGACGTTCTGGTGCTTGACATAGGGATACCTGGGCTTGGGGGGATCGAAGTCACGCGCGAGCTTCAACGGCGCTCGACCAAGACGCGAATTGTCATTTTGACCATGCAAGATGACGAGTCGTTTGTCGTGGAAGCTCTCAAACTGGGTGCTCTCGGTTTTGTGCTGAAACAGTCTGGTTCGATGGACCTTGTCAAGGCCGTTCGCGAGGCGATGGCAGGCCGGCATTTTCTGAGTTCGCCGTTTTCGGATGTGGCGATTCGTCAGTATCTGAATCACTCGAAATCCGGGGTGTTTGACGTTTATGACACTTTGACGCCACGGGAGAAACAGGTTTTTCAGCTTGTAGCTGAGGGCTGCACAAACGCGGACATTGCAAAGCGGCTGTCGATCAGCCAACGGACTGTCGAGGTGCACCGGGCCAGCGCGATGCGGAAACTCGGGTTGCACAGCCACGTGGACCTGGTCAGTTACGCGATGCGCAAAGGGCTTATTCCGCAGCGTGGAGGGTCGGGGCCGACAAACTCTGGCAGGGGCGGAAAACGGCGTGCGGTGGGTTGATGCGGCCGGGGACGGCCGCGCTCCTGGGGCTGTGTCTTTCTCCAACGCGTTTTTAGCGCATTTACTTTATTTCGCGGTTCGGCTCACAGCGTTTTGAGCATCCGAAGATGCTGGATTCATATGCCGCCCTAGGTCTTGACGGAATCTAGAGTCTGTCTAAGTTTGAAGCGTGAAAACGACGATTGATATTCCTGATGACATGCTCGAGGATGCCATGCGGTTCACTCGCGCCAAGACCAAGCGCGAGGCCGTCGTGACAGCCGTGAACACGTTCAATCGCATGCACCGACTCCGTGAGCTCAACGCAAGGTTGCGTGGGATGTTCGTCGATTTCATGACTCAAGAGGATCTGTGGAAGTTGAGGGAAGATGCCAGGTGAGCACCTGTCGGGATACTTTGGTGGATACATCGGCATGGATTGAATACCTGCGGCCGGGCGATAGCGAGGTTGCAAAGCGCGTGGAGACGCTGGTGCTTGGTGATCAGGCTGTCCTCTGTGATATGGTGCTGCTGGAGCTGTGGAATGGCGCGCGCGGCGCCGCTGAAAAGAAGAAGCTGTCTGAAATGCAATCGCATCTGCGATGTCTTGACACGCCACACGCTGTTTGGAAGCTGGCTCAGCGGCTTGCCACGCGCTGCCGCGACACAGGTCTTACGATTCCATCCGCGGACATTCTGATTGTTGCTTGTGCAAAGCACCACGACACAGGATTGGAACATAACGACAGTCATTTCGAGAAGCTCGTGACGCTTACCAGAAGCCTGTGAGAGACGATAAGTCGGGGGCAAGGAGCAAGGGCCGGTTGTCATGGACCAGGGACCAGGGGACCAAAGACCATAGACCATGGACCGAAGACCCGGGACAAGGGACACTAACAAGTGTCTTGATGTAGTCACCACTGCTGGTCCGCACGAATTGACAAGGGCCGAAGGCCCGATTCATACCAGCCTGGGTCAGCGGCCCAAGTGGTTTCAACCGCGAAAGAACGCGAAAGACGCGAAAGGGCTTTTGGATTAGGACGGGGTTCCGCGTAAACGCGGAACTCTAAGGGCGGTAGGTTGGCACACGCTCTTGGCGATGGTACGCCCACGGCTGCCAGAGTCCCGCCTTTAGGCGGCTTTGAAACCAGCATTCATCGAGCAGGAATACCTTTGAACGTTGAACGTTGAGCGTTGCACGTTGTGCGTTTCGAAAAAGATCACCGAGCTGATCAACCTGTGAGAACTTTCAACGTACAACGCTCAACTTACAACGTTCAACCGGGCTGTGGGTATGCCAAGCGAATGGCCTTATCCGCCCCCGCTGGTATGGGACCGCACCGTTGGGTCGTGGGGCTTCGCCCCACGCTGGTATGAGGCCGCGCCGTTGGCGCTT
>JAAYVR010000043.1 GCA_012517065.1 Verrucomicrobiota bacterium | reverse complement strand
CCTTGCCGACGATTCTAGACATGCAGTGATAGACCACGGTTTTACCCTGAAGTTTGATTCTGGGCAGTCTCATTACAACCTCCTTGATTTGTATTGTTATTCTCCTTGCAACAGGGCGACAGGCACGCAGCCGTGCCTCCCATTGGCCGACTGGTTGGGCGGGTCCGGGTCACAACCCGGGTCGCCCAAATATCGTGTCTGTCCCTCTATTTGGGGGTAAAATCGCACAACACATCCCGGGAGTCAAACGAGGCCAGGGTGTTCGCAAGGCTCTGTGGTAAAGTGGAGGGCTTTGTCGGAGTATCGGGGCAGCCTCACCATTGCTGTGTACCTTCCGGAAATCCCACCGGAACGAAGCTTTGAGTGTTTTGAGCAGGTCAGGCGGTGAGATTTCCGGGCTAGAACAACAGCGCTTGCATCGGCATAAGTTGTGCAGGGTTAAATTTATCTCGGAGCGCATCCGCTTCGCTGATAACTGAAAGCATGAACCGAGCGGAGCGAATCATCTGGCAAGGCCGGCCGTCGGTTGGCCGCCAGCCTTGGGTGTGTCATGCGGCCGCCAATTTGACTGTTCGATCGCGTGTGGCGCGCTTGCGTTGGACTTCGTCGAGAATCTTTTTTCGGAGGCGAATGTTTTTGGGCGTTGCCTCGACATATTCATCGGGGCCGATGTACTCGAGGGCACGTTCGAGGCTCATTTTCAACGGTGGTTCGAGTTGGATGCCGACGCCCTCGCCTTTGGATCGCATGTTGGTGAGGTGTTTTGTTTTGCAAGGATTCACTGGGATGTCGTTTTCGCGCGAGTTTTCCCCAACGATCATTCCTCGGTACACTCTTTCACCAGGAGCAATGAAGAGCCGGCCGCGTTCCTGGTTGGCATTGAGGGCGTAAGCGGTGGCAACTCCATCCTCGATGCTGACGAGGGAGCCGTTTTTGCGTGCTGGGATTTCGCCGCGATCTGGTCCGTATCCATGAAAGAGGTGGCTCATCACACCCAGACCGCGCGTCAGGTTTACAAGGTCGGTTTCGAATCCTATCAGCCCGCGCATTGGCATCAGTGCTTCGATGCTGATTTCGCCGTGGTGATGGACGAGATGAGTGATCTCGGCTTTCCGCCATGAAAGGTTTTCAAGGACGGGCCCCATTGATTCCTCGGGAATCTCAAGGAAGAGGCGTTCGATGGGTTCGAGGAGATTACCGTTTGCGTCCTTTTTCCACAGGACCTCGGGACGCGAAACCAGGACCTCGTAACCTTCGCGGCGCATTTGTTCGACGAGGATAGCGATTTGCATTTCGCCTCGGCCGCTGACTGCGAACACTTTTGGGTCCTGGGTCGGCTCGACGCGGAGGGAAACGTTGGTTCTGGTTTCTTTGACGAGGCGTTCCCAGATGTGTCTGGCTGTGACCAATCGTCCGTCTTGTCCTGCCAGGGGGCCATCGTTGACGGCGAATTCCATTTGTATTGTGGGCGGGTCGATGGGCTTGAACGGGAGGGCCGGGCGTTCTGGGTTATCGACGATGGTTTCGCCGATGAAAACATCTTCGAAGCCGGTGATGCCAACGATGTCCCCGGCATGTGCTTCTTGGACTTCAATGCGTTTGAGGCCGTCGAATCTGTAGAGGCAGGTGATTTTGCCTTCTGTTTTGTGCCCGTCGCCGTGGACACAGACAGCGGGGTCGCCGTTACGGATTTTTCCGGAGTAGATTTTCCCGAAAGCGATTCGGCCCATGTAGTCGCTGTAATCGAGGTTTGCGACGAGCAACTGAAAACCGTCGCTGGCGAATGCTCTGGGCGGGGGCACGTGCTTTACGATTGTCTCGAAGAGAGGGACCATTGAGTTGGACTGGTCATCGAGGTGAAGCTTGGCAGTGCCATCCTTTGCGCTGGTGTAAACGAATGGGAAATCGAGTTGTTCGTCTGTTGCGCGTAGCTGCACAAACAGGTCGAAAACCTTGTCGAGGACAACGTCCGGGCGTGCGTTTTCGAGGTCGATCTTGTTAATGACGACGATTGGTTTTGCGCCGGCTTCGAGAGCTTTTCTGAGGACGAAACGGGTTTGTGCTTGTGGGCCTTCAGCGGCATCGACGACAAGTAAGACGCCGTCAACCATGCTCATGGCGCGTTCGACTTCGCCGCCGAAATCGGCGTGACCGGGAGTGTCCACGATGTTGATACGATAATCCTTGTACTTGAAGGACGCGTTTTTGGCGCGGATGGTGATACCTTTTTCCCGCTCGAGGTCCATGGAATCCATGATGCGCTCTTCGCGAGCGATGGCCTGGTTCGCCCTGAAAGTTCCGGACTGCTTCAAGAGGCAATCGACCAGCGTGGTCTTGCCATGATCAACGTGCGCGATAATTGCTATGTTCCGAATACGTTCCATACAAAGTCAGCCGCGAGCATGTCCGAGTTGTCGGACCTGCCGTGGGTCTGTTCTCCGCCGTTTGGCAAAAATGCGGTTTGCATGCAAAACCGTGCATCAGTGACAACAGGCGGGGCATGGATAATCTGTCCTTTCCGGGCAAAAGGTCAAGTGGGACCAATTCATTCGAGTCAGCATTCAGCCAAAGACGAAGCTGCCCGCGGAGCTTTGCCAAAGAATTCGGATTGCCTTTCAGCAATGGGGACAATCCAATGTTGGTTGCAATGGCTTGCGGGTCATACTTCTGGCTCAGAACCGGCGACGAAGCATTTGCCATGATGCTGAACGCGATTGACGAGGCCATGAGCGACGTGCGCCTTGAGATGTACATTTTCAGTGCGGGTCAGATCGGTGAGCATTTTAGGACTGCGCTTGAGAGGGCTTGTGCGCGGGGTGTGCGGGTTCGTGTGATGCTTGACGCTTTTGGGTCCTACGGCGTTGGGGAGTCATTCTGGGCACCAGTTGTCAGGGCTGGTGGCGAATTCAAGTGGTTCAATCCGCTGAACTTCAAGCGCTGGACTTTCCGCAATCACAGGAAACTACTGGTGTGTGATCTCGAGAAAGCGTTCATTGGTGGATTCAACGTAGCATCAGAATACGAAGGCGACGGAGTGACACGCGGCTGGCGTGATTTGGGGATGGGAATGACAGGGCCGCTTGTGAAGGAACTGGCGGTATCATTTGACACGCTATTTGAGATGGCAGACAGGCCGCATCGGGTTTTGACCCGGCTGCGCAAGACAGCCCTTCGGTCGAGGGTTCTTTGTCCCGACGGTGACTTGCTGCTGAGCGCGCCCGGGCGAGGCAGGAACGCAATCAGTCGCGCCCTTCTCCTTGATTTCGCTGAAGCAAAGCGGATCAGGATTGTGTCAGCTTATTTTCTTCCGACAGTTCGGATTCGAAGAGCGCTGGTTCGGGCTGTGCGACGTGGTGTTCAGGTTCAGTTGGTTTTGCCTGCGCGGAGTGACGTGAAACTGGCACAGATGGCGAGCCGGAGTTTCTACACCCGGCTCATGCGGGCAGGGGTTGAGATTTACGAATATCAACCGCAGATTTTGCACAGCAAACTGGTGGTGACCGATTCTGCGGTGTACGTTGGCTCGTCGAATCTCGATTCCCGCAGTTTGCATATCAACTATGAACTGATGGTGCGACTTGTTTTGCCCGAGACAATCCGTGAAGCCGATGCGGCGTTTGAAGATCACCTTGCGCACTCGATTCGCGTCCAGTTCGAGGCATGGCGATCATCGCGCACGTTGTGGCACAGGGTGCGTGATCGACTGGCATATTTCATACTTGCGCGTCTTGACCCGTTTCTGATGAGACAACAACTCAGAAACCTAAGGCCGTATATTTCGCGGCGGGGCGTAGCCGGAACCAAAGCTGCCTGAAGCGCAGCGAACCGGCTTTTGCGCCCGCTGATGAGGACTTTCGGTCATGCCAGTCTGCGAAATATCTGGCGCGGCTTGGTCGGCAGGAACAGCACCCGGCTCCGCGCGCAGGGCATCCTGTGCAAACCGAGCCGCACACATCGATACGGACTCAGTCCGAAAGGCCGTGCCGTTGTGACGGCCTCACTGATGGCCAGTGGGATTTCGTGGTTAGAAGACAGTTCAGCAGAGATGGTCCAGTTGAGACGATGAACTTGATTTGAACCGGTCATTGATGTTCTGTCTGTTCCGTGTTTCTTTGCATTGAGCTGGAGAGGCTGTGGTTGGAGAGGGTGGTAGAAGCTGGCTTTGCAGCGAAGCACCATTGAGGTAGTTTGATTGGCATGCATTTGAGCAGAGAAGGTTAAGATGGGACACGATTTTATCAGAATCGGCGGTGCGCGGGTTCACAATCTGAAGAACCTGTCGCTGTCGATTCCGAGGAACAAACTGGTGGTTATCACGGGCGTGAGCGGTTCGGGCAAATCATCACTTGCATTTGACACGATATTTGCCGAAGGCCAGCGCAAGTACATGGAGTCGCTCTCGACCTATGCGCGCCAGTTTCTTGATCTTCTTGAAAAGCCCGACGTGGATTTCATCGAAGGGCTGTCACCTGCAATTGCGATTGAGCAACGCACCGCTGCCACGAACCCGCGGTCGTTGATCGCCACGGCCACGGAAATCTACGATTACCTCAGGCTGCTATTTGCGCACATTGGGCAACAGTACTGCCCTGACACGGGGCAGCCGGTGACTTCTCAGACCTCGAGCGAGATAGTGGACCGGATTCTGGGGCATCCTCCGAAAACGCGGATAATGGTTCTGGCGCCGGTTGTTTCAAATCAGCGTGGTGAATTCCGCGATGTGCTCGAACGACTGGCGCGCGAGGGATTCGTCCGAGCCCGCATTGACGGGGCGCTGATGGAGCTTGCGGGCAACGTCCGCCCGAGGCTGGACCCGAAATCTCAGCATACAATTGACGTTGTTGTTGACCGGCTCGTTGTTGATCCCGCGATACGATCCCGGCTGGCGGATTCGGTCGAGACGGCGCTCAAATGGGGGGCAGGGCGGCTGATTCTTCTGCTTCAGTCCGCGGGGTCGGACGCCAACGCGCCATGGAATGAGACGATGTATTCGAGCAAGAGGTTCAGCCCGGCCACAGGAAAGAGTTTCGACACCCCCACACCAAAACATTTCTCATTCAACAGCCCGCTGGGGGCGTGCCCGGTGTGTCATGGGCTGGGGCAAAAATACGTTTTTGACCCGCAGCTTGTGATTCCCGACGACACAAGATCGCTCGAACAAGGTGCTGTGGTTCCGTGGCGCCGCACCGGGAAGCGCATGATCGGGTATTACAAGAGCATCTTGAAAGGTCTCGCGGTGCATTGCGGCGTGGGATTTGATACGCCTTACAAAGACCTGCCAGAACAGTTCAAACGCGTTTTGTTGCACGGCTCTGGCGACGAACAGATCGAGTTCACGTTTTGGCGGGCAGGCAAAATGAGCAAGGTCACCCGGCCGTTTGAGGGTGTCCTGCCCAATTTGGAACGGATTTACAAGGAGAGCGAAAGTGAGTTTACCCGGGGCCGACTGAAGGCGTTTATGGCGCTGCAGCCTTGCGATGCCTGTGGGGGAAGGCGTTTGAAACCCGAGATACTTGCCATCAGAATAGGCGACATGCAGATGCGCCGTCGTTACGTGGCGTCGTCGGGCGGGGAAAGCGGCCCTGAAATACCCGGGCTGTCGATAATGGATGTTTGTTCGTTGTCGGTTGAATCTGCCGACAGATTCTTCTCTGAGCTTGAGCTGACACCTTTTCAGCAACAGATCGCGGGCGAGATTGTCCGGGAAATCAGGAATCGGCTTGGTTTTCTGAGGAATGTCGGCCTCAACTATCTGACACTTGACCGCGAGAGCGGCACACTCAGTGGCGGTGAAGCACAGCGAATTCGGCTTGCGACGCAGATCGGGGCGGGGCTTGTTGGGGTTCTTTACGTGTTGGACGAGCCGAGCATCGGGTTGCACCACCGCGACAACGAGCGGCTTTTGCGAACCCTTGAAGAATTGCGGGACCTTGGCAATTCGGTGATTGTTGTTGAGCACGATGAGGAGACGATACGGCGCGCGGACTACGTGGTGGACCTTGGTCCCGGGGCGGGTGTTCATGGCGGCCAACTGGTGGCGGCGGGGTCGCCAGTCGAGATTGAAGCGAATCCTGCATCGCTTACCGGGCGTTATTTGCGGGGCCAATTGGCCATAACTCCGCCAAAACAGCGAGTCAGGCCCGGCGAACGGGGATGGCTGCGGGTTATAGGGGCGCGTGAGAACAATCTGAAGAACATTACAGTGGGATTCCCGATTGGTGCATTGACATGTGTGACAGGCGTAAGTGGTTCGGGGAAGAGCACGCTTGTGGATGACATTTTGCGGCGGGCACTGGCGCGGCGGCTTTACGGGAGCACAGAGCATCCTGGCGCGCACACGGCGATCGATGGCATCGAACATGTGGGCAGGCTTGTGGTCATTGACCAGAGTCCGATCGGGCGGACGCCGCGCAGCAATCCGGCCACATACACAGGCATTTTCAATCACATCCGGAATTTGTTTGCGAGTTTGCCTGCGGCCAAGGTGCGCGGGTATGAAGCCGGGCGTTTCAGTTTCAATGTGCGGGGTGGGCGGTGCGAAAAATGTCAGGGCGATGGCGTGATGAAGATCGAGATGAATTTTCTTCCGCCGGTGTACGTTACGTGCGAGGCATGTTCGGGGCGGCGCTACAATCGCGAGACACTGGAGATCACGTACAAGGGTTTGAACATATCTGACGTGCTGGAGCTGACGGTCGAGGAAGCGGTTTCGTTTTTCCGTGCCATTCCGAACATACACGAGGCTTGTGCGACGTTGGCCGAGGTTGGATTGGGGTATCTGAAGCTTGGGCAGGCGGCGACCACGTTGAGCGGCGGGGAAGCACAACGGCTCAAACTTGCCACCGAACTCAGCAAACGTTCTGTTGGGGATACGGTTTATCTCCTCGACGAGCCAACCACCGGCTTGCATTTTCACGATGTGGAGAGATTGTTGGATGTGCTTTTCAAACTCAGAGCGGCGGGCAACACACTCATTGTTATTGAGCACAATCTCGACGTGATTAAATGTGCTGATTGGATAATCGACCTTGGCCCGGAGGGGGGTGACGCTGGTGGGTTCATCGTTGCTGAAGGGCCGCCCGATGTGATCATGCGCTGCTCAGCAAGTCACACCGGCCATGTGCTTAAGAAACTTCTTGCCAGGGCGGTTGCCAGTGTCCAGAGCCATGGCCAGCAGCAGCTTGCCAGAACAGCGTCTTTAGGTGCACCGGCTGTAGCAAGGCAATACGCAAACGATCCGAATCGTCCAATAAATCAATGACCCGGTTGTTAAAGAGTTTTTCATTGCTGGCCGTTGTGGCGGTGCTTGCGGTGTTTTCGCTGGCTGCCAGGTGCGCCACCCCGGAGGAAACCGCTGCTGTCGAAGCTCTCCGGAAGATGTTTGCGGACGGCCTGTATGAGGCTGTTGATCGTCAATCAACTGAGTTTGTCAAACAGTTCCCAAATTCGGAGTGTTTGCCGGAGGTTTGGCTGATCCAGGCGCGTGCGAGGATGGAACTCGGGCGCGTAGATGATGCAATCTCCATTCTGAAAGAAACAGCGGAACGATCCGCACAGAAGCGGGACGAGTTCGATTTTTGGCATGCGAGCGCTCTGGCATCGAAGGGCGATTGGAAAGCCGCAGCCGATGCTTTTGGGCGGTTTCTTGATACGCACACGAATTCGCCGATGCGTTTGCAGGCGACCTATCATCAGGCGCACGCCAAACATCGGGCGGGCGACACAGCCGGAGCGATCAATCTCCTGAGCGTTCCAGATGGTCTTTTTCAAAAGGAAGCCGCAGCTCACCCGGATGAGATATGGGTCCAACGCGGCATGCTGCTGCTGGCTGAACTTCAACTTGCTGCAGGCAGGGCGAACGAAGCTGAATCGGTTCTGAAACAACTCGAAAGCCGTTCGATGCCGCCTGACCTCGCATGGCAGAGGTCGTATCTCATGGCGAGGATTCATGCGGCTGCGCAGCGGTGGACTGAGACGTTGGCTTGTGTGACGAACCTTTGGACCTCAGTTACAAACAGCGTTGCACCCGAGCTCCAAGCTTCGGCAGCGCTGATCGAAGGGGAAGCGCTCGAGAAACTGGGGCAACACCAAGCGGCGAGACTTGCGTACGAGCGCGCCCTGATCAAGAACGCGCCGGCGAGCCAGCGCCGAACCGCTTTGCAACGGATCGTCGCGATTGGTTCGGCGCCCGCGAATGTTCCCGAGACCGCCAAGTGGCTGGAATCATTTGTTGCGGGGCATCCCGGGGACGAACTCTTGGACATTGCAACATTCAGCATTGGCGAGCTGCGATTGGCCCAGTACCGGGCTTTGAAACAATCGGTCGAAGCGGCCGCGCCTTCTGGTGGGGTGTCTCTGAGCAACCTTCTGCAGCAAGCGCGTGTTCAGTTTGACCTGATTGTGACCAATCATCCATCGAGCCAATTCATTGGCCATGCATACTTATACCGTGGCATGTGTTTATGGGAGGAAGGGACAAATCGTGTTGTTGACATGTCAACGAGTTTCAGGAAGGCCGCGGAGACGCTTTTTGATGTGGCTCTGAAGACCATGGCGACGTTCAAATTAGCGGATTCGCAGGTGTTGGCGGGGGATCTTCCGGCTGCGCGTTCCAATTACTGGGTTGTGGCAACCAATCAGGCCGCGGCACCGGGATGGACAAACACCCTTGCTGCGCAGGCGCTGTTCCAAGTTGTTCGAACGAGCATTGACATGAACGACATCGCGGCGGCAACCGCGGCAATGCAGAAGCTTGTCGAGCAATATCCCGCCGATGATCTGACATCGAGTGCAGTTTTGTTGCTGGGCCACGCGCACAACCGGCTTGGCAATTCGCAGACGGCGCGTTCCGTCTTCGAAACGTTTACAAACACATTCACCAACTCGGTGTTGCTGCCTGAAGTGCGGCTCGAAATCGCCAAAACTTATGAGCAGCAGAACCTGATCAATGAAGCAATCAGCGCCCTTAAGGGGTGGTTCGGCACTTACGGGGGGAAGACCAACGTGCCGGCATCGCTTGTTGCACGGGCTTCGTTTGATCTCGCCCGGCTTTCATACAGGGCAAAACCCGACACAAACGCGGTCAGCCTGCTGGCAGATTTCTGCGCAAAATTCCCTGATAACCCCAACGTGGCACTGGCCCAGTACCTGATCGGAGAGTACTACTTTAGTCAGGGAGACTACGGAAAGGCAGAGCTGCAGTTCCAGAACCGCGCCATCCTTCAGAACACCAATCCGGCCATGAGAGAAATTGCGTACCGCGCACGGCTCATGGCCGGGCGCGCTGCCGTGGCGCGGCAGAGCTATCGAAGTGCGCGGGACCATTTTGACTGGATAATTACGAACGGCCCTCTTTATGTGGCCACGTCTCCCATTCCGATTTCGATAGTTGCCGAGGCTTATCTTTTTAGGGGCGATACGTTCACATTGGAACCTGCCGGTGGAGAAACCAACAATTTGGCGCGTTTTGGTGAAGCGATTAACGCGTTTTCGAAAATCACGGACAACTGGCCCACCAACGAGCTGGCGTATGTGGCATGGGGCAGGATAGGCGAATGCCATCTGCAATTGGCAACACAGGACGCAAAGCGTTACGAGATGGCTGCCGAAGCCTTCAACAAGGTCATTCAATCGCCAGCAAGCATCGCAGTGAGAAGTCAGGCCGAGTTTGAACTGGGGGTGGTTCGCGAAAAGCAGGCGGTCCTGCTGGCCGAGGGCGAACGTCAGCCTGTTCTGAGCCAGGCAATGGATCATTACCTTCGCATTCTTTATGGCCGCAACCTCCGTGCAGGCGAAACGCCAGACCCGTATTGGGTCAAACGCGCGGGTCTCGCGGCAGTTGAACTGGCAGAATCGCAAAACAAGGCTGACGTTGCAATTGGGGTTTGCCGGCGTCTTCTGACTGAGATGCCGGCTCTGAGGCCCCGGCTTGAAAAGAAGATCGAGGAATTGGCGAAGACAACTCCGGCCGGGGCTGAAACAAACCGCATCAGTAATCAGTGAATTCGCGAGGCAGCGCCTTGTGCATTGGGCGACTGTGGTGGGGCATGATGCCATGGGGATTGCCCAGTCCGAAAATCTCGACGTTCGGCCAACTGGGCACACACGAACCGTTTTTCTGCTGAGATTCCCCGCCTAATGGAGATCCATCGCGGTTTAAAGCGCGCGGATTCCTAAATCGTCCTTGAGCGGCCCAAAGGCCGGACTACAAACCGCGACCGGCGTGTAGAACATCGTGTCTGTCCCTCTATTTGGGGGTAAAATCGCACAACACACTCCGGGAGTCAAACGGGGCCAGTGTGTCAGCGAGGTTCCGGGGTGAAGCGGGGGTTTTATCGGGGTAGTGTGTCCCCATTGCGATGTAGATCCCGGAGAATCCCGAGAACAACAGCCTTCCAATCCACAATTCGTCGTGCATCGTTGCGAGACAGAAGTGTCCATTAAGAGGAACACCCTGCTGCCTTTTCGTAAGAAGCGACGCCAAAGGCGGGAACGCAACTTGGGAGCTATTCCGTGTCAAAGACGCCCTTTTGCTGAGATGCGATACATCACGCATCGCGTTTCACGTATGAAGTTTGGACGTGGTTCTGTGGATGATTGTAGTGGTGCGGGGACATCATTATACAACGAAACACTCGAAATACACCGAAGGATTACTGTGATAGGGCGGGCGTTGGGCCCTTTGATTGTGAAATGTGATGGCGGAGGGCAGGGCTTATCGGGGTGACCTCATACTGGTATGGGGCGCCGCGTTGATGTGAAATTGTCGGCTGATCGGGCTTGCACAAGGATAATATGAGCACACAATACGGCTGTGTGCGGCATGCGCAGTGAGACCGTGGGTGGTCAATCGCGCAACTGGGCCGTAGCGGAGCGTATGCAAGAAGACCTGCAAGGGATAATCGAGCAGCAGCCGTTTTTCAGGGGCGTGGATCAGGACCACCTTGCGATCCTCGCGAAATCGGCGCGCCGGGTGCGATTTGCACCGGGACACATCATAGCTCACGAAGGCGATGACGCGCATCACTTCTATCTGATTCTGAAGGGAAAGATCGAACTTGAGGCTTACGTTCCGCCTCAGGGCCAGGTTCCCATCCAGGCCGTTGGCTCTGGCGAAGCACTCGGTTGGTCCTGGCTGTTTCCACCCTACCAATGGCATTTTACAGCGCGGGTTGTCGAAGAAACCGACGCGCTGGTTTGGGAGACCGCCGAACTGCGCGCCGAAGCGGACAAGGACCCCCGTTTTGGCTATGAGCTTGCGTCGCGGCTTGCGGAAGTTCTTCACAAGCGGCTCAGCGCAGCGCACTCACATTTGGTCGGATTTTACGCACCATTTCCGGACGAATGAGTTCAATCTTGGAGAATCGAACACGGACAACCAGCGAGTTGAAATCGCAGGCGACGAGAGCTCGCACGGTCGTCCGGGGTGTTGTCCAAGGCGTGGGATTTCGGCCGTTCATTTTTCGTTTGGCAACCGAGCTTGGGCTTTCAGGCGGGGTCTGCAACACGGCGCAGGGTGTCATCATCGATGCCGAAGGTCCGCGGGAGAGACTGGACGAACTGCTTCTCAGAATTGGGGCGGAGTGTCCGCCACACAGCTTTGTTCAGAGTTTGGAAACCACATGGCTTGATCCTGTTGGTTATTCCGATTTCACAATCTTGCCGAGCAGCGATGAAGGGGAGAAAACGGCATTGATCCTTCCGGACATCGCGACATGTCCGGAGTGTCTGCGGGAGATTTTTGAGCCGGGGAACCGGCGTGCGGGATACCCTTTCACGAACTGCACCCATTGTGGCCCAAGATTCAGCATAATTCACTCGATGCCCTACGACAGGCAGAACACATCCATGTCCACGTTCGAGATGTGTTCCGAGTGCAGGGCGGAGTATGAAGACCCGCGGAACCGCCGGTTTCATGCCCAGCCCAACGCATGCCCGGTATGCGGTCCGCACATCGAATTCTGGGACCGTAGCGGTGAAACCATTTGCGAAAAGGCAGAGGCGCTCGAACGCGCTGTACAGGCCATCAAAAGCGGCGCAATAGTAGCAGTGAAAGGGTTGGGTGGGTTTCATTTGATGGTTCGGGCGTGTGACGAGTCTGCTGTTCAACGCTTGCGAACGGCCAAACGTCGCGAGGAGAAACCGTTGGCGGTGATGTTTCCCTCGATTGAAGACGTGATTGCGGAGTGCGAGTTGTCGGCAATGGAACAACGCCTGCTTGTTTCGCCGGAAGCGCCGATAGTGATTTTGCGGGCGCGGAGTGGACCACGAAGAATCTGCCGGGCTGTGGCGCCGGGCAACCCGAACATTGGAGCAATGCTGCCGTACACACCGCTTCATCACCTGCTGTTGGCCCGGATTGGCGAGCCAGTTGTGGCAACGAGCGGCAATCTCACCGACGAACCGATTTGTATCGACGAGCGCGAAGCGCTGCAGCGCCTGCACGATATTGCAGACTTTTTCCTTGTCCATAACCGCCCGATTGTGCGGCACGTGGACGATTCGGTTGTCCGCATTGTCGCCGGCAGGGAGCTTGTGCTGCGTCGCGCGCGTGGATACGCGCCGTTGCCCGTAACGTTGCGCGAGAACCTGCCGCCGATGATGGCTTTTGGTGCTCACCTTAAGAACACGGTCGCTCTGGCTCGCGGGCATCATGTGTTTCTGAGCCAGCATATCGGAGACCTTGAAACTCTGGAGGCGGCAAACGCACACACAAGAGTTGGCACTGACCTTCAACGTCTTCTGGACATTGCCCCTGAAATTGTGGCGGCGGACAAACACCCGGACTATTTCTCGACCCGCGTGGCTCATGCTTCCGGGAAGCGGGTTGTTTGCGTGCAGCATCATTACGCTCATGTGCTCGCGTGCATGGCCGAGAACGACTTGCCGGCGCCTGTTCTGGGGGTTGCATGGGACGGTACCGGGCTGGGAACGGACATGAGCATTTGGGGCGGCGAATTCTTGAGGATTTCATCGAAAAACTTTCAGCGCGTTGCGCATTTGCGAACGTTTCCGTTGCCCGGGGGCGATCAAGCGATCAAGGAACCGCGTCGTGCCGGGCTGGGTCTGTTGTACGCGCTCTACGGCGAAGACGCGTTTTCGATGACCGATGTGCCAACGGTCCGTGCTTTCAAGCCTGCTGAATTGAAATCCATCCGCCACATGCTCAAGAACGGATTGAACTCGCCGCATTGTTCGAGTGCAGGGCGGCTGTTTGATGCCGTCGCGTCCATTACTGGGCTGCGCCAAGAGGTCGGATTCGAGGGTCAGGCGGCTATGGATCTCGAGTTCATCATTGAACAAGATGATTCGGACGAAACCTATCCCATTACTCTGACAAGACTTCGAGGGGGTAAATCGCACAGCAGTTCCAATGACTCTGTTCCATGCCCGGCGCACAAGAGTTGCGAAGCCTATAAGAACCCACAGGCTGATGCGGTTCTCGACTGGGGTCCGATGATCGATAAGCTGATCAGCGATATGCGCGCTGAAATCCCTGTCTGGGGGCTCGCGGCTCGGTTCCACAACACATTGGCCGAAGGGATTACCCGAGTCGCCGAGTTCGTCCGCGAAGAAAAAGTGGTGCTTAGCGGCGGCTGTTTTCAGAACAAGTACCTGCTCGAACATACAATCGACCGACTGCGCAGTGCCGGGTTCAGGCCGTACTGGCACCAGCGTGTTCCGCCGAACGACGCTGGCATTGCCCTTGGCCAGATAATGGCTGCGCCTCGTGATTTCTATCCGCCTCCGCCATGTGCTTAGCTGTTCCAGGCAGAATCGAGAGTATCACCGGTGATGATCCATTGACCCGGAGCGCCAGAGTCAGCTTCGGTGGTGTCATCAAAGAGGTCAACCTGTCTTGCGTGCCAGAGGCGAAGGTGGGCGACTACGTTATCGTCCACGTCGGATTCGCCTTAAGCGTCGTTGATGAGAAAGAAGCACAGCAGGTGTTTGAGTACTTGGATCAGATTGACGAATTGGAGACCGGCGGCAAGGCATAGACTGTCGCAAAAGACATGGGTTGGTCCGGTGAGATTTGAAACTGCCAACAAGCGATGTGACAGGCAAACTGCCACTTCGTTCGATTTACCGGCCGGAGTTGTTTGCACTGATAATCGTTCTTTGCGGGGTGCCGGGCTAAAGGCAGGCGCGCCAGCCGCGGCGATGTTGTTCGCGGGCATCCCCATGTCTTTCGATTATTTGGCCTGCTCTCCAAGGCCTGAGCCTGCGCATGGCGGATTCGTAACGGCAGTAGTGCTGGGAGTTGGCACACTGGCTCGCACAGCAATCAGCAACAGAGCGGTTGGGAAAGGGCTGAGGAAGGATTTGCCAAAGGCGCAGATGGCGCAGTTTGCGACTGACTGCGACGCCCGCGCCACTAACCAAGATCGTCAATGATCAACGCAAAATCAGATACCATGGCAAGCGCTCGATTCACCTGCTGTTGTCTTTTGGCTGGATGTCTTGCTCTTGCAGCAAAGACATCAGCCCAACCTCATCAATGGAGTGTCACCTCGCCAAATGGCAAGGTCATTGCAACAGTGCACTTGGGCGACCTGAGCGGTCAGCGCGATTATCCAGCCGGGCTCAGGCCGTATTACCGCGTGAGTGTAGCCGGCCACACTGTGATTCATGATTCGCCTCTGGGCTTGATCCTTTCAGACGCCGACCTCACACGAGGTCTAGAACCGGTTACAGCATCTGCTCCGAAGCTGATTGAGGAACGTTACACGACACCACACGGCAAGCGGCGCGAACGATTCAATCGCGCGCATGAGGTTACACTGGGTTTTCGAGGGCAGGGTGGGCTTGTTCTGGAGATGGATTTCAGGGCTTACGACGACGGGTTGGCGTTTCGGTATCGGTTGCTGGGAAGCTCGCAGCCGAGGATGGCCACGCTCACAGCCGAGAGCTCGGGTTTCGCTCTGCCAACCAACGGCTGCATCTGGGCACATCCAGCCGATAATGTGACGGTGTATTCGCCGGCTTACGAAACGTATTACGAAAACGAGCTCGCCGTTGGCGCGCCCTGCCCGCTCACAAACGGCTGGTCTTTCCCGCTGCTTTTTCGCACGGCAGACGCCAAAGCATGGGGGCTGATCACCGAAGCGGGGGTGGGCACCAACTTCTGCGCAATGCGATTGCAGGGAATTGCGCCTGCAGGGGTGTATCGCATGCGGTTTCCGCAACCCGCAGAAGGCAATGGCACTGGCAACGTGTTTCCTGTCTCAGCTACACCATGGGAGATGCCGTGGCGGGTGATTATCCTTGGTGAGTCGCCGGGCACGATCGTGGAATCCACGCTGGTTGAAGATGTCTCGCCGCCGTCCATTCTCGAGAACTTTGATTGGGTGAAACCGGGCCGCGTGGCATGGAGTTGGTGGTCCGACCCGGACAGCCCGCGTGACGCTGGCAAACAGAAGCTGTTTGTTGATTTTGCTTCTGAAATGGGGTGGGAATATGTGCTGATAGACGCCAACTGGACAATCATTGACAATGGCAGTTTGCATGACGTCCTGCGTCACGCCAAAGCCAAAGGCGTTGGCGTTCTCCTCTGGTACAACTCGGGCGGCCCGCACAACATCGTCACCGAAAAACCGCGCGACTGCATGACTTATCGCGAGGTTCGGCGATTTGAGCTCGATCTGCTTAAGAAATGGGGGGTGAAAGGCGTCAAAGTGGATTTCTTCCAGAGCGACAAACAAAACATCATAACCCTTTACCATGACATTTTGCGAGACGCTGCCGACTACCAGATCATGGTCAACTTCCACGGTTGCACTTTGCCGCGCGGTTGGTCGCGAACCTACCCTCACCTGATGGCCATGGAGGCAGTCAAAGGCGCTGAAAACTACATTTTCACCGCCGATTTCCCCACACGCGCTCCGGTGCAAAACACGATTACTCCATTTACGCGGAATGCGGTCGGTCCCATGGATTACACTCCGGTCGCGTTTACTGCCCACAATCATCCGCACCGAACCACCTACGCGCATGAATTGGCACTGGCAGCGTTGTTCGAGTCGGCATGGGTCCACTTCGCCGACAAGCCTGAAGCCTACCGGGCGTTGCCTCCGGAGCCGAGACAGTTCCTCAAAGAACTGCCGGTTGCATGGGATGACACGCGTTTCGTCGCAGGGTATCCCGGTCAATACGTTGTATTGGCGCGCAGAAAAGGATCGGTCTGGTATCTCGCAGGGGTCAACGGCCAGGACCGTCCGCTAGATATCAACTTGAGGTTTGGATCTTGGTTGGCCGGGGGAACATGGAGCATGGCACTTATTGCTGACGGCGACGATGTGCGCAGCTTCAACACAACGAGGCACATAATGAGTGCGAACGCCGGCGAAGGCGCCATGGTAAAGATGCTCCCTTACGGCGGTTTTGTGGCTACGTTGAAACAGCAGCAGTAGTATGGCCTTCGGCCTAAACGCATCGCACTGCAATCTTATAGAATCCGGCCGGACATCAAAATCTGTTCTTTTGTGCGGCGGGCCTCATTCCAGCGGATCGAGCCGCCGATTCCAACCCACTGTTGCTGTCGGCCCCGGATCTGCTCGAGCCAGAGCGGTGCAGAAGAGCGGCGTTTTTAGCAACACGCGTGATTCTCACAGAGGAACCATTTGGTCGCGGCGGTGCGGCGCTTGGCGGCATTCGTTTATCATTGCGCTCGTGCTTGTGCTGATCGGAGCAGGGCTGGCTTCAGCAGCCGAACGGGTGGTGGCAGAGTGGCTCTTCGACAATGAGGGCGACTTTGGTGGCTGGGTGGCGAACGATCACATAAGAGATGCGCATGTAAGTGACGGGATGCTCTCGGGACGAGCCGTTGGCAGCGATCCCATTCTCGAATACCAACCTTCACTCAACATAACCGCCAGCCCTTGGCAAATAATCGAAGTGCGTTTGCGTGCCGACCGTGACGGTCTCGGTCAGGTGTTTTGGAGCAATACCCGTGAGGGGCGATACAACGGGTTTTCGGGCGACAAGACCACTGACTTCAACGTTGTTGGCGATGGAGAATGGCACGCGTATCGGTTGCTCCCATTCTGGCATAAGGAGGGCAAGGTCGTGCGCCTGCGTCTGGACCTTGCCGACGGGATGCGGTTTGAGGTGGATTCAATTCGCATTCTCGAGATGGAAATGCCGGAGGCAGCGGCGACTCTAGATTTTGATTTTGATCGAGGGCCTATCGGCTGGCAGCCGATTGCCAGCGCGCAGTTATGCGCAACCAACGGCGCAATAGTTGTGCGCATCGACAAAGCCACTGACTTCATATTATCACCCCCGCTCAATTTCGACGCTCTCGAGAATTCGTTTGTCGCGGTGCGCATGTCCGCGACCTCGGGGCGTCATGGGCGAATACTCTTCGCCACAGACAAATCTCACGGTTTGCACTGGCTTGACTTTCCAATAACCGCCGACGGCCAGCAGCGTGTTTACAATGTGGACATGCTCGAATCAAAAGCGTGGCAGGGGCGCGTCCTTCCGCTGGGACTTCGTCCAACCGACGCTTTGGGATCGCCCGCAACGGTTCGCAGCCTTGGAATTGCATGTGAACCGCAGGGTCCACCGCAGTTGTCTTTGCACGGGTTTGCACTTGACGACGCCGCCCCCAGGGTTGGGGTGCCAGCCAGGATAACCGCAATCGTGTCGAACGCAGGTGGCGCCGTAGCCAGCAATGTGCAATTTCAGTTGAGTTTGCCCGCGGGGCTTCGCTTGTTGGGAACCAACGGGCAGCCGACACTGTTGCGCAGGCTTGGCATCGACGAGGAAACCACAGTGAGCTGGGAGGTTGTGGCTGATCGCGGTCTGACCAACGAGATCAAGTTGCAAGTGACTGCTGATGGCGCCGGGCCAGCAACGGCTCGCGAGTCTGTGCAAATACCCGCTCGCAAATCGTTG
The DNA here is from genome assembly GCA_012517065.1 of Verrucomicrobiota bacterium. Lineage (GTDB taxonomy): Bacteria > Verrucomicrobiota > Verrucomicrobiia > Limisphaerales > J093 > JAAYVR01. Next base: position 81,530 of record JAAYVR010000043.1, on the reverse strand, counting down.
GGGTTGTCGGTCAACGACTCATACGTGCCGCAGCCCAAGCCGGTTCGCGGGAGGGTTGATGTAGGTGCTTATTATTTTCCGGGGTGGCGCGATGCCGGCCAGTGGAACCCGATCTTGAGGTTCCCTGAGCGCAAGCCAATCTTGGGCTGGTATAGCGAAGGTTCGCCTGAAGTGGCCGACTGGCACATAAAATGGGCGGTTGAACACGGCATAACGTTTTTCGCCTATGATTGGTATTGGGTCAAAGGCGGTCGGCAACTTGAACACGCGCTGCATGAGGGCTTTTTCAATGCGCGCTACCGTCACCTGCTGAAGTTTTGTTTGTTGTGGGCGAACCACAATCCGCCCAACACACACTCGCTGGACGACAGCATTGCGGTCGCGCGCTTTTGGATCACCAATTATTTCAATCGACCGGAGTATTATCGAATCGAAGGCAAGCCGGTCATTATCATTTTCAGTCCATACAATTTTCGTGCTGATCTCGGGGTCGATGGGACGCGGCGTTCGCTCAATGCCATGCGCGAAGAATGCCGACGGGCTGGTCTGAACGGCCTTTACATAATCGCCTGCGTCAGTGGGCCGCGTGAGGTTGAAGACGAAGGTTACGACGCCGTTACCTGTTACAACTGGGCAGGGCTGGGCTTGGTTGGCACTGAAAAGCAGGGGCCTTTCTCCGCCTTGATCGAAGGCTATCACCGGCAATGGAAAACACTCATCGAACAATGCCGACTGCCAATCATGTTACCGATCAGTGGCGGGTGGGACAGCCGCCCATGGCACGGCAACAGTGCCATGGTGCGTCATGGGCGCACACCGGACGTGTTTAGACGCCACCTGCAGGAAGCTCGCCACATGCTCGAACATCGTGCCGACAAGACCAACCTTCTGCCAGCGGTGATCATTGAAGCATGGAATGAATGGGGCGAAGGTTCCTATATCGAGCCACACAAGGAATTCGGTTTTGGATATCTGGACGCCGTCAGGGACGTGTTCACAACGGCCGCCTCGGAACACGAAGACCTCGCGCCGCATGACGTCGGGCTTGGCCCGTATGATGTTCCAGCGGGGCAACCTGTGCGGACGGCGTGGACTTTCGACCGTGACACCGAAGGATGGAATAACGCCATGCAATGCGATGCTGTCAGGCACACAGAAGGCGAATTGATCGCTGAGACCGTGGGCGGCGACCCGGCGTTGTTTGGCCCCCCGACCCAAGCGATGGCAACATCTTTTCCGGTTGTGAGGCTGAGGATGCGTTTGTGTTCCAAGGACGGCTTGGCATTTCCAGACACAGCCCAGTTGTTTTGGCGGACCAAACGCTGGGCGGAAAACGAGGCCTGCAGCATTCGGTTTCCCGTGAGCGTGGATGGCCAATGGCACGAATACCAACTTCCGGTCTCAGATAATCCACGCTGGAAGGGTGTGATTACGAGGCTTCGCCTCGACCCCTGCACTCGAGCCGGCGTGCGTGTTGAACTTGACGAAATCCGACTCGCAGGTCCCAACCTGTGAATCCCACTGGACTGACGGTCTGGGTGTTCTTTGTTGGCTGGCCGATGAGAGTTCGGGAGTAGGCCGCACTGGACATCTCGGATCACGACATCGGCATCAGACAGGCGAGCTGCAAGGCACAGCACTTGTTTGCTTGCCCACGTTCGTCTGCCATCTCTTGGCACGCCAAAGCAGGCCGGTTCGTTGGGCGATTGTTCGGGGCTGGTGGCCCCTGCCCGCCGTGGCAGGCGGAATGTTTGGACCGCGATGGCTATTTCTTTGCCAGGGCCTTGGCAACTGCGGCCTCAAGCGCCGGGCCCCGCAGGTTTTTGGCAATAATCTTGCCTTCGGCGTCGAGGAGGTACGTTGCTGGGATACTGTTCACACCGTATTTCTCGGCGAGCTTGTTCTCCCAACCTTTGCCATCGAAGAACTGTTGCCACGGCATTTTCTTCGTCGCGATGAACTGCTCGAGCCGGGCCTTGTCGGTATCGAGGCTGATGCCGAGGATTTCGAATCCGGCGGGGTGGTGTTTTTCATAGGCAGCCAGCACATTTGGCAATTCTGCGATGCAAGGTCCGCACCATGTGGCCCAGAAATCAATCAGCACGACCTTGCCCTTGCAGGCGGCGAGGTTGAAAGGCTTGCCTTGAATGTCCTTTTCATCGAAATCAGGAAACTTGGTTCCTTCGACAAGGCTGCGTTGGATTCTCTCGGCCTCTTCCTGTTTCTTGACGCGTGCGACGGCTTTGCTTTCCGGGAAGTCTTTCTTCAATTGTTCAATGAGTTGCTTTCCCTTTTCTTCGTTGTTCAAGACCTGGATGTACAACATCGCTTTCATTAGGAGGACTTGGGCGACGTCGTCGGTTTTCTCGTCCTTGTGTTTGGCGAGAATGGCGTCGAAGGCTTTCAATTCCTCAGTGAGCTGGGCTTCAGAGCGTTCGCCTGCTCGAAGTTTGGCTTGTACTTTGGCGACAAGTTCCTTGAGTTCCTCGGTCACCTGGCTTGTTTGTTCAGCCGCAGTGGCGACTGATTGGCCGGTGATAATCAGCGCAACGGCAACGAGGGCGGACAGCAGATAGACTTTCATTGATGATCCTGTTTTATCTGACATGCTGCGGATGAATTCCGCGGCGTTTGTTGAAGGCATGGGAACAGCCCCTGAGAGCAAAGGCAAGCACAATCGCTCCTCGCGGCTTAGCCAAAGCCGAACTCTCTGCCAGCTCGAATACTTCGCAGTTTGCTGTAGCTGGAACGAAAGCTACCTGACGGCCACTGCCCCGGCTCCTGCACCCCCCTGATTGCGGCTTGGCCCGGAAATTGTCCGTTGTTCCGGTCGGCGGCTGGCGAAGTGTGCGAAGGAACCCCTCGGACGCAGATATGGGGACAGACACGTTGTTTGGGCATAGAAACAAAGCGGCAGTAAGCTGCCGCACTCCAAACGCTTCGCGGCTGCCAACGCCCACTGCATCCGCTGAGGCCATATGGGGACAGGCACGGAGTTTGGGCATAGAGACAAAGCGGCAGCGAGCTGCCGCACTCCAAACGCTTCGCGCCTACCAAAGCCCACTGCATCGGCGGCAGCGCGTGAGAAACCATTGGGATCAGCGGGCTCTTCCTTGCGACGGAGTCGCAGGGCATAGTTCCCAGCACGGGACGGTTGAAGGTCCGGGGGTGCAAGAGCCCGGGGGCGTTGCCTGTCAGGCGACTTTGGTTCCGGCTGCGCCGGGCTGGGAAATATGCGTGTCTGGAAATTTCACCGGAATGAAGCTTTGTGCGTGTTGATATTGTCAAGCGATGAGGTTTCCGGGCCGGTGACAATTGCAATGGTTGCAGGGAAACCGCTATGTCGCGGTGCCGCGTCAAGGTTGCTCGAGGACCAGTTCCGATGCACAATATCGGGTCATGAAATCCACGACAAAATGCGTGCTTGTCCTGGTTACCGCGCCGGACATCAAGACCGCCCGCAACCTCGCAAGGCTTGCTCTCGAAGCGCGCATGATAGCGTGTGCAAACCTTGTTCGAAACATCGAGTCGCACTATTGGTGGAAGGGCAAGATCGAGAAAAGTCCGGAGGTGCTGTTGTTGATGAAAACGAGCAGCAGCGTTCTTGCCGACCTCGAGAAGCTTGTATTGGCCAATCACCCTTATGACACGCCTGAATTCGTTGTCTTGGACATCTGCGCCGGGACCGATCGATATTTGAAATGGATTCTTGGGACCGTTGAGCACTGAGGTCGGGATGGGGTGGACGACAAAGGTGAGAACGGGAGTTATCGGCAAAGTTTTTGACCACGACGAGGCGGTTGTCATGCATCCCATAACGGGATTTGGAAGCTGAATCACCTCTTTGCTTTTGGCAGTTGACTATATGCTACCCTCTTGGAGTTGAATTGCGAGATGCAAGCAACATACTCGGTAAAAGTGCAGGTTATTCGTTCCAAGAACCAGGCGCCGCGCTTTTATGTTAATATTCCGCTCCCCTTGGCGGCGGCCATTGGACTGCAGGCGGGTGAGATGGTCGAATGGGAGCTGCTGGAGCGGGCCGAGTTGCACTTGGTGCGCCCTTCTGCCGCGCCTCCCAAAGCTCAGAGCTGCTCGCCAGAGCGGCGTTGAAGCTTGGCGAAACTCCGACTCAGATTAGCCAGGCATGGGGCCCGATGACGCGTGGCGAGCTGCCTCTGGCTTGGGACCTGGCTCGCGTCGCTAAAATGTGCCCGCTGCGCGCACACGGCATTCTTTGGGAAAGGAATGAGCTGTGACTGGTGGCCAACTAATGGTCTGTCTTTGTCGGACATTACCTCGTCAACCTGCCCCCGAAGCTCAACCTAATCAACTGCCCAACTCGGAAACCTCGCCGAGCTCACCGGCCGAGCACAGCCAAAGTGTCATTCCGGTGGGGTTTCCCGGCTAAAGCTGCAGTCTGTGGCGCCTGTGGACATGGTGGTTGTACATGACTCCCTTGCATTCATGAAAGGCGCTGGTATTATTACCTCATGCAGTTTCCGCAGACGGTGCCAGTGATGACATTGCCAGGGGTGATTCTTTTCCCCGAGGCAGTGTTGCCTTTGTATCTATTCGAGCCGCGGTATCGCAAGATGCTCGCTGACGCGCTTCAGACTCACCGGATGTTCGCCGTTGCAATGCGGCGGCAAAGCTCGAGGAGCGAGACACCCGAGCGCGTTGCCGGGCTCGGGTTGATCCGTGCGGCGGTTACGGGCGACGACGGAAACTCGCGGGTGATGTTACAGGGCATTGCGAGGGTGGAATTGCTCCGGGCAGTGCGCTATCGTCCCTACAGAATTTATGCCATCAGACCGATCGAATCAGAAGAGCCATCGACCGCGGTAACGCATGCTTTAGCGTCGCGTGTAGTTGAGCTGGTTGCAGAACGGATCGAGCTGGGGTTCGACCTGCCGGTTGACGGTTTGGCCGAAGCACTGGCGCCTTTGCGAATACCGGTGATCGAATCGGACCCAAAAACAGCAGGTGCATGGTTGTTCGAGCAAGCTGTGCGCAGCCTTGCTGAACAGGACGACCCCGCACAGTTGGCGGACCTTGTTTCGGCCACGCTTCTGCCGGAACCAAAAAAGCAACAGCTAATTCTGGAAACAGCGAGTGTTGATCAACGACTGCGTTGCCTTGTAAAGTTTCTATTGGAAGACATTCGCAAACGCAAATCCCGTAAAGAGCATGACTGAGCCTTCCTCAGGACAACGGGCCACACAAAGTCAACAGGAGTTGCAAAACAGCGAGTTGTTCATTTCGCTCGTGGTCCAACTGACCCAGATGGCGCTGATTGCCCTCGGCCGCGAAAAGCTGCAAGATGGGACGCGGCCGTCTGTGGACCTTGAAGTAGCGCAGTTCTACATCGACACGCTCGAAATGCTGGAAGCGAAGACCCGGGGAAACCTTGGACCTGCCGAACACGATTTTTTGACCCGCCAGCTTATGACCCTCCGAATGTGCTTCGTCGAAGCGGTCGAGTCGGGCGTTACTTCGGCAAGACCGGCGGAATCTTCGTCTGCCAGCGCTCCAAAACCGCAGGAGACCGTCGGCGATCAGCCAACCGGAACGGAAGAATCCAAGAAGCGCTTCGTCAAGAAATACGGGGCTGAAGGCGACTCGGCGTCTCACAGTTCTTAGCCTGCATATTTCATACCCTGAGCAGTCTGCGACACGGGTGTCTTCAAGCAAGCAAGGAATATGCGTGCCCCGGAAATCTCACCGGAATGAAGCTTTGGTTGTCTTAGGCTTGTCAAGCGGTGAGATTTCCAGGTTAGCGAAGCTACGCTTGTTCTTGTCCGATTGCGCTGATTTGGGCAGGATTTGGATTCACTGACCATGAACGGTTGTTTTCTCTTTTGGGGACGCAAGGTGTTGAGCGTGGCCATGCCAATGCTCATGGCTGGGTTGATTGCGGCGCTTGCTGCTGATGTTTTCGAGCCGGAGGCGGGCGAACTGGACAAGCTCGCTGCAAAGATGGATTCGCGTCCTCTTGCGATGGGGCCGTCGATCACGAATCGTGCGGCGTGGGAATTGGCCGCCGCACGCCCAGACCTGCGCGATATCGTCGGGCAGGCAGAACAACAACTTAAAACGCCCATCCCGGAAATGACCGATGATTTGTACCTCGACTACTCGAAGAGCGGCAACCGGCGTCGGGGTGAGCTTGTGTTGTTCGGGCGGCGGAGCCGGATCAGTCTTTTTACGCTTGCTGAATGCATTGAAAACAGGGGACGGTTCTTGCCTGCTCTCGAAGAAATCATCGCCTCAATCTGCAAAGAAAGGACCTGGGTAATGCCCGCTCATGACGGTGATCTGGGGAACTTTCTCGGCAGGACCGTAACCATCGACCTTGCGGTTGCGATGCTTGCATGGGACCTTGCGACTGCGGACTCGTTGCTTGGAGACAAGCTCTCACCACAGACGCGCACACTGATCAGACAGGAAATTGACCGGCGCGTTTTTGTTCCGTACCGCCGGATGGCTGCCGGTCAGCAGGACCAGTACTGGCTGCTGTCAAACAACAATTGGAACGCAGTGTGTTTGGCAGGTGTTACCGGTGCGGCTCTGACTTTGATTGATTCGCCAAAGGAGCGCGCGTGGTACGCACTCGCAGCAGCGCATTACTCGCGCAACTTTCTGTCCGGCTTCACATCGGACGGTTACTGCAGCGAGGGCGTTGGTTACTGGAACTACGGTTTCGGGCATTATGCTGCTCTTGCGGAAACGGTCCGCAGAGCAACACGCGACGCGCTTGATTTGCTTGCTCTGCCAGAGGCTGCTCGCCCGGCCGCTTACGGCGCACAAATCGAGATTGTCCCAGGTGTTTGCCCTGCCTTTGCAGATTGCGATGTGAATGCGCGTCCTGACCCGCACTTGATGGCCTACTTGGCGCGCCGGTTTGGCGCTCCTTTCACGATTGAACCGGGACTTCTTCAGACACGGGCTGGTTTTTACTGGACTGCGCTTGAACTTGCTGGCGATCCCGCGCCTGTCATCAAGGACAGAGAACCGTGGCCCGAACCGGGCGCACCTCGAACGTGGTTCAAAGATGCGACGGTCCTGATTTGTCGTCCACGGACGTTCACGGAAAACAGCCTCGCTGTGGCAATACACGGCGGACACAATGCAGAACACCACAACCACAATGATGTGGGCACGTTTATGGTCGTTGTCGGGAATGTGCCTGTCCTGCCTGACATTGGGGCTGAAGTGTACACTCGGAGGACATTCAGCGCACAGCGATACGAGAGCCGTGCGCTCAATTCTTATGGTCATGCAGTGCCCGTCATTGGGGGACGGTTGCAAAAGACCGGCCAAAGCGCTCGCGCTGTGGTTATGGAAAGCAGATTCGAGGATGCCGAGGACGTGATTTCATTTGACATCAGGTCTGCCTATGACGCGCCGACATTGCAACGTCTCGAGCGGAAATTCGTGTACTCGCGCGCGAACCGCGGGACGTTGAAGGTGACCGACCGTTTTGTTTTTAGCGAGCCCACGACGTTTGAGACTGCGCTTCTGACATTCGGTCGCTGGTACAAAATTGGACCCGCCGCCTTGCGCGTAGCCGACAACGGAAAGGCCGTGCGCGTGATTGTTGATACACCGCCAGGGACATTGCTTGACGTTGCTTCTGATGACATTCAGGAGGACCTTGCCGCAAGACGAAAGGCCACCAGGATCGCGCTGCGAATCGACCCGCCAGTTCAGGCCGGTGAAATGCGCATTGAGATCGTTCCTGATCCATGACCGTGCGCGGCGTGCTTCGGACAGGTCACTGTTTGGCGCTGCGCCGAACATTTACATTGACAGTATTGCTCTGCCACCCATTTTTCTGTCGGTGGGCACGTCGGGTGGGCTGAGGTGCTGCTGAGGTCCGGTCGCACACGAAAACCACACTCCTCTCTGAGCATTCGCAATCCGGGCGGCGCTTTGGATTACCTGCGTTGGGTCATGCCGAAATGTTTCTCTGCAAAACGGAAATACTGTTCCCAGTCGTAATCGGTGACATCGTGTTTTCCCGAACGGATATGGTAGCCGATATAGTTGCCGACAGGAGTGTTTACTGGCGGCATATCGGTGACGCCGAGCCCGGGGAGCCTGAACAAAGCATAGACCGGCTCGGCATCTTTAGCGGCCAGGAACTCACCTTTCGGGTCGGCCCATAAATCTTCCTGGGCGCTCGCCACATAAACCGGCCTGGGCGCAATCAACGCAATCAACTGATGTTGATCGACCGGGAGTGCGTCTTCATTGTGGTTGTATCGTTTGAAATTGCCGCAGAACCAATGCGGGAACGAAGTGTTGATTCGCTCGACTGTTTCACCGAACCGGCGTCGGCTCAACGCCGCACCGCCACAACCCGAGTTGTTCGAGATCACGATGGCAAACCGCCTGTCAGATGCGCCCGCCCACAGGGCGGCCTTGCCTTGCCGCGAATGGCCGAAAACAGCGACACGTTTCGCATCCAATGCCCGGTCGCGCTCGATGTAATCCATGGCACGGCTCAGTCCCCATGCCCATGCGGCGATCGCGCCCCAATCGTCTGGCTTGAAAACAGTCGCGTTTCCGTCCTTGCTTAGCGCGGCGCGGACGCCTGTTTTCCAGCCCTCGGCGTGGTCCGGTTCGACATCGCCATAGTAGAATGTGGCGACGGCGAAACCGCGCTCGAGCGCCTTGTCTATTGCCCAGCGAGTTGCCTGCAGACCGCGCGACTTTTCGGTGGCGCGATTGTTGACGACTGAACCATCATTTGAATCGCGCATCCAACTTCGGGCAATTCTTATGCCGGGATCGGTATGAACACTGTGGTTGCCGCAGAAGTTGAGGCCGAGGAAGACCGGGACAGGCCTCGGCGCGTTCTTTGGGATGTAAACCAAAAGTTCCAGTGACGGCCCATTCTCTTGTCCCGTGAACAGGATCAGGATTTCTTTGCGCACGGCTTTGCCGCCGAGCGCATTCTTGTCTTCGGACAAGGTTTTGAATCGCATCTTGGCTGGCCGACCTGGTGATCGCCCGTACACATGTTCGGCAAAGAGCTCGAGTGTATGTGGTCTTCCGTATCTCAGCCACGCTCTCGAGTTCTCGATGCGATTTCCATTTGGAAGCAGCAGCGGATCAGGCAAGAGGTAGCTGGGCACCTTCGATTCATCGTAGTTGACCTCGGAAGTTGCCCCAAGTCCTGACAGGGTCACAATGAGTGCGCAGGCGCAGACGGCAGATACGATTGTTTTCATGAGTTTGGACATTAGCGTTCAAGCTCTAAGAGATCAATTGCTTCGACGTTTCGCTGCGTTCGAGATGCGGCCGGCAATCAAAGTGCGCTGCTGTTCTGAAGGATGCGCGCTGGGCTCGGTTACCATGCAGGTTTCTGGTTTTGCGAATACCACTTGCGGAGCAGGAGCTGGCGGTCTGTTGGTGTCGGAAGCGGCTTCGTGTTGTTTCGATCCGGTCCATGCTCGACACTCCATCCGTGCCACTCACGGAACGCATGATAACTCCAGTCCCAGCCATGTGACTCGAATATATCGATCAGATCGCTCAAATAACGAACTGCACTGTCGCCTGGCGCCCACCGTATGGCGCTGAATTCTCCTATGTAGATGTGAACGCCGTAGGTTTGCTGGAACTCGACCACTGGCTGTAATGCGCGTTCAAGCGCCGCCTTATCCCAATGTCGCCCGTCAATCACGCCCGGGTATGACAGCGCGGGTCCTGACCCATAAACCCCTTGGTGCGTGAAAGAGTGCGGAATGTACATGTGCACGCTGTAAACCACATTCGATACTGGCAGCGGAACAAGGTCGTTCAAGCCGTCAGGACCGCCCCATGAAGCCGGCTCGACGATTATTGTGCGCACAGGATCGACAGCGCGTATGGCGCGGGCCGCACGCTCAGCCAGCGCCTGCCAATCATCGCAGCCTTCCTCGACGTAATCCTCGACCGGTTCGTTGGCGAGGTCGTATCCCCAGACAGCTTTCGAATCCTTGTACCGCCGGGCGATGTGTTCCCAAATCTCGACGAATCTTTTCTGGCATGCCTTGTCGGTGAACAACCGCGAATCCGACCCCGCATAACCCCCGGACGTAACCTTGCCTCCGGGCGGCGAATGCAAATCGACGACAACGTACAATCCGTTTTGTTCACACAATGGCAACGCGACATCGAGCTTCCCAAGCTCGTTTTCCAGCCATGCATTGTATTCTTCCATGGCGATTGACTGGCCCTGTCTGCCGTGGCGGACCAGTTGCCACCGGATCAGGTTTGCATTCCAATCGCGGCCAAGAACGCGCAGGCCTTCCGCGTCGATGTCGGGGCTCACCATCGCCCCGCGCAGCCGCGCCAGGTCGTGGCCTTTGAAAGGCTGAGCGCCAGCGCTTGTCTTCATGCGGATGACGGGCGGTTTGACAGCCGCGATACACACATCATCGAACCACACTTTCCCTTTGACCTGTTCGAGCCCGAGAACGAGCCGGGCAGAGACCGCGTCCATGGGCACGCGGGTTGTAAATGCGAGCCGCTGCCAATCGAAAGTGCCGGTGCCGATTTCAGCTTGGGGCCACAACTTTCGGTCGGGGGTTTCAATGGCAAGCATGCATTTCACTCCGTTCCATGGGTTGGGCTTGCTCGTGACGTTCTCAGCCTTTGCCATGGCTGAAACACGAACCAAATAACCGCGCATGGCTTCAGCGGGAATCGAAACACTCGCAGTCCGCGATTGTTCACTTCCTTCGCGATTGTTTTCGACTGCAAGTGCACGTCCGCCATGATAGCCGGGTTCGAGCTTTGTCTCGCCATTCCAGTGCGATAAAGAATTCGCAGCCTCAAAATCGGTTTGAAAGAAAACGCGGGGTTGCGCTTGTGTTAGTGCTGAGGTCGCTGCTCCGGCCTGAAAGACCGCGGCAGCTGCAGCCAATGCTGTTGTTAACAACCAGCCCAAGGGACTCAAGCGTTTCGGCATTTGCATATCGGCTCCATTGTTACCGGCAAAACGGGAGATTGTCAGGCCTGCTGTTTGCTGCGAATTTCGAGTATTGCGTGTCATGCGTCACGGATCGCAGATCAAGCATGTTGTGGTGTTGCTGCGTGGGTACCGTTGATACTGCGAAACACGTGCGCGGTGCGGCCTGATTGTTTTCATGTTGTCAAACCGGAACTGACATGATGGTGTTTGTCCGGCGATGTCAATGCAAAGCAACTCTGACAAACCAAGGTTAAGCACCGGCCTGCCGAGCCTTGATCGAGTATTGACCGGCTTGCTGCCCGGCGACAATGTCGTATGGGAAATCGACGACGTCCGCGATTACTTACCTGTGATTGGTCCGCTGGCAGCGGAAGCTGGCCGCCTCAAAAGACGGCTGATCTATTTCAGGTTCGCAGATCATCCGCCGTTGCTTCGAGATGACAGTGGCGCAATCGTTCGCCAATTGTATCCCCAATCGGGTTTCGAACGGTTCGTTACCGAGATTTTGGATGTGATCGAACACGCCGGGCCAGGCGCTTACTATGTATTCGACTGTCTGTCAGACCTGGCGGCGGATTGGTTTAGCGACCGGATGCTGGGCAATTTCTTCATGATAGTCTGTCCGTACTTATACGAACTGGAGACAATTGCGTATTTTGCGTTGCAGAAAAACCTGCATTCTTTTCATGCAACGCGCCCGATCTTCAATACAGCGCAGGTGATCATCGAGGTGTACCGGAAGAGCAACCGCCTTTTCATCCACCCTTTGAAGGTCTGGCAACGTCAATCGCCGACCCTTTACATGCTCCATAGCTGGGAGGGTGAAGAGTTCACCCCGGTGACAAGCAGCGCTGTGACGACGGACATCCTCTCGTCCGTTCCAACTCCGTGGCTGGAATTCACAATCCATCGGCCGGGAACATGGGCACGCGCCTTTCAGCAAGCCCAACAAGTCCTGAATCAGCTTCAGCAGGGACTGAAGCCAGACCGCGATCCGGCCGAATTGCTTGTGCGGCTGGTGAAGATGGTTGTGACAAGGGACGAACGGTTTTTGCCGCTTGTGATGAAGTACTTCGACCTTGGGGACGTTGTGCGTGTCATGCAGCGGATGATTGGAACCGGGCTGATCGGCGGCAAATCGCTTGGGATGCTCCTTGCCCGGGCGATACTCACCAAGACGGATCCCAAGTGGCATTGTCTGATCGAGGGGCACGATTCTTTCTTCGTCGGGTCGGACGTTTTCTATACGTACCTTGTGCAAAACGGCTGTTGGTGGCTCAGGCGTCGCCACAAGGATTTCAACGTCGTCTTGGAACGGGCGGCCGAAGCCAGACAAAAAATAATGCAGGGGCAATTCCCTGAGTACATTCAAGAACAATTCCTCGAAATGCTCGAGTACTTCGGGCAATCGCCCTTGATCGTGCGATCCAGCAGCTTGCTCGAAGACAACTACGGAAACGCTTTCTCGGGCAAATACGAGAGCGTGTTCTGCGCAAACCAAGGGTCTCCGCAGGAAAGGTTGAACGCCTTCATGGACGCAGTCAGAACTGTTTACGCCAGCGCAATGAACGAGGAGAGCCTTCACTATCGCCGGCGATACGGCCTGTTAGACCGCGACGAGCAGATGGCTCTTCTGATACAGCGAGTTTCGGGGGAGTTGCATGACAACCTGTTTTTCCCGCATGTGGCGGGTGTCGGTTTCTCGTTCAATCCGTTCGTCTGGAACGAGGAAATCGATCCTAAGGCGGGTGTGCTGCGGATGGTTTTTGGGCTCGGGACACGAGCGGTCGAACGCACGGATGATGACTACACGAGATTGGTGGCGCTGAACGCTCCTCTCAGGCGCCCCGAAGCCGCGCCGGAACAGGTCCGCGAATTTGCCCAGAGGCGGGTTGATGTGCTCGACCTTAAAAGCAATCGGCTCGTATCAAAACCGTTCGACCAAGTGGCGCTGACCATCGAACCGGAGCTGTTGGATTACTTCGCAGAGCGTGATGAGGATTCCGCGGCGAGGGCATTGGATGGCGACGAAAAACAGACATTCCATGGGTTTTTGAGCTTTGACCGGTTTCTTGCAGAAACGGGGTTTGCAGCGACCATGCGTGAGCTCTGCCGGGTGCTGGAACAGAATTATGAACACCCGGTCGATGTCGAGTTCACTGCCAATCTCAGCAAGGACGGCTCGTTCAGAATCAATCTTGTCCAGTGCCGGCCGTTCCAGGTCAGAATCGGCGCCGAGGGCGGGCGGGTTCGGCTGCCCGAGCGATTGGATCCGGGCTCAATAGTCTTTGTAACGCGCGGACCGGTTGTCGGGCACAGCATTGCGACGGTGATACACAGGTTGATCTACGTGCGGCCTTCGGTTTACAGCCAGCTTTCGTCGAGCCGGCGTTACTCGGTTGCACGGAACATCGGACGACTGGCCCATCTCGAGGATGTGAGTGCCAAGCAGTGTTTGATGTTGGTGGGGCCGGGGCGATGGGGAACATCCATGCCTTCCCTGGGTGTGCCGGTTTCCTTTGCTGAGATAAACACTGCATCAGTGCTTTGCGAGCTGGCACTGATGCATGAAGGCTTGGTTCCCGATATCTCTTTAGGCACACACTTTTTCAACGATCTTGTCGAGATGGACATGCTATATCTGGCAGTTTCACCGGGCAAACAGGGGCACACACTTAACGAGGAATTCATCCTGCGCCAGAAAAACCAACTTGAGCGCCTGTTGCCGTCGGCCGCTGATCTGGCGGATGTGCTGTGGGTGATTGATTCCGATTGTCTCTCGGATGGGGGCGCCTTGTTTTTGAACGTGGACTCGATGAAACAGGAGGGCGTTTGCTACTGGACCCGCGGGGGTTGAACTTGGCGGGGGTTCTTTGGCCCGGAAATCTCACCGGAATGAAGATTTGGGTGTCTTGGGCTGGTCAAGCGGTGAGATTTCCGGGTTAGAGGTCGGAGTTGTGGAAGGCCGAAAGGCCGAGTGAACGCTTTCGGCGGTGGGGGATTGTTTTTCAGGTTGGGTTGCTGAGGGCTTGGTCAGCTTGGTGATTGGGGTGAGATCCGCACCGGGAGGGGCGTTGAACCGGGCTGGACAGGTATTGTCGCGGCGTATCTGAAGTTCCCGAGAACCGCTGAGCATTGTTGGCGGGGGTTGGAGCGTGCGGGCAAATAGAGGGACAGACACGATATTTGCAAGTTGCGAGGGGTTGGCGGAGGGGGGTGATGCTCGCGGAGCCAATAGAGTGACAGGCACGATGTTGGGGGCCTGGTCTTCGCCCAGCGCAAAATAGAGTGACAGGCACGTTGTCATGTTCTTCCTGAGATCACGTGGTCATGTGCGTCATAGGGGCATACCCGCCGGGACCCATCAGCCGAAGTCAGGGGTGCACGCTGATTGTCAGAGTGGTACGGTCCGATCGAGTCTCTGGCTCGGTGTTACGGTGTGTATTAGCCTTGGGCGGGAGCGCGGATTGGTGGGGGGTGCCGTTTCTGGTGCGAGCGGTTACGGCTTGGTGGAGTTCTTGGGATGAAATTTGGGTGTGTTTCGGGCAGATTACGGGGTGTCCTTGAGATTTCGGTGAACCGAGGAGGTTTTTTTTGTTTGCAAGTTTTGACTTTTGTGCTAATTAAGGAAAAGTTGTGGCACGCATCAGAAATGCTAAAGTAAATGGCTGTATGCAGTCGGCACGGAGTTGTCCACCCGGCAGCCAGGGGCTCTACGATCCATGGTTCGAACATGAATCGTGCGGGATTGGTTTTGTGGTTCACGTCAAGGGTGAGGCATCTCACGCAATCGTTCGCAACGCGATTCAGGTGTTGATCAACCTGCGGCACAGGGGTGCTTGCGGTTGTGAAGCCAATACAGGCGATGGAGCTGGGATACTCTTACAAATGCCGCACCGGTTTTTGCAGCAGGCATGCGAAGATGCGGGAATACCCTTGCCAGACCCGGGGTATTACGGTGTTGGGAATGTTTTTCTGCCTCCTGAACCTGCACATGCGGGGAGATGCGAGCGGCGGCTGGCAGAGATTGTGGAGGAAGAAGGTCAGCAGTTGCTAGGTTGGCGGTCGGTTCCGACCAACAACAGCAGTCTTGGTGAGACTGCGAGGGCGGGTGAGCCGCTGATAAGGCAGGTTTTCATCGGAAGAGGGCGCGGGGTGAAGAGCGCGATGGATTTCGAGCGAAAACTTTACGTGATACGCCGGCGGGCGGAGAAAGCCTTGCGCTATTCGGGAAACAGGTCAACACAGCCTTTCTACGTTTGCAGTTTGTCTCACAGGACGTTGGTGTACAAGGGCATGTTGATGGCGGAGCAGATCGAGGAATACTATCCTGATCTTTCCGACCCGGCGATGGAGAGTGCACTTGCGCTTGTGCATTCACGATTCAGCACGAACACATTTCCGAGCTGGGCGCGTGCGCATCCTTACCGTTATTTGTGCCACAATGGGGAGATCAACACGCTTCGGGGCAACATCAACTGGATGGAGGCGCGGCAGTCGCTGTTCGAGTCCGAGCTGTTTGGGGCAGATTTGGCCAAAGTTTTGCCGGTGTTATGTTTGGACGGCAGTGATTCTGCGATGCTGGACAACTGTTTGGAACTGCTTGTGCTTGGGGGGCGCTCGCTTCCGGAGGCGATCATGATGATGATTCCGGAGCCGTGGGCAGGGCATGAGAGCATGAGCAGGGAGAAGAAAGCTTTTTACAAGTTTCACAGTTGTCTCATGGAACCTTGGGATGGTCCTGCGGCGGTTGCATTTACTGACGGACAGTCAATAGGCGCGGTTCTGGACCGGAACGGGCTGCGGCCGGCGCGTTACTACGTGACGAGCGATGATCTGGTGATTATGGCGTCCGAGGTTGGGGTTCTTGATGTTTCGCCGGACCGGATCATTGGGAAAGAGCGGCTCAAGCCTGGCCGGATGCTGCTTATTGACACCAAGCTTGGCAGAATCCTGTCTGACGAGGAGATCAAGGGCGCGGTGGCCAGCGCGCATCCGTATGAGCTTTGGCTCAAGGAACACATGGTGAACCTGTCGGATTTGCCCGGGGGCGGCGAACCGGTGCGGCTTGACACGGGATCGCTTCGGAAGCTGCAGCGCGCTTTTGGGTACACGTTCGAGGATGAGCGTGTTCTCTTGCTTCCAATGGCAAAGGACGGCGTGGAAGCGATCGGTTCGATGGGCACAGACACACCGCTTGCGGTTCTGAGCGACCAACCACAACTTCTGTACAACTACTTCAAGCAGCTTTTCGCGCAGGTGACCAACCCGCCGATTGACAGCATACGCGAGGAGATTGTCACTTCGACATATGTTGCTCTTGGTTCGGAGAGGAACCTGCTTATTCCCGAGCCGAGAAGCTGTGAATTGATCGAGCTGAAATCGCCGATATTGACGAACGACGAGCTTTCCAAGCTCAAGAACATCACTCGGCCGTCATTCAAATCAGTTACCATCCCGATACTTTTCAAGACCAGCCACGGAGGAGCAGGGATTGAGAAGGCGCTTGAGGATGTGTGCGCAAGCGCAAAACGCGCGATCGAGGATGGATCGAACATTCTGATACTTTCGGATCGCGGTGCGACGCACGAACTGGCGCCGATTCCTGCATTGTTGGCTGTTGCGGGCGTGCACCATTACCTGATCAGGGCCGGTTTGCGTGCCCGGGTTGGTTTGGTGCTCGAATCGGGCGAGCCGCGGGAGGTGCACCATTTTGCACTGCTGATTGGGTATGGTTGCAGCGCGATCAATCCGTATCTGGCTTTTGAAACGATCTGCGACATGGTCGAGCGCGGGTTGGTGACTGGGGTTGATAGTGGCACGGCGTGCAAGAACTACGTGAAAGCGTCGGTCAAAGGCGTGGTGAAGGTCATTTCGAAGATGGGGATATCGACGATTCAGAGCTATCAAGGCGCGCAGGTGTTTGAAGCTGTTGGGCTGAACAGGCATGTTGTACAAAAGTATTTTCCCGGCACGCCGTCGCGCGTCGAAGGCGTCGGATTGGAAGTGATCGCCCGCGAGGTTCAGATGCGGATGGAACGCGCGTTTCCGGTTTTGGAAGTGGGCGGGACGGAGCTTGATCCTGGCGGGCAATACAAGTTCCGGAGCAATGCGGAGCATCATTTGCTCAATCCGGAGACAATCCACAAACTGCAGCAGGCATGTCGGGCGGGTGACTACACGCTATTCAAAGAATACTCGAGTGCGGTGAATGCGGAATCCAAGAAGGTTTGCACGCTGCGCGGGTTGCTGGGACTTCGCTATGCGCCGCATGTGATTCCGTTGGACGAAGTTGAGCCGGTGGAACAGATCATGAGGCGGTTCAAGACTGGTGCGATGTCATACGGGTCGATCAGCAAGGAAGCGCATGAGACGCTCGCACGTGCAATGAACCGAATAGGTGGGAAGAGCAACACCGGGGAAGGCGGGGAAGATCCTGAGCGTTACAATCCGAGGCCGGATGGCGATTCACTGAACAGCGCTATAAAGCAGGTTGCATCGGGCAGATTTGGGGTCACGAGCCTTTATCTGGTGAATGCGCAGGAGATACAAATCAAGATTGCGCAAGGCGCCAAACCTGGTGAAGGAGGCCAGTTGCCCGGTCAGAAAGTTTATCCATGGATAGCGCGGGTGCGGTATTCCACGCCGGGGGTGGGATTGATTTCGCCGCCGCCGCATCATGACATATACTCGATCGAGGATTTGGCCGAGCTCATTTACGATCTCAAGAACGCGAATCCGAATGCTCGAATTAGCGTTAAGCTTGTGTCAGAGGTTGGGGTTGGCACGGTGGCTGCGGGGGTTGCCAAGGCACATGCGGACGTTGTTCTGATAAGCGGCTACGATGGCGGCACTGGCGCATCGCCTCAAACCAGCATCAAACACGCTGGTTTGCCGTGGGAGCTTGGCCTTGCTGAAACGCATCAGACACTGCTGCTGAACAATCTGCGGAGCCGGATTGTGGTGGAGACCGACGGCAAGCTGCTCACTGGGAGAGACGTTGTTATTGCTGCGTTGTTGGGTGCGGAGGAGTTTGGTTTTGCGACGGGGCCGTTGATTGCGCTCGGGTGTGTCATGATGCGTGTTTGCCACCTGAACACATGCCCGGTCGGGGTGGCGACACAGGACCCGGAACTCCGCAAGTTTTTCACCGGGAAACCCGAGTACGTGGTGAACTTCATGAGGTTCATTGCTCAGGAGGTCCGCGAGATAATGGCGCAGATGGGTTTCAGGCGTTTCAATGAGATGGTTGGCAGGGTTGATCGTCTGGAGGCGAGACGCGCAATCCAGCACTGGAAAGCCAAAGGACTTGATCTGTCGAATATTCTGTACCAGCCGGATGTTGGGCCGGAGATCGGCCGCTATTGCCAGATTCCCCAGGATCACGGGATAGACAAGTCGATGGACAAGCGGATTTTGATCAAGCTATGCGAGCCGGCCATCGAGCGTGGCGAGCCCGTTCGGGCCACACTGGCAATCCGCAATGTCAATCGGGCTGTCGGCACGCTTGTGGGAGGCGAAGTTACGCGTCGCTGGGGTGCAGGAGGGTTGCCGGACGACACCATTCGGCTCCGATTCAAGGGTTCTGCCGGCCAAAGTTTCGGGGCATTCATCCCGAAGGGAATGACATTGATTCTGGAGGGCGATGCCAACGATTACGTCGGAAAGGGGCTGAGTGGCGGAAGGATAATCGTTTGCCCGCCGAAAGGTTCGATTCTCCGGCCGGAAGAGAACATCATTATTGGCAACGTTGCTTTTTATGGTGGGACAAGCGGCGAAGCCTACATACATGGCATGGCTGGGGAAAGGTTTTGCGTGCGCAACAGTGGTGTTCATGCCGTTGTTGAGGCTGTTGGCGATCACGGCTGCGAATACATGACCGGTGGCAGGGTGGTAGTGTTGGGCAGGACCGGCCGCAATTTTGCCGCGGGGATGACTGGTGGAATCGCTTACGTTGTGGATGAAGACGGCGGCTTTGAAACAAGATGCAATCGCCAGACCGTCAACCTTGAGAAGTTGGAAGAGGAAGAGGAAATCGAATTTGTGCGGAAAATGATAGAGCAGCATGCGCAATGGACCGGGAGCAGGCGCGCTTATGGGCTGCTTGAATGTTGGGACAGGTCGGTTGGTTTGGTTGTGAAAGTCATACCCAACGATTACAAGCGCGCTTTATGTTCAATGAAAAGGGTCAGAGAAAGGGGGCTGGATGGCGAAGAAGCGGTGATGGCTGCATTTGTGGAAAATGCGCGTGACCTTGCCCGGATAGGGGGTGGCTGAGAGAGCCTAATGGTGAAGCATGGATCAAAGTGGCCACAATGCAAACGCTGATCATGAAGGGTGCAAATGAAGTGAAAACGGAACGCAGAGACGCAGTCGAGATGTCCGCCTGAGAGGCTTTAAAAGAGCAGTTTGTTCCAATGGGCAAACCAACAGGTTTCATAGAATACGAGCGGCAGACGCCACGGGATCGGCCGCCGGCAGAACGTGTGGGCGATTGGGACGAGTTTCATCTGCCCATGCCGGAGGCGGGCCTGCGTGAGCAGGCCGCACGGTGCATGGATTGCGGGACGCCTTTTTGTCATGCGGGGATTATGCTGAAGGGGATGGCGTGCGGCTGCCCGATTTGGAATCTTATTCCGGAGTGGAACGATTTGGTTTACCGCGGGCTTTGGCGCGAAGCGCTTGACCGGTTGCACAAGACAAACAACTTTCCCGAATTCACCGGCCGCGTTTGCCCTGCGCCGTGTGAGGGCTCGTGCGTGCTCGGAATCCACTCTCCGCCGGTCACCATCAAGAACATCGAATGTGCCATTATCGACGCTGCATGGGAACGGGGCTGGGTGAAGCCAGCGCCCCCAAAATTCCGCAGCGGAAAACGTGTTGCAATTGTCGGGTCCGGTCCTGCAGGCTTGGCTGCGGCGGCGCAATTGAACCACGCGGGCCACCTTGTTACCGTGTTCGAGAGAGAAGACCGCATAGGCGGCCTGCTGACGTACGGAATCCCGAACATGAAACTCGGCAAGGATATTGTACAAAGGCGAATTGAATTGATGGCCGCCGAGGGAGTGACGTTCAAGACGAACGTCAACGTCGGCGCTGAGATTTCCGGGAGAGACCTACTGAAAGATTTTGATGCGATTGTTTTGTGTGTGGGTGCCACACAACCGAGGGATCTCAAAGTGGATGGCAGGGATTTGCGAGGGATACACTTTGCGGTTGAGTATCTGTCGGCGAGCACACGGGCTTTGTTGAGGGGTCAGGCTGCGGAGGCATCAATAAGCGCTGCGGGCAAAGACGTGGTGATAATTGGCGGCGGCGATACTGGAACCGACTGTGTGGGAACGGCGCTGCGGCAGGGATGCCGAAGTGTCGTGCAGATCGAGATTCTTCCGAAGCCGCCGATTGCCCGCGGCGTGGACAATCCATGGCCGGAATGGCCGAGGGTGCACCGTGTGGATTACGGGCAGGAAGAAGCCGCAGAGAAATTCGGAAACGACCCGCGAATTTATCTTACGACCGCGAAGAAGTTCGTGGGCGATGCGGAAGGCAATGTCGAAAGCGTGGCAACCGTCGAGGTCAATTGGCAGCGCGAGTCGTCGGGCCGAATGAAACCTGTTGAAGTTCCCGGCACAGAAAAGCTCCTGCCCGCTCAACTTGTTCTGCTGGCTATGGGATTTGTCGGGCCTGAGACATATTTGCTTGAGCAGTTGGGGGTTCAGCGTGATGCCAGGGGAAACATCCGG
Source organism: Verrucomicrobiota bacterium (assembly GCA_012517065.1). Classification (GTDB taxonomy): domain Bacteria; phylum Verrucomicrobiota; class Verrucomicrobiia; order Limisphaerales; family J093; genus JAAYVR01. Next base: position 60,824 of record JAAYVR010000043.1, on the reverse strand, counting down.
GCCGAGCACGGCAAGTTCACGACGAGCGTGAAAGGAGTATTTGCCGCCGGCGATTGCAGGCGTGGACAGAGCCTGGTCGTATGGGCCATTAACGAAGGTCGCGGGGCAGCACGCGAGTGTGACCGTTACCTCATGGGGCACACGTTGTTGCCGTGAGAGTTTTGTCTGACATGAAGCGCGCTATTGTAGCATTGGAAGATGGGCGGTTCTTTGAAGGGGAATCGTTTACCGGCGATGGGGAAGCTTTTGGCGAGATTGTGTTCAACACCTCGATGACCGGCTATCAGGAGATTCTGACTGATCCTTCGTATCATCAGCAAATCGTCACGTTGACCTACCCGCTTGTTGGGAACTACGGTGTTCATCCTCAGGATGCAGAGTCGGGGGCTGTCCGGCCGGCGGCATTACTGATAGGCGAATGCAGTCGAATTCACAGCAATTGGCGTGCGCAGGGTTCGTTGCGGGAGTTTTTGCAGGCGCACGGCACTGTCGGCGTCCACAACGTCGATACACGGGCGATAACGCTGCACATTCGGTCGCGTGGCGCAATGCGCTGCGTGGTTTCGACAGTTGACCTTGATCCGCAGCGGCTTGTTGAAAAGGCACGGGCGTGGCCCGGATTCATTGGGCGGGACATTGCGAGCGAGGTGACCTCGCCTGCGTTGTACAAGTGGCCGGGACCGTACGCGGCAATAGCGCCATTCTCACCGGCATCGGCCGAGGGCACGGGGTCATGGGACGCTGTTTTGCCGGTTGAGCCTGCTGGTGGGCGCCGCTTCCGGGTAGCCGTGCTTGACTGCGGGTTGAAGTTCAATCAGTTGCGCATTCTGGCGCGGCTTGGATGTGAGCTGACGGTGTTTCCGATATACACTCCGGCTGAAGAGATTCTGCATTTGCAGCCGGACGGCTTTTTCATATCGAACGGGCCCGGGGACCCGGCGGGCATGGGTGCGGTTGCAGGAAACATTCGGAAGATTGTGGAGACTGGGCTGCCGACGTTTGGCATCTGTTTCGGGCATCAATTGCTTGGTCTGGCTTTTGGCGGGCGGACTTTCAAGCTGAAATTTGGCCACCGCGGTGCCAACCAGCCTGTGCTGGATCGCAGAACGGGATGCGTGGAAATCACTTCGCAGAACCATGGATTCGCGGTGGACATCGAGTCTTTGCCTCCGGAGATCGAAACCACGCACATCAACCTGAATGACGGCACATCAGAAGGAATGCAACACAGGCACAAGCCGGTGTTCTCAGTGCAATATCATCCCGAAGCGGCACCGGGACCGCACGATGCTGCGCCGCATTTCCGCCGTTTCATCTCGCTGATGTCAAACTAAGATCAACATGTTTGCGTCAGCCTGACAGGAGCGCGAAAGAGCACATGCCAAAGCGTACTGACATTAAAAGCGTGCTGCTGATTGGATCAGGACCGATTGTTATCGGGCAAGCGTGCGAGTTTGACTATTCGGGTTCACAGGCTTGCAAGGCTTTGCGCGAGGAAGGGTATCGGGTCGTCCTCGTCAATTCCAATCCGGCCACAATCATGACCGACCCGCGCGTCGCGGATCGGACCTACATAGAACCAATTACCCCTGAGATCGTTGAGACGATCATACGAAAAGAGAGGCCTGACGCATTGCTCCCGACGTTGGGCGGGCAAACGGGGTTAAACACCGCCATGGAACTTGCAGAAAGCGGTGTGCTAGACCGTTACGGCTGCGAGTTGATCGGAGCGAAGGCCGACGTGATTCGGCGAGCTGAGGACCGCGCGGAGTTCAAGAAGGCAATGGAAGGCGCCGGGTTGTCATGTTTGCGGAGCGAGCTGGTGACCAGCGTTGTTGAGGCGGAGCGCGTTGCAGAGAGACTGTGTTACCCTGTGATTATTCGCCCGAGCTACACGCTTGGCGGAACTGGCGGTGGCACGGCTCACAACGTGGACGAGTTGCGGGAGATAGTTGCCGACGGGCTTGCTGCCAGCATCAGGCACAGTGTTTTGATCGAGGAGTCGGTGCTTGGTTGGAAGGAATACGAACTGGAGGTGATGCGAGACCGGCACGACAACGCGGTTATCGTGTGTTCGATTGAGAATGTCGATCCCATGGGTGTTCACACCGGCGACAGCATCACTGTTGCGCCTGTGCAAACGTTGAGTGACGCCGAGTACCAGGTTATGCGGGATGCGGCAATTCGCGTGTTGCGGGCTGTGGGGGTCGAGACTGGCGGTTCAAACGTACAGTTCGCGGTTCATCCAAAGACGGGGCGCCAGGTGGTGATTGAAATGAACCCGCGCGTGTCGCGCAGTTCGGCTTTGGCAAGCAAAGCGACAGGGTTTCCCATCGCCAAGATCGCAGCGAAACTCGCCGTTGGTTACACGCTTGATGAACTGAGGAACGACATAACGAAACAAACACCTGCGAGTTTTGAGCCAGCGTTGGATTATTGCGTGGTAAAGATTCCCAGATTCGCCTTTGAGAAATTCCCCGGCGCCAATCCCAGACTTGGCGTCAGTATGAAATCCGTCGGGGAGACAATGGCCATAGGCGGGAATTTCCGCGAGGCACTCCAGAAGGCGTTGCGTGGACTCGAAATTGGAGTGGACGGTCTGGACCTGAAAGCGGAACAGCGCGTTCCGGCAGACCTGATCGAGGAAACGCTCGCGGCGCCAGCGCAGGACAGGATTTTTGCGATCAAATGCGCTCTCAAGCGGGGCATGTCGGTGGAGGCGATAGCAGAACGAACTCAAATTGATCCGTGGTTTGTTGACAACATAGCTCAGATTGTTGAAATCGAGCGTGAAATTGCTGCGTTTCCGGCTGGCCGGCCGCTGAGCGCTCAATTGCTGTGGAAGGCGAAGAAATCAGGTTTTTCAGACCGGCAGATCGCCGCGCTCAGATCGTGTGATGAATCTGAGGTTCGCCGCTTGCGCCAGGAGTTGAACGTGCGGCCGGTGTTCAGGCTTGTGGATACGTGCGCGGGTGAGTTCGAGGCGGTGACACCATATTACTACTCGACCTATTGCGGGACGGTTCAGGAAGCTCGCCGCTCGGAGCGCCCGACAATCATTGTTGTTGGGGGCGGCCCAAACCGCATTGGTCAAGGGATCGAATTTGATTACTGCTGTGTTCACGTTGTGCAAGAACTGCGCGAACTCGGCTACGAAACCGTCATGGTCAACAGCAACCCCGAAACAGTCAGCACCGACTACGACACGTCAGACAAGCTGTATTTCGAGCCGTTGACTCTGGAGGATTTGCTGAACATTTGTGACTTCGAGAAACCGATTGGCGTGGTTGTTCAGGTCGGCGGCCAGACACCGCTCAACCTCGCGTTGCCGTTGAAACGAGCCGGTGTGCCCATTCTCGGCACTGATCCCGAAGATATCAATCGCGCCGAAGACCGCGAGGAAACGCGGAAGCTGCTTGACACGCTGGGGGTGAGACAGCCGGACAGTGGAACAGCCCGGACGGTCGAGGAAGCCTTGGCAGTTGCTGAGCGGGTTGGATACCCGGTAATGATTCGGCCCTCGTATGTGCTGGGTGGGCGTGCAATGATGGTTGCGCACACGTCGCATGAAGCGCGGCCTTTTATCCAGGCTGCATTTCATGCCAGTCCCGGTTTCCCGGTTCTTGTGGACCGTTTCCTTGACAGGGCGACCGAGGTTGATGTGGACCTGCTTTGCGACGGGCAAACGGTCTATATCGGCGGGATAATGGAGCACGTGGAGGAGGCGGGGATTCATTCTGGCGACAGCGCATGTTGCATTCCGCCGCACACGTTGCATCCCGCGACACAACGCAGAATCGAGTTCGTTTGCAGGCGCATGGCACTCGCATTAAACGTGAAGGGATTGATGAACGTGCAACTGGCGATCAGGGACAACGAGGTTTATGTCCTTGAAATCAATCCGCGGGCTTCGCGCACCGTGCCTTATGTGAGCAAAGCCACGGCGGTTCCACTGGCGCGGTTTGCTGCGCGGATCATGGTCGGCATGGCGTTGGCCGGTTTCGGGCTTGGGGAACGTCCGCCGAGACTGTCATGGTACGCGGTCAAAGAAGCCGTGCTGCCGTTCAACAGGTTTCATGGTGTTGACCCGATCCTTGGGCCGGAAATGAAATCGACAGGCGAAGTCATGGGGTTGGGAGAAACATTCGAGGAAGCTTACTGGAAAAGCCAGATCGCCGCAGGCACCGCATTGCCGACTGAAGGGCTTGTGTTTCTCAGCCTCGCAGACCGTGACAAGAACTGGGCGGGAGAAATCGGGTGGGACCTGAACGAACTTGGGTATCGACTGGCCTGCACGCAAGGCACGGCCGAAGCCCTCAGGGCTGCTGGGGTTGAAAACGTCATGCTGCTCGGGAAAATCCATGCGAACAAGAAACCTGACATTCTTGACCTGATGCGCGAGAAGCGTGTCTCGCTCATAATCAATACGCCCAGCGGGGCGCGAGCGCGATTGGATGAAGTTGGGATTCGTGCCGAGGCTGTTCAATTGAACGTGCCCATGATCACGACTGTTGCTGGCGCCAAAGCGGCAATTCGTGCGCTGCGCCAGATGCGCGGCCAATCCTGCACTGTGAGATCGCTCCAGGAGATTTACGCTGTCGGCGCCTCGCAGAACTCTGGCGGGAAAGGTTGACAGGTCGATTGGAACAATGAACGAATCCGAAACCACAGCTCGCGAACTGCTGTTGCTGTACGAGGTTAGCAGACGGCTGGACGAAAGTCTGGACATGCGCGAAGTGGTCCAGCCCGTGCTTGAGGCGTTGGCACGCCACATGGGGATGAATTACGGCACCTTGACACTCCTTCATCGTGATACCGGGCAAATACTGATCGAAGCCGCCCACGGATTGTCTGACGGTCAGTCTCGCCGCGCGAAATATCAGTTGGGCGAAGGCGTGACCGGCCGGGTGATCGAGACTGGCGAACCTGTTATTGTGCCGCGCAAGAGCGAATCGCCTTTGCTTCTGGATCGCACGGGACGCGGGAAAAGCCCTGATACTGCATTTCTGTGCGTTCCAATCAAGATCGACCATGAGGTTGTGGGCGCTTTGAGCGTTGACACCCCAACCAAACCCGAGGCCGAACTGCAGAACGACCTTCGATTGCTGTGCATTGTCGCGTCGATGATCGCCCAGGCCGTGAAACTCAGGCGCGCCGCGCTTGAAGAACAAGAACGGCTGGCCGAGGAAAACCGCCGGTTGCGGGGCGATCTTGGTGAACGGTTCCGACCCGCAAACATGGTGGGCAACTCGCATGAGATGCGCGAGGTCTATCAGCAGATAGTTCAGGTTGCTCCCACAAATGCAACGGTTCTGATTTGCGGCGAGACTGGTACGGGCAAGGAACTGGTTGCACAGGCGATCCACTACAACAGCGACCGCGCCCAAGGACCGTTTGTGAGAGTCAACTGCGCAGCGTTGCCAGAGGCTTTGGTCGAAAGCGAGTTGTTCGGCCACGTGCGCGGCGCGTACACAGGCGCAGTGCGAGACCGCAAGGGGCGATTTGAAGTGGCCAATGGCGGCACTCTTTTCCTTGACGAAGTTGGTGATGTCCCGCCAGCAATTCAGGTCAAGCTTCTCCGCGTATTGCAGGAGCAGGAGTTCGAAAGGGTGGGCGACACGCAGCTCATCAAAGTGAATGTGAGAGTCGTCGCCGCCACACATCGCGATCTTGCTGTCATGGTTGCCAACGGCAGGTTTCGGGAAGACCTGTTCTACCGGCTGAACGTGTTTCCAATTTATGTGCCGCCGCTCAGGCGTCGGCGCTCAGACATCATGCCGCTGGCAGAGCATTTTCTGCAGTTGTACACCAAACGACAACGCTCCCGCGCAAAAGTCTTTTCGGCCGAGGCACGCCGCAGGCTCCTTGCATACTCATGGCCGGGCAACGTCCGCGAATTGGAAAACGCAGTTGAAAGGGCTGTGCTGATCTGCAACAGCGAAACAATCGACGTGCAGCATCTCCCGCCCGCGCTCCAAGCACTCGAGAATGAGTCGGCTGGATCGGACAACAGTCTTGCAGCCCAGGTTTCAAATCTTGAGAAGAAACTGATCACCGAAGCCCTGCGTGCTGCCGGCGGTAACATTACTGCTGCTGCCCGCGTATTGCAGACCACGCCCCGGATACTCGCTTACAAGCTTAGGAAGCTGGGCATGGACCCCTGCAGGTTCAGATAAAAGGGGTAAAAGGGGACAGACACGTAGTTGCCATCCCCCAACAGTTCAATGTTCAAGTGCCGGGATATGGTGGCAGGCAGGAAATTACTGCACCCCCAATCGGTTAGAGTTCGGGCGCTGGGTTTGCGTGATTGAAACGGGTCGTAACCAGCATATTTCGCAGCCCGGCGTAGCCGGAATCAAAGGGCCTGACGTGCCTTGCCCCGGCTCCTGCGCCTCCTGACCAGGGCTCTCGGCCACGCCGGGCTGCGAAATACCTGCTGCGACTCCGTCGCGAGGAAAAGCGCTCTGATCCCAATGGTTTCTCACGCGCTGCCGCGGATGCAGTGGGCGGTGGTGGCCGCGAAGCGTTTGGAGTGCGGCAGCTTGCTGCCGCTTTGTTTTCATGCACAAACAACGTGTCTGTCCCCATATCCACGTGGGCAGGGGTTCTGCCCAGGCTTACCCAGCAGCGGATTGGAGCCATGGACAATTGGCGCGCCATGCCATAACGGGGGTGGAAACCCAAACAACGTGTCTGTCCCCATATCGGCATCCGAGGGGTTCCTCCACAGACTTCGGCAGCCGCGGACTCGAACAATGGGTAGTTTGAGGGCCACGCGGCAATCCGGGGACAAAACCCAAACAACGAGCCTGTCCCTCTATTTGGGGCCACACCCAGACAACGAGCCTGTCACTTTGTCTGACTCACTCCCACAGGCCGTACCATTGTGACGGCCTTGCTCGTGGCAACAGAAGCAGATGCGGAGAAATTGACCAAACTCGCAGCCTGAAAACCTTCGCGAATATGAGGGACTCTTCAATAAATGATAGGGCCTGAATGCTGTGTGAAGCGGATGTCATCACAGTGCTACGAAACATGCGGGCCGGGAAATCTCACCGGGGTGAAGGGATCGGTGGATCCGAGGGGTTGGCAGGCGAGGTTTGCGGGCTGGAGTGTTTCGCAGCGTGCTTTGGACTGATGCCACGCAGCGGTGGGGCGCATTGGGGTGGAGCTGGTCTGGCGGTTGTTTGGGGAGGGGCGTGTTGCGATTGATGGTTCGGGCCAGTTGGGGGCTACTGTCAGGCACTTATGACAAGGGGATTAGGATGGCGAAAGCCCGGCTGGGATGGTGGCGGATGTGGTTGCAAAAAACAGTTGACTTTAGGGGGTGATGTGGGGGATCGTGTAGCAGTGTGTGGCGCAATGGGTGAACATGCAGGCTTATTCACCACTTTGCGTCGGGCAACATGGCTGAAGAAAAAGCAGTATCTGGCACGAGGTACTACGCTGTTTATGAGCACTTGGTCGATGATAAACGGCGAGTACAGATTCCTGCCAAGTGGCGGCCGCCAGTGGACCAGCCGGAGTTTGAATTCCTTCTGGTTCTCTGGCAGCCAAAGGGGCAGGAGCATCCGTGTCTGCTGGCTTTGCCGCCGCCGGTGCTGGCAGCGCTCGAAAAGAAGATCAACGATCTTGCGTTTTCGGACCTGCGAGCCGAGACGCTGCGCCGCGTGATAACGCGGAAATCCGATTCTGTTAAGCTGGACAGTGCTGGCAGGATTTGTCTGCCGCAGTGGCTTGCGGAAGCGGCCGGGATTACGCGGAAAGCAGTTTTGGTTGGGATGCTGGATCGGTTTCAGATTTGGAATCCGGACCATTACAAGGCGGTAGAGGAGCAGGACAATGCCAGAGAGCAGGAAGCGCTTGCGCTCATTTAACCATGACGAAGCCATATCAACTGTTGGTCGCGAACCAGACATTTGTTGGGTTCAGTCGCCGGCCGCGTCGGTTTAAGACCGTCGAGCCCGGATTCCTGCCCGTTTTTGGCAAATCGGCATCGAACGCGCCCGCGGCGGGTTCGACTGCACAGTGCAGTGATGAGCATAGCACAACAGCGGTGCGAATTGCAAATCAATGCGAGTTGCCGCTGTTTGGAGTTGCGCCTTCGGACGCGGTTGAGGCGCCGAAGCCGGGTGTGTCGCTGGCTGGCAAACCGGCGTTCAAATTGCCGGAGAAACAAACCAGCGGTGAAACGCGCGGCGAGGTACGAGCTGCTGTGGCTGCGCGGGGCACGGCTCGGATTTGGGAAATTGTGTCGGGCGGTTTGTGGCGTCGTCGTCGTCGATCTGCTGGCCCGCTTGCGCAGGGTGAACTTTGTCTGACGGCGGTGAGGGTGGTTCGGAACGATCTTAGTGACGCTGACATTGAGATCGTGCAAGCGAAGCGGTCGGGTGACCGTGTTGGTGTGCAGGGCACGGCGACTGAGCACGGCGCGGGTTCAATTTTCAGGCGGTTTTTGTCGCGATTGAATGGGCAGACGGCGATGCGCAGCAGCGCGTAGTGTTGCAGCAGCGCGAAGTGCATGTGCCTTGCTTTTTTCACAAGCCGGTTTTGGAGCATGAAGTTGTGGCTGTGCTGGAGCCGCGGTCTGGGGGGTTCTATGTCGATGGGACGGTTGGGGGTGGCGGACATGCGGCGGCGGTTTTGCGTGCTGGTGCGCCTGCAGCGCGGTTGTTTGGCATAGATCGGGACGCGGAAGCTGTCGCGGCCGCCCGGGTGCGACTGGCTGAGTTCGGGGACCGTGTTGAATTGCGTGTTGGCAACTTCGCAGACGTGGCGGACTGGGTACCCGAGGGGAGTGTGGACGGCGTGTTGCTGGACCTTGGGGTAAGCAGTTACCAGCTTGATAGTGCTGAGCGCGGGTTCAGCTTTCAACTGGATGGGCCATTGGACATGCGGTTTGACCGGTCGCAGGGGCTTACGGCGTGTGACCTTGTAAACGAGCTTGATGCGCGGGAGCTTGAGAGGCTGTTCAGGGAGCTTGGCGGGGAACGCCGGGCGAGGCTGATTGCGCGCGGGATTGTCAGGGCTCGGCGGCACAAGCGGATCGAGCGAACGACCGAGCTGGCAGAATTGATCGAGCGTTTGGTGCCGCGCCGGGGGGCGTCCACGCATCCGGCGACGCGTGTGTTTCAGGCGTTGAGGATGCGGGTGAATGACGAGGAAGGTGTGTTGAGGCGCGGGCTTGTGAGTGCGTGGCGGGTGCTGCGGTCGGGCGGGCGTTTGGCTGTGATCTGTTTTCATTCTGGCGAAGAGAGGGTGGTACGTGAGTTTGGCCGGGCGCTGGTTCGAGACTATGAAGTTGAGGGCGAGGTGGACGTGCCGGAGTTGAGGCGTCCGAGGGCGCCGTTGGCGGTGTGGGTGACCGGGAAGGCGATTGCACCTTCTGAAGCCGAAGTGGCCGAGAATGCGCGTGCGCGCAGCGCGCGTTTGCGTGTTTTGGAGAAGCTGTGAGCGAGTGAGAGTATGGCGACGAATCGGAAAAGCCGGAGCGGGATTGTGCGGCTTGGGCCGTTTTGTATGGCGGTTTGGGCATGCGGTTTTCTGTGTTTTTCCGGGCTTGGGTATGTTTGGCATCGGAATCGCAACGCTCAATTGAGCCGCGAGCTGCACAGGCGATCAGCGCACCTCGAGTGGGTCAGGAAACAGAATCAGCAACTTGATCAAGTGCTGGAGGAATTGCGGTCGCCGCGGGCGTTGCAATCGGCGATTCAGAAGTGGCAGCTCGGTTTGATTGCGCCGGAACAGGTGTTGTCTGTTGTGGACGCGGGTGGTGTGAGTCGGGTTGTGGGGGATGTTGGTGGCGGTTTGGCTGGCGGGCTTGGCGGGGCTGTTGCGAGCAGGGGTTTGCGCGGCGGGGTGGAATGACATGATCGAGTGGACGGCGGCAATTTGGGAAAAGGTTTGATGCTGAGTGTTGTTCCATATCGGCGGATGGCTGTGATGGCCTCTGCAGTGACACTGGCGTTTGTTGGGCTGGTGGGATGGCTTGCGCATCTGCAGCTTCATTTTTCTGATGACGGGCCGGTGTCCGAGCGCAGCACTGTTTCAAGCCGCACAGCGAGGCCGGGTCGTCGAGGCGCGATTCTGGATTGCCGGGGGACGGTTTTGGCGATGAGCGTGCCGACCAAGATGGTGTGTGCGGATCCTTCGTTGATTTTCACGCAGCATGTGGCGATTGCGAAGAGTCTGGCGCCTCTTTTGCAGATGAAGGAGTCGGATTTGTTGTCTCTTATATCGCCGCGGGTTCGGACGAATGCGGTTGACGGGCGTTTGATTACGAACAGCTATGTAGTTTTGAAGCGGAAAGTGCCGATTGACACGTGGCAGCAGGTGACGCAGGCAATGGCTCGGCTGGAGATGAAGTCACCTGGGCGGCGGATTCGGGCGAGCCAGAAACTTGCGTGGGATGCTCTTCGGTACCGGTCAGTTTTTGGCAGCGACGATTACCTTCGGCACTATCCGAGCGGGACGCTTGCGGCGCATGTTTTGGGGTATGTGTCGTCGGCGGAAACGAACACGGATTACGGGCCTGTGTTCGAGGACAGGGGGCTTACTGGGATTGAGTTGACGTGCGACAGGGCGTTGGCTGGGGTGCATGGCTGGGCGGTGGCTGGGGGCGGGGTTGAACCCAAGGAGGGGCTGAACGTTGTTTTGACGGTGGACGCGACTATTCAGGCGATTGTTGAGGACGAACTTGCTGCTGCGATGAAGAAGTACTCGCCTGCGGGGGTGTGTGCGATCGCGGTCCGGCCGTTTACGGGGGACATTCTTGCGATGGCGAGTGCGCCGACTTTTGATCCCAACTCGCCTGCGTCCGGGGTGGAGGGCTGGCGGAACCGTGCGATATCGGACTTAACCGAGCCAGGGTCAACCTTCAAGATAGTCACGATAACGACCTGTCTTGAGGAAGGGATACTGACTTTGGAGGACACGGTGGATTGTGAGAATGGCCGGTGGTGGTATGGGGGTGCGTGGCTTCACGATGTGCATCCCTACGGTGTACTGCCTTACGAAAAAGTCATTTGCAAATCCTCGAACATAGGGACGGCAAAGGCTGCGGTCCGTTTGGGGCCGGGTCGGCTTTATCAGGTGGTGCGGAATTTTGGTTTTGGGCAGCGCACCGGGATACCGTTGCCGACCGAGGCAGCGGGCGTTATTCGGCCGACAAACCAATGGAGCAAGCTGTCGATAACGCGGGTGCCGATAGGACAGGAAGTGAGTGCGACACCGCTTCAGATGGTAATGGCGATGTCAGCTATTGCGAATGGTGGGACGCTGATGAGTCCGAGGTTGATTGACCGGCTCGAGGATTCGGGTGGGCGGGTGATTGTGCAGTACCCGGCCAGTGCTGTGAGGCGTGTTGCGAGCGAACGTGTATGCCGTGAGATGGTTCGTGCTTTGAAGAAGGCGGTGAGTCGCGAGGGGACTGCATCGGCGGCTGAAATGGAGTCGTACACGGTTGCGGGGAAGACGGGCACTGCGCAGAAGTTTGTGGATGGCACGTACAAGTCGGGGAAGTACTACGCGTCGTTCATAGGATTTTTCCCGGCGGATCGTCCTGCTGTATGCATTGTGGTTGGGATTGATGAGCCTGATCGCCGCGTTGGTTACATGGGCGGGACGGTTGCGGCGCCTGTTTTCAAGGCGATCGCGGAGCGGATCGCGGCCTATTTGCATTTGCCGCCTGACAAACCATCGGACGTGCCGGGCACGGGGCAGACACCTGCGCTGGCTGCGCGGGTGCGCGTGGAACCGGCGCCTAAGGTTTCCAGGCAATAAGGAAAACCAAATGAGAACGCAGATATCACTCAGAGAAATCTTGGACGGAACACCTGCGCGGACTTTTGGGGGCGCATTGGATGTTCCGGTGGCAGATTTGCAATATGACGTGAGGAAAGTGAGGAGGGGGTCTGCATTTTTCGCTTTTTCGGGCTCGGCTGGTGACGGTCACAATCACATCACCACTGCGCTTGAGCAGGGCGCGGTGGCCATTGTGTATGAACGGCCGCTGTTTCGTCCGCCGAGGGTTGTTGCGGTGCGCGTTAGGGATTCCCGGATGGCCATGGCTCGGGCGGCGGAGATTTTCTATGGGCATCCCGAGAGACAATTGACGGTGATTGGGGTGACGGGTGGCGAGGCTCGGAGCAGCGCTGCTTATCTTGTCAGACGACTGTTACAGAACGCGGGGATCGAGAGTGGACTGGTTGGAAGCATAGTTGATGAATATGGTGAAAGGGCGATCCCGAAGTTCGGTGTTGTGCCGGAGGCGGTGGATGCACAGAGGCTGATGGTTGGGATGGTGCGGAGTGGTTGTGCTGCATGCGTGGTGGAGGTTCGGCCATGGAACGTTGTGGCGCAAAACTCGGTCACGACGCGATGCGACATTGCGGCGTTTGTGCATGGGATGGGACAGGCGGATGGCGTCGGAACACAGCGCGGTGGAACGTCCGAGTCGTGTGTTTTGGGGCTGGCGCCCAAGGACGGCCAGAAACGGTTTACAGCGGTTGTTTGTGACTATGACGACGCAATGGCAGCGGCCTGTGGCAGGTCGGTCCGTGCAAATCGAGTAGTGACTTGTGGGACGAGTCCGGCGGCGGCTGTGCATGTGCAGGAATGCTGGCTTCACAGCGATGGTGCGCGGCTGCGATTGAAAGTGCCCGGTGGGTTGATTTCGGTGGCGGTGCCGATACTGCATCGTGACGATCTTCGGGTGTTGGTCGGTGCGGTTGGTGTTGCGGTTGCTCTTGATGTGCCGTTGTGTGCTTTGCGTGATGCGTTGGAGGATATGACGGCTGTTCCCGGCCATTTGGAGGCTGTTGATTGTGGGCAGCCGTTCAGGGTTTTCGTGGATTCAGCGCGGAGGAAGACCGGGTTGAGCAAGGCGCTTGCCGTTTTGAGGCAGACAGGGCGCGGTCGGCTGTTATTGGTGTTCGGGGCTGGGGTGGACCACACACATGACGAGCGTGTGGAGCTGGGCGAAGTGGCAGCGCGATTGGTGGACCATGCGATAGTGACCGCGGACAATCCGTGTTGTGAGTCGCCTGAAGCAATTGCGTCCGAAGTGGTGAGCGGGATGCGGCGCATCAAGGCGGGGGGATTTGAGATCGAGTGCGACCGGCGGGCGGCGATTGCAAAGGCGATGAACATGGCGAAGCGAGGCGACACGATCCTGATAGCCGGAAAGGGGCATCTGACCTGTCAGAAGGTCAATCATGCCATTGTGCCGTTTGACGACAGGGTTTACGTTCGAGAAAGCCTTGAAATGGCTGAAGACCTTGAGCGCGCTGGGTATCGCAACGAGCTTGAGCTTATAAATCGCTGATTGTTTGTGGAAGATGGAACCGAGGCCGATACACGAACTGGCGACGAGCTGCGGCGGGCAAGTGATGCGCGGCGATGCGCGCGCGATTGTCCGGCGGATTGTGATTGACTCGCGCCATGTGCAGGCCGGTGACCTGTTTGTGGCAATTAGGGGTGAGAGGCACGACGGGCACCGGTTTGTTGCTGAGGCGGTGCAACGCGGTGCGGTGGGGGTGGTGGTTGAATCCGGCGCAGGCATCAGCGAGACACGTGATTGTTGCGTCGTGCGCGTGGAAGACACTCGCCGTGCGCTTGGGGATATGGCGTCGTGGCACCGGCGTGCCTTTGCTATTCCGGTGGTTGCGGTGGTTGGGTCAAATGGGAAGACCACAACGAAGAACCTTATTGCGAGCGTATTGGCGGCGCGGTTTCGGACCTTGTTTAGTGAGGCGAGTTACAACAACGAGATTGGGGTGCCGCTTACGTTGCTTGGGCTTGAGGGGGCGCATGAAGCGGCGGTGGTTGAGGCGGGGACGAACCATCCGGGCGAGCTGGCGCCTTTGTTGGAGATGATTCGGCCGACTGTGGGTGTGTTGACTGGGATAGGACGGGAGCACCTTGAGTTTTTCGGCGATCTGGACGGTGTGTTGGACGAGGAAGGTGTGATAGGTGAGCATGTGGATGGAGGTGGCGTTCTTGTTGTGAACTCTGACGCGCCGGGGATCGAGCGTGTGATTGGCCGGGCGCGCGTGCCGGTTGTGCGCGTTGGCTGTGGTGTATCGGCTGAATGGCGGCTGCTGTCGGCAGTGGTCGGCGACGAAGGGACCGAGTTTGCGATTCTTGCGCCGGTGCGCGAGTACGAGGGGAAGTACAAGCTCCGGTTGCTTGGGAAGCACCAGGCCGTGAATGCGGCTCTGGCGGTTGCCGTCGGAGCCAGACTTGGGTTGAGCCGGGACGAAATCGTGTCGGGGTTGTTATTGTGCGGGGCGGCGGCGCACCGCATGCAGATGCTGAGGTTTGGGGGTGTTCGTGTGTTGGACGACACTTACAACGCGAATGCGGATTCGATGCGTGCGGCGCTCGACACTTTGAAGGAACTTCCATGCAAGGGGCGTCGGATTGCGGTGCTGGGCGAGATGTGCGAGCAAGGTTCGAAGAGCGAAGCGTTGCATGCTGAGGTGGGCGGTTATGCTGTGAGCGCTGGGGTTTCGCACATTTTAGCTGTGGGACGATGGGCGCGTGTATATGGGGAAGCGGCGCGTCGTGCGGGGCCGGTTGAGGTTTTGGAGTTTGATGACAAGGGTGCGGCGGCGGGTGCGTTGTGTGATTTTGTGCGGGATGGGGATTTGGTGCTTGTGAAAGCGTCGCGGGTGATGAGGATGGAAGACATTGTTGAGGCTGTGCGGCTGCGATGGGAAGGGGCGGGAGACAGCGATTGTGCCGGGGGTGATCGGGATGGCGAGTGTGGATGCTTGCGCAGTGATGCCAAGCTGAGTGCTGGCGGTGAGTTGGCTGGCGTTGGAACCAAGCGTTGAGAAGCTGCGAGGTGTTTTACTATTTGAGTCAGTTTTTGTTGGAAGAAACGGCGGGGACCGAGCTGGGGGATTTACTGTCGCCGTTGCGTGTATTTCGGTACATCACGTTTCGGACAGCGGGCGGGGCATTGACGGCGTTGCTCTTGAGTTTGTGGTTTGGGCCGGCGGTGATTGCGTGGTTGAAACGGTTATGCATGGGGCAGAACTACAAGGACGCCGCCGAGGAAGCGGGCGATCTGAAGGCGCGGATAGTTGATAAGCGGGGCACGCCGACGATGGGCGGGCTGTTGATAGTGGTGGCGATTGATCTGTCGGCGTTGCTGTGGGCGCAGTGGAATCAGTTGACGGTGCTGAGTTTGTTGGCGTTGCTGGTTCTTGCGCTGGTTGGGTTTGTTGATGACTATGTCAAGATAGCGCACCAGTCCAACAAGGGCATTAACGCGAAAGTGAAGCTGTCTGTTCAATTCTTGCTGGCGCTGTTTGTGGCGTTTTATCTGTATAACGATTTGCACATGCGGAAACTTGTGACGGAGGTTGTACTGCCGTTTTGGAAATACCCGGTGACATGCGGCGGGGCGGTTTTGGGGATTGCTTTGACGGTATTCACGATAGTTGGGAGTTCAAATGCGGTGAATTTGACGGACGGGTTGGACGGGTTGGCGATTGGGTGCACGGCGATTGTGGTGATGGCTTTCCTAGTATTGACGTACATAGCGGGGCATGCGCGGTTTGCGGCCTATCTGCAGGTGCCGTACGTAGCCGGGGCCGGGGAACTGACGGTGCTGTGCGGAGCGGTGTTTGGGGCGTCGTTGGGGTTTCTGTGGTTCAACTGTCATCCTGCGCAGGTATTCATGGGGGACACGGGGTCACTGGCGTTGGGCGGTTTGTTGGGGATAATAGCTGTACTGATACAGCAACCGTTTGCGCTGTTCATTGCCGGTGGGGTGTTTGTGTTGGAGGCGGTTTCAGTGATTCTGCAGGTGCTCTCGGCCAAGTACAGCAGGAAATACCTCAAGACGGACAAGAGGATTTTTTTGAGGGCGCCGATACATCATCACTTCGAGAAGAAGGGCTGGTATGAGTCGAAAGTGGTGATTCGTTTTTACATTTTGAGCATTTTGTGTGCTGTAGTGGCGCTGGCGACGCTCAAGATGCGGTGAGAACGGCTGCTATATGTGGGAACCTGGATGAGAACACGGCGTCTGGACAATGTGGTTGAAAGCTTGTGTGCTGTGCGGGGTCAAGTGCCGAGTCGGGTGGACATCCGCATTGAGTTGGCGCCGGGGCATGATCGCCGTGAGCGTGGGTTGTTTTGCGTCTTGCGCTGTGGGGATGTTGGTGATAGGAAACTGTGTTGTGACGAAGGCGCGGGCCCGATGCGCCGGAGACTGAGGTGTGTGGCCCGTTGTGATTCTGCAATGCTTCCGAACCACCAATGGGAAAGCGTGGTGTTGGGGCTGGCGACCACGCAAGCTGCGGTGGGTGTTGATTCCGACGATGGCGTTGGTACCACCGGAAAGGCAGGTGCGATGCGCGTTTTTTCGTTGGTTGATCGGTTGCGCGGAACTGGAGTTGATATTTTGCGCCGGACTGCTGCGCGGGAAGTTATCGGCAGCAAAGGAATTATTGAGCAGTGTCCCACGCATATTGAGTTTAGAGAGCTTAGAGAGTTTAGAGAGCGAGGCATAAAATGAGTACAATGTCACCCATAACGACACTCAGCGGACAACAAGCCAATCGGAGGGCGAACTTCCGGCTGACGGTCATAACGATGTTTGCGATACACAGCGTGTTTTTGGCGGGGCTGCTGTTGCAGGGGTGCAAACGCCCGAGCAGCGGGCCGCCATTGGCTGGCGGCGGTGCGGACACTAACCTCGCGAAGCCGCCGTCCTACGATCTGGGTACGGTTGGCCAGCAGACACCGCAGGCAGGCCAAACCAGCGTTGTCGATACGGCGACGGCGCAGTGGCAGGGCGCGACCGGCTTGGTGCAGCAGACTCAGCCGCAGCAGACACAACAGCAGCCGAGTGTGACAGAGCCACAACCGACCTTGCAGCCTGCTCCTGGCGGGCCGACGGAGTATATCGTGAAACCAGGCGATGTGCCGTTTAACATCGCCAAGGAGCACGGAGTGACGCTTACGGCTTTTATGAAAGCGAATCCGGGGCTTGATCCGCGGAAGCTCAAGGTTGGGCAGAAGGTGCAAATTCCGGCACCTGAACCCGGTCAGAAAACGGCCGAGGGCGTGGAATTACAAACTGGAACCGAAGGCGGTCTTGTGCATGTGGTTAAGGGCGGTGAGAACCTAACCAAGATAGCGAAGCGGTATGGCGTTACTGTTTCAGACATACGCACGGCGAACAACTTGAAGTCTGATAAGATTGTTGTTGGTCAGAAACTGAGAATTCCCGGGGCGCGCAGTGGAGAAGGGACAACAGCCACCAAAGGGACGACAGAGACCAAGACTGGGAGCGGCACTGGCTCATTGGTTTTGCCTCCGGGCCAATGATTGGGCGCACGGCGTTGACCTTGTTTGCCATGTGATTTGGCGGCGACGGGTGGGGTGTAGCTGGTGTGCGAAGTGCTGGCGTGCGGCGGGGTGATGGTGTGGAACGGGTCGGGCCGGTGCGGTGCGGTTGAGAGTATTGCCAAAGCGCGATGAAACGGGTTGCGACAGTTATGATTATTGCGGTGCTGGCACTGCTCTCGCTTGGTTTGGTGATGCTTTACAGTGTGAGTCCGCCGCATGCGAGCATGCGGTTCCTGTCGCGGCAACTGGTTGCGGGTGGTCTTGGGATGGTGGGGGCGGTGGCGATGGTTGTGGTGGGTTACAGGAGGCTGAGATACGTATCGGTGGTTTTTTACCTGCTTGCTCTGGTGCTTTTGGCGGCCGTGTTGGTTGTGGGAGTTGAGGTGCACGGGGCGCGGCGGTGGTTCAGGTTCGGGGGCATTCAGTTTCAGCCATCGGATTTTGCGAAACTGGCGCTTGTGCTTGTGCTGGCGCATTACTGTGCGCACTGTCAAAGTCTGATGCGGACCTTTCGGCGGGGTTTGCTATATCCGGGTTTGATAGCGGCGCCTGTGCTGGTTTTGGTGTTTCGAGAACCGGATTGGGGGACGGCAATACTTTTGGGTTGTGTGACCATGGTGATGCTTTTGGTGGCTGGTGTGCGGTGGGGGTACGTGGTGATACCGGCGGTTATAGGGGGGGCAGTTTTGGGTGCAATGCTAGCGGTGAACCCGGTGAGGAGCGATCGGATTTACTCATGGCTGCATCTTGAAGAGACGCGTGACGGGGTAGGGTACCAGGCATGGCGGGCGAGGGAGGCGCTGAATCGCGGGTCATTACTGGGTGTGGGGCTTAACCAGAGCCGTGAGAAAGCGCTGTTGCCGGAGCATCAGACGGATTTCATTTTTGCGATCATAGCGGAGGAATTTGGTTTTGTTGGGTCGGTTGTTGTGGTGGGGTTGTTTCTTGCGTTTTTTCTGAGCGGGATAGTCGCGTCGTGGCGTGCGCCGGACGCGTTTGGGATGCTGTTGGGCACCGGGATAAGCTTTCTAATTGGGCTTCAGGCGCTGATTAATCTGATGGTTGTATCTGGCGCGGCGCCGAACAAGGGGTTGGCACTGCCTTTTATAAGCTACGGCGGGTCGAATCTGGCGATGATGCTTTTGTGCACGGGCGTGTTGGTGAGCATTGCATTGGCTGGTTCACCCGGCGCTATTGTTCAAGTAGGACTGGCAGAATCCGAAGAAACGGCCACGGCATGAATTGATGTGATGGAACGCGAACGCGGCAGTCCGTTGGCGGCCATAGCCTGCGGGGGGACAGGCGGGCATCTTTTCCCCGGAGTAGCCGTTGCGCGTGCGCTGAAGGAAAGGGGAGTGGAGGCGCAATTGCTGGTATCGTCGAAGGCCGTGGATGAAATTGGTACGGGATGGGTACCTGGCGTTGAAGTGGTGCGTTTGCCGGTTTTACCGTTTTCAGGGCGGGGCGTTGGCAGATCTGTTTGGGCGTTGTGCAAATCTGTTCGCGTATGTGCGGGCCTTTTTCGTAGGCGACGTCCGTGTGCGGTCCTTGCGATGGGCGGGTTCGCGTCTGCGCCGGCGGTTGTTTGTGCGCGGCTGATGGGTATTCCTGTGTTTCTGCACGAGGCGAACGCGGTGCCTGGCCGGGCTAACAGATGGTTCTCGAGATTTGCCCGGGAAGTGTTTGTGTATTTTCCCGAAGCGGGGAGGCGTTTGAAGAACAGGCGGGTTTGTGTCTCTGGGATGCCTGTGCGTGGTGAGTTTGAGCGCTTGGACAGGGACAGGTGTTGCCAGGCACTTGGGCTGGACGCGCAATTGCCTGTGTTGCTTGTGATGGGGGGCAGCCAGGGCGCACGCCCGTTGAATGGGCTGATGGAGAAGACGGTTGGAATGCTTGCGGCTGAGGCGCCGGAACTTCAGTACGTGCATTTGACAGGGGCGCACGACGCAGACTTGATGCGCCGGGCGTACGAGAAGCACGGCGTGCGGGCTGTGGTTGAAGCATTTTTCCGTGAGATGTGGATTGTTTTGGGGGCGGCGACTCTTGCTGTGACGCGAGCCGGTGCTTCGTCGCTTGCAGAGCAAGCTGCGGTGCGGTTGCCAGCGATACTGATTCCTTTTCCGTACGCTGCGGATGATCATCAATACCACAATGCGCGTGCTTTTGAACAATCGGATGCGGCGTGTGTGCTTCGACAGAGTGATGCCACACCTGAAACTGTCGCGAAACTTGTGCTGGATTTGCTGCGCGACCGGCGGCGGCTGGAAATGATGGGGCAAGCGCTGGGCAAGTGGCACGTGAAATATGCGGCTGAGCGGATTGCCGATGCGCTCGCGGGTTTGGCGGGGCGAGTCGGCGAGGGTTCGAGCGTGATTAGTTCGAGGGCGCCTTGTGATTCTGAAGCTGCTGTTTTGGGTGCGAATGGGCGAAGCTGTTGACGTGGGACAATTGCATATCATGGCAAGCCATCGTGATTGCGGCGGCTCCGGCGGTGCAGACGGAGTCGCGGGCGCTCATTTGGCGGGAGCGGCAAAGCGGGTGGCGTCGCCTTTTGAAAGTGCGGGTTTGTCTGCCTGGAGCGTGGTGCGGGCGAACGAACCGATGTCGCGTTTGACGACGTTGCGTGTTGGTGGTACGGCGGACTGGTATGTTGAACCGGGGACCGAAGAGGATGTTGGCGTCATAGTGCGGTGTTGTGTGGCGCGTGGTTTGCCGTTGCTTGTGATTGGGCATGGCTCGAACCTTTTGGTGCGGGATGGCGGGATTCGGGGTGTGGTGATGGCGTTGCGTGGGCCCGCTTTTTGCAGAGTGGCAGTTGAGGGCACAACTGTTCTGTGTGGAAGCGGGGCTGCGTTGAGGTTTGTGGCGAGGGCGGCTTGCGATGCGGGGGTGAGCGGGTTCGAGTTCATGGATGGGATTCCGGGGACAGTGGGTGGCGCACTGCGGATGAACGCAGGCGCATTTGGAGGGAGCACTTTTGGTGTGCTGCAGCGAGCGAAATACATGGAAAAGGATGGGACTGTTCGGGAAGGGGCTGCGGAGGAATTTGGCGCGCAGTACAGGGGCTGCGAGTTTTTCAAGGACAAGGTTGTTTTGGGGGCGGTGTTCAAGGGTGTGGTGGACACGTGTGCAGCGATTCGCGAGCGAATGGAGGAAATGCGTCGTCGTCGTTTGGCCATGCAGCCGAGGGAATGGAGTGCGGGGTGTGTGTTCAAGAACACTTCGGCGGGGGCGGCAGGATGGCTGATTGATCGTGCCGGGCTGAAGGGGTTCAAGGTGGGCAAGGCTGCGGTGTCGGTAGTGCACGCGAATTTCCTGATTAACGAAGGTGGCGCGAGTGCGGCTGAGATGATCGAGTTGATCGACCGAGTGCGCGAGAAGGTGAAGGAAACCTTGGGAGTTGAATTGGAAACTGAGATTGAGATTGTGGGCGAAGACGCCTAGTGATTTGGGAGAAACGGAATTGGTTGAGCGGGTTTGCAACGAGATGAGCCTTGGGAGTTTATCGTTGGGCAAAGGTGCAGTTGTGGAAGGGACAAGGAAACCTTGGCGGATAACTGTGATGTTGGGCGGGCCATCGGCCGAGCGTGAAATATCGATCCGGTCGGGGCGCGCAGTTGCGGGCGCGTTGCGTTTGCTTGGGCACCATGTCACAGAATTGGACCCTCGGAATGGGCCGGGATGGAGTTTGCCGGATGGGACGGAAGTGGTTTTTCTTGCTTTGCATGGGACGTATGGCGAAGACGGCACTGTGCAAGCCGAGTTGGACAAGCTTGGTGTGCCGTACACAGGGTCTGGTCCCGAAGCCAGCAGGATTGCGTTCGACAAGATTTTGGCGAAGAAAAAGTTCTTGGAAGCGGGTGTGCCGACGGCGCCTTTTGTTGTTTTGGAGGAGGCCATTGAAAAATTACCTGAGGGCTGGCGGCTGCCGGTTGTGATCAAACCCGCAAGGCAGGGGTCGAGTGTTGGGTTGGAGATGGTCAACGAGATCTCTCAGTTGCGTCCGGCGATAGAACGGGCTTTGGAGTATGACACCGAAGTTTTGATGGAAGAACGCATTGTGGGCCGGGAAGCGACTGTGGGGATTCTCGAGGACAAAGCGTTGCCGGTGATCGAGGTTTGTCCGAGGGATGGTGTACTTGATTACGAACACAAGTACACCAAGGGGGCGACCGAGTACTACCTTCCGGGCCGGTTTGATGGGGCGACGACTTCGCGGGTTCAGGAAGCTGCTCTGGCGGCATTTCGTGCGGTTGGGGCGCGGGACTATGCGCGGGTGGATGTGATGGTTCGGTCCAACGGCGATCCGGTTGTATTGGAGGTGAACACGTTGCCGGGGATGACTGAATTGAGTTTGCTGCCGAAAGCGGCTGGGGCGGCTGGCTATTCCTTTGGGGCGTTGTGTCAGCGGATGGTGGAGCTTGCTTTGAAGCGAGCCGTGACAGTGCGAGGTTGACGTTTCAGTGGATTGGATGACCGATGTGGTTTGCGAAATCGAGCCGTAAAAAGCGTTTCGAGCGGTCCGAGGTGCTCGAGGTGCGAAGCCGGTCCGAGCCGGTTCGACGCGAGCGTCGCAGGCTTGTGATTTGGGCTTTGATTGTTGCGTTGATCACGTTTGGCATTGTGGCTGGGGTGTCGTATGGGTGGTCATGGGGGAGGCAGAAGGTTTTGGATGCCGGGTTGTTTGCCTTGAAAACGGTCGAGATCACCATTGACGGCAACTGGGTGACTGCGGAGCAGGTGCGGAAGTGGGTTGGGATTCGCGAGGGGATGAACCTTTTGGCGATCGACCTGCCTCGTGTAAGGCGTGACCTCGAGTTGGTGCCGCAGGTCAGATCGGCTTCTGTGGAGCGTGTTTTGCCACATTTGTTGCGGGTGCGGATTGTTGAGCGGGAACCGGTTGCGCGGGTTCAGACCCTTGCGGTACGGAGCGAAGGCGGTTTTACGCCGGCGACATATTATCTTGACGAGATGGGTGTTGTGATGCCGGCGCCGCGTGCGGGTGAAGTGCCGGCTGATTTCCTTCAGACGCTTGAGATGCTTCCGTTGATTCGTGGCGTGGCACAGCGTGATTTGTGTCCGGGTAGAAAAGTCGAGTCTGCGTCGGTCGAGTCTGCGTTGCGGTTATTGGGGTGCTTTGGGCGTTGTGAGATGGCGCGAGAAGTTGAAGTGCGTGTGATTGACGTTTCGACGCCCGGCCTAATGAGCGTGATGACTGATGAAGGGGCGATTGTAATACTGTCGCACACGGGGCTTGAGGAGCAGGTGCGCCGCTGGGCTCTGGTGCGGGACGCGTGCATGCGTGCGGGCAAGACAATTTCAAGTTTGGACTTGTCGATCACAAACAACTGTCCGTTGCGGTGGGTTGAAGTGAGCAATTCGCTTCCGACCCGGGCGCGACCGGCAAAACACTCGGGGAGACCTAACAAGCATGTTTGACAAGAGCAACAAGATCATAGTTGGGCTCGAGATAGGCACTTCAAAAGTATGTGCTGTGGTTGGCGAGCTTGGTCAGGAGGGCAACCTGCGGATAACAGGCGTTGGCCAGGCAAAATCGCGCGGTGTCCGGAAAGGCGAGATAGTGGATACCGGTGCGGCGGTTGAGGACATACGCGCTGCGATAGCCGAGGCCGAGCAGATGGCGGATGTGGAGATCAGGAGTGTGTATCTTGGGGTGACGGGCGGACACATCCGGGGATTCAACAATCGCGGTCGCCATGCGATACCTTCGGCGGACAGAGAGATTACTGCTGATGACGTTCAAGACGTGGTTAAGAACGCTCGTGCGATAAACATTCCCGCGGAGAATCACGTGATACATGTTATCAGGCACCATTTCATTGTGGATGGGCAGGAGGGGGTGCTTCAGCCGGTGGGGATGCTGGGGGCGCAGATTGAAGTTGATGTGCATGTGGTTCACGGGGTGACCAATCGTCTGCAGAATCCCATCCGCGCGGTGAAGAGCTTGCAATTGGATGTTGAAGACATTGTTTTCACCGGGATCGCGTCATCGCTGGCGGTGCTCACACCGGAGGAGAAAGAACTGGGCGTGCTTGTGATTGATCTGGGGGCGGGTGTGACGAATTACGTGGCATATGTGAACGGGATAATCAAACACACGGGTGTGCTGGCTGTCGGGGGTGATCATGTGACAAACGATTTGGCTTACGGGCTCAAGACCTCGATGGGCCGGGCGGAAGCACTCAAAATCGAGCATGGATCAGCGGTGGTTGGCCCCGGGGACAAAGGGCAGACGATTGCGATATCGAACGACGTTGGTTTGCCTGAGCGGTCAATCAATGTCGAGCACCTCAGAAGGATAATGTCGCTTAGAATCGAGGAAACATTACAGATTGTGGCTGAGGACCTCGAAACGGTTGGGTTGATAGATTACCTGCGGGCGGGCGTTCGGTTGTGTGGCGGGGGAGCCAGGGTTCCAAACGTCTCGAGGTTGGCGGAGCAGGTGTTTGGTCTTCCTGTGTCAGTTGGTCGGACCAAATCGATTTCGGGCCTTGTATCGACGCTTGACCAACCTGAGTTTGCGACGGGGATTGGGCTGGTGAAATTTGGGTCTTTTCAGGTCGAGAAACGGGTTGCGCGGGGTGGTTGGCAGACGCGGCTTAAGAGCACGCTGAGTCGGATGTTGCAAGGTGCGTAAACGGCGCATGGGTGAATAAGGATCATGGAGAGCTAACTATGACTGAGGCTGAGAACATTGCAGTGGGACTGCCTCCGGTGCGCAGAGCGCCGGTCATACGCGTTGTCGGGCTTGGCGGAGCCGGATTGCAGGCGGTCGCGCACATGGTCCAGAGCGGGCTAACGGGTCTTACTTTTGCTGTGGCGCACACTGACGCTCGGCAACTGGCCCAATGCGCAGTTGAACCGAAGGTGTTGTTCGGCGGAGGCATTACGCGTGGGCTTGGGGCTGGCGGTGATCCCGACGTTGGCCGGGCGGCTGCAGAAGCGGATGTCGAAGCATTGCGAGAACTGGCGAAGGATCAAGATTTGGTGATCTTGGTGACGGGCCTTGGCGGGGGAACCGGGTCTGGGGCTGCGCCCGTGTTGGCAAGGGCTGCGCGCGACTGTGGAGCGCTTGTGGTTGGGGTTGCGGCGCTGCCGTTTGATTTCGAAGGACAACGCAGAAGTCAACAGGCGCAGCAGTCGCTGAGACAATTGAAGTGTGCTGCCGATGCGGTTATATGCCTGCCGAATCAAAAGATTGCGGGGCTGCTTGATGACACCACGACGCTGCTGGACACGTTCAGGGTGGCGAACGATCATTTGGCCGAAGGTGTGCGTGGATTGTCGCGTTTGGTGACCCAGGAGGGTTTGATCAACGTGAATTTTGCGGATTTGTGTCGTGTGGTACGGGGGCGGCAGGCGGAGAGCTCGTTTGCTTCCGCGTCTGCGGCGGGTGAGCACCGCAGTCGGGAGGTTGTGCAGAAGCTGTTTTCGAGTCCGTTCTTGGATGGGGGGAATTTGCTGGCGGAGGCTGAAGCTGTGTTGGCGAGTTTGGTTGGGGGCCCCGACCTGACCTTGCGCGAGGTGAAACATGTGATGGAACAGATCAACCGCGCTTGTGAGAACAGCCAGGTTGTGATGGGCGCTGCGATTGATCCGAGTTGCACTGGGCGGCTTGCAATGACGTTGATTGTGACTCGCCGAAGCACGTCCGATCCGGCCGCGGCAGAGGAAGGAAAAGACCAGGCTTCGGCTGAATCGCCGTTGGTTTCAGAGTTTCCAATTGAAGGCGGGCGCAATGGGTTGACGCTGAAAGAGGGGAACGAAACTGTGCGGCCTGCGTCGCGATTCGTGCCGCCGCCTCCGAAACTGTCGCCCGAGCAGGCTCAGCAGTTGTTGGCACAGCAAGCGGGCACTGGAGCGGTGAGGAGACGACAGAAGCAGGCGAAGCTGAGGCAGGGCATGCTGCCGCTGGAAGTTGTGTCGAAGGGCCGTTTTGCGAGGAGCGAACCGACGCTATACCGGGGGGAGGATTTGGACACGCCGACGTACATTCGGCGTGGTGTGCCGCTAAACTGAGTTGCCCGGCGGCAGGATTCGTTTATGTTGATGTGTCGTAAGCGAACGGCTCGGTGATGAAAGCTATTGGAAATGGGGAATCGGTGATACGGATGAAGCGCCTTGTGGGCGCTGGAATCGCAGTTGCTTTGGTGGCTGGACTGGTCTGTCTGGTGAAGGTGCGGACAGCCGAGTCCGTTCCGGACAACTCTGGTTCGAGTCCGACAAACCAAGTTCGAGCAGAAGGTGCGGGTGTTGCGGTCACGAATCCGGTTGAAGAACTTGCTGCCGTTACCTCGAAGTACTCGCAGGTCAAGCCGCTGACTCCGGGGCCGAATGACGGGATGGTTGTGGCTTTGACGGCCCGTGTTTTGACAAATTCGCATTATTTGAGGAGGGCGCTCGATGCAGAAATGTCAGCCCGCTTTTTCCGTCGTTACTTTGACCTGTTGGACCCGCTTCACATGCATTTTCTGAAGACGGACTTGAAGGAATTCGAGCAATACAGGTCTTCATTGGCAGACATGGTGCTGCGTGTTGGTGACACGTCGGTGGCAAACGAGATTTTTTCGCGGTTTATCGAGCGTGTTGACCAGCGTGTGGCACTGGTTGCCGGGCTTTTGATAACAAATCAGTTCGAGTTCAAGACCGACGAGACTTACAGCCCCAACCGGAAACATGCTGATTTTCCAGCCGATCTTGAGGAAGCCAGAGCCTTGTGGCAACAGCACCTGCGTTACGAGTATTTGCAGGAAAAACTTAACAAGAAGAAATCCGACGAGATTCTCAAGACGCTCAGTGCCCGTTATAAGCGCCTGATCAAGAGCTGGGGCGAGCTGGATCACGAAGATGTGTTGCAGCTTTTCCTGACGGCGCTGGCCCAAGCGTATGATCCGCACTCGGATTACATGGGCAAAGCGCAGTTGGAGAATTTTGCGATCAACATGAAACTTTCCCTGTTTGGGATAGGGGCATTGCTGCGGATGGACGACGACTACTGCAAAATTGAGAGCCTGACACCCGGCGGTCCTGCGGCAAGAAGCAAAAAGCTCAAACCGAACGACAGAATCATTGCTGTTCAACAAAAAGGCGGCGACCCGGTCGATGTCGTTGGCTGGAAACTCACGAAGATTGTGGAACTGATTCGCGGGCCGAAAGGGACAGAGGTCACGCTCACCATCATTCCCGCAGACGCCACAGATCCTTCTGAACGAAGGACGCTGACGTTGATCAGGGACGAGATCAAGCTCGAGGACCAAGAGGCCAAGGCGAAAATCATCGATGTCCCTGAAGAGGGTGGCAAGACGATCAGGTTGGGGGTGATTGATTTGCCGTCATTCTACGCAACTTTTGAAATTGGAAGCCCCAAGAAACCTGATTTGGCCAGTGCAAGCGACCGTTCAACTCCGAAAAGCACCACCGCCGATGTGCAGCAACTGCTGAAGAAACTGATCGCCGAGAACGTCCGCGGGATAGTGTTGGATTTGCGGCGGAACGGTGGGGGGTCTTTGGAGGAAGCGATCAAGTTGACGGGGCTATTCATACGAGAAGGCCCAATAGTGCAGGTCAAGGATGCTGACGGAGACATAGTCGTGGAATTCGATCGTGATCCTACCGTTTCTTACGAAGGCCCACTGATCGTCCTGACAAGCCGGTTCAGTGCTTCGGCTTCGGAGATTCTGGCTGCAGCATTGCAGGATTACGGTCGCGCCTTGATTGTCGGCGACAAATCCACACACGGGAAAGGGACTGTTCAGACAATTTATGAATTGAACAGGTTTGCAAGGTTTCCGCGCAGTTACAATCCCGGCGCGCTGAAGGTCACGATCAGAAAATTTTACCGGGCAAACGGCGAATCGACTCAGTTGCGGGGTGTGACGCCGGACATCGTGTTGCCGTCGGTTGCCAACTATCTTGATGTGGGCGAATCGGCTCAGGAGTACGCGTTGGCATGGGATACCATTTCGCCAGCAAAGTTCGAGAAACTGAACAGAATAGCGCCAATAGTTGATGAATTGCGGCGGCGGTCAGAAGGGCGCCAGGCAAAAGACCCCGAGTTTGCCTACGTGCGCGAAGACATAGAATTGTATCGGAAAGTCCAGGCTGAAAACAGCGTTTCTCTCAACGAGGAAAAGCGGATCAAGGAAAAGGAGGAAGCTGAGGCGCGTTCCAAGGCCAGAAATGCAGAGCGCAAGGCGCGGCCAGGATCGAATGAGAAAGTCTATGAGATAACGCTTAAACTGGTAAATCAGCCGGGTCTTCCGCCGGCTGTGGGGACAACCAACGAGGTTCCGTCCACTGTTGAAGGAAAGACTGAGCAGGAGACCCCGCCCACCGCAACCGCAGGTGATGAGGAAGAGGAGGAAGGCAAGGCACCCGCTGTGGATGCCAACATGGAAGAAGCAAAGCGGATTCTGATTGATCTAATCAAGCTGTGGCCCGGGGCAAATCGCGTGTGAGACAGCCGGCCCCGATGTGAAGAACCAGCAACATGTCTAGCGGAAATCGCAGGTGTGGAACTTGCTTGATTTCGTTCAGGTTGTCATCAACCTAAAGAGTTCCACATATTTTGAGGAGACAACTGAAGCCTCGTATTTCTCGAGAAACGTGCGTTTGCCTTCGACCTTAAACTTGGCGGCGAGCTGCATGTCTGTGAGGACCTTTTCAATTGCATGGGCGAGTTGAACGGGGTTTCCAGGTTGGACAAGCAGGCCGTTCATGCCGTGAATGACGGCGTCAGGGATACCGCCAACGTTTGTTGCGACGACCGGGACGTCGCAAGCGAATGCTTCAATTACGGTCTTGTTCAGGCCTTCGCTAATTGAGGGCACGGCGAGGCAATCGAATGTCTTCATTAGTGGCCATGCAGGGACAACTGGGCCGGCCAGCAAGATGCGTGATGCGGCCGGTGATTTGCTGACATATCGAGTCAGAGTATGACTCTTGTCCTCGCCTACTATGACGAGCTCCACATCCAGACCCCGGCTGGTCAACAATCCCATTGCATCGACCAGATACTCCAGGCCCTTGATCTTACGGTAATTTGCAACGGCGCCGATTCGATGGCGCGCGCTTCGTTTTTCGAGGTTTGGGGGCAATGGTTTTGTGGCGAATTGCGAGAGCGAGTATCCAATAGGGGGAAAAACAGATAACTTATCCCGGGTTACGCCTGTCTTGCACAAGCTGTCCGCTACTGCGGAGCAGGCACAATGAAACACGTCAACCCAACCACTTCTAAAGATCAGGAGGTCAGATGGACTTATCCAGTTTGGTCTTCTGATAGCGCCTCTGTAAAAGACAAGCTTGGAAGATTTCCTCGGGAGCTGAGCAATTATCGAGTTAAAGCACACCAGTGCCGTGCTGCAATAGATGATATTGGGTCGAAACCGGTCGATCAGACGTCTCAGGCGCAAGACAGCGGCTGGATTGAGACGGCTTTTCATCGGGAGAAAGTGCGATTGCGCAGTCGGTTTGACGTCATGACCCAAATCAGGTGTTCCCGAGAAGAAGACAAGAGCAGCAGTGATACCTGCCGCGCCTAGCTCTTGCGCCAGTTGCGACATGAATTCATTTGCTGCGTGTTGGAAGAACAAAACCTTCACCAAACTGCCCCGAAACTGTTCCGCACTCGCACCTGCTGGGGTGACGGACATGGCCTAACGATGATGATGTCAGTATCCAATTTCAAGCGCGCAGAAATCCCATGCGCACAAGCGGCCATGCATGCGGTGCGGCGATGCCCGGCGAGTTTTCCCCAAGGTCCGGCGAATCACTTCAAGTTTGTCATTTTGGACTTCCTGTTCCGACATTTTTGTAAGACGCCCAAGGGCGAGCATTGCGGTCCGTGAGCCAGATTGAATGGTTTCTATTTGCAGAACTGGTTGTGGACGTGGGCTTTACAAGTGAAGCCGTGTCAGGTCTGATACATTTGGCATGCCACCTGCCTACTGAGTTGCCCGTTGATGAGTAGTTTCAGCATGAAATGTTCAGCGGGATGGTACGGCCTGCGCGCGACGGCCGTTGCAGCGGGGCTGATGGTGCTTGGTTCAGAAACAGGTGCAGGAGCGGAAAGCTCTACTGATGCCGGGAAACCAGTTGAACAACCTGGCGTTGGATCTGAACACAGTGCTACGACGGGCTCTGGCGTGCTGCAATTCTTGCAACAAACAAGCGTCAGCGGTTTTGTGTCAGCGTCGTTTTTCCACAACTTCAATCAGTCAGAGCCGTTGGCCAATGCGTTTGTGAGGAAGAACGACGAGTTCAGCCTGAACAAGGTTAAACTGGCATTGGAGCAGCCGGTGGCCTACAACGCAAGCAAGTGGGACGGCGGGTTCAGGGTTGACCTGATTGCAGGGGAAGATGCCAAGGTGATTCATGCTGCGGGTTTGGGGGATTCAGACACTCCGTTTGACCTTGAGCAGGCGTACATCAACATCAATGCGCCCGTTGGCCGAGGGCTGAAGTTAGCCGTTGGCAAAATGGTGACGCTGATGGGCGTCGAAGTAATTGAGGAAACGCAGAACCCGAACTGGAGCGTAGGGAACCAGTTCTTGTACGCTGAAAATGCAACCCAACTAGGCGGAGCGGCCAGCTATAAGTGGAGCGAGAGAATTGAAACCACGATAGCTGTTTTTAATGGCTGGGACAGGGTTGATGACAATAACCGCAGCTTGTCTTACTGCGGCAAGGTTGGTGTCACACTAAATGACAGCACCACGATTGCACTCCTCGGCTATGGCGGTCCGGAGCAGGATTCCAACAACTCGGACTGGCGAAGAGGCGCAGAGATCATTCTGGCTCAGAAGATTGGCAAAAGAGTCGGCTTGTACGTGCAAGGCGACTATGGAATCGAGGACAATGCCTCGTTGGTTGATGGTACAGCAGAGTGGATTGGGATGGGATTGTGGGCGACATACGATTTCAGTGAAAAGGTCCAGGTTGCACTTCGCGCGGATCATTTCATTGACGACGGCTCGAGCCGGACCGGGTTCGACTCTGCTGGTAATGCCACCCTTACCAGCACGACATTGACCGTCAACATAAAGCCGTTCAGGAAACTCCACGTTCGTCCTGAGATAAGGTACGACCGTTGCTCTGAGGCGGTTTTCGACAAAGATGGAGAGTTGAAGCGCGACCAGGTTCTGATTGGTCTCGGAGCCAGCTACATTTTCTGACCCACATTATGAGAAAAATATGAGAAAAATGCGCACGAAGCTATCGGGGTTTGTAACAATTGGGGCAGTTGTAACCGTCCTTGCGGGATTTGCATGGGCAGGTGAAGCATTGAAGGAACCCAGCTTGGAGCAGCGGGTGGCTGACCTTGAGGCTTACGTCAACAACGGCAGCCGCCTTGCTGATGTGGCAAGCAAAATATCGGGGCCTGGACCCGGACACAACGCATGGTTGATGGTTTGTGCCGCTCTGGTGTTGTTTATGACCTTGCCGGGCCTGGCGTTATTCTATGGTGGATTGGTGCGACGCAAGAATGTGCTATCCGTTCTTGCGCAGTGCCTTGGAATAGCTGGTCTTGTCACAATTCTATGGTGGGCTGTGGGATACAGCCTTGTATTCGGCTCGGGCGGTTCAATTCTCGGCGGTTTGGGGTATGCATTTCTGAACGGGGTGGATTCGGCTCCAAACCCTGATTATTCCGCATGGGTATCGCAGAACGTGTTTTCCATTTATCAGATGATGTTTGCGATAATAACTCCGGCGTTGATTGTGGGCGCGGTTGCTGAGCGGATCAAGTACGCGGCCGTGCTGACGTTTGTCGCGCTATGGATGTTCGTGGTTTATTTTCCGCTGGCGCACATGGTATGGGGCGCTGAAGGGTTAATGAATGGCGTTTGGAATGCACATTCGAAAATCAAAGCCATTGATTTCGCAGGTGGGACGGTTGTGCACATGTCGAGTGGCTGGTCTGCGTTGGTTCTGTGTTTGATTGTAGGGAAGCGCCTTGGGTTGGGGAAAACGACAATGGCGCCGCACAGCATGGTGCTTTGCATGGTTGGAACCTCGATCTTGTGGATTGGCTGGTATGGCTTCAATGCTGGCAGCGCTCTGGCTGCAGACGCGATAGCATCGAACGCATTTGTTACAACGACGCTGGCAACTGCCATCGCATCGGTAACATGGGCTGCTATCGAGTGGATTACACGGGGCAAACCGAGTGTTCTTGGTTTGTGTTCCGGTGTTGTTGCAGGGCTGGTAACTGTGACACCAGCGTGTGGATTCATAACCGCGACTGGCGCGGTGGCAATTGGGGTATTTGCCGGCCTGATACCGTTTCTGGCATGCGTCAAGCTCAAAGCGATGTTAGGGTACGACGACGCGCTGGATACGTTTGGGGTTCACGCAGTGGGTGGCAGCCTGGGCTCGATTCTGACGGGATTCCTCGCAACTGCCAAAGCTAATCCGAATCTTGCTACCAACCTTGGCGAGATCGTTGGCAGAACTCTATGGCTGCATCAGCTCGCGGCGATGGCCATCACGATAGTCCTTGCAGTTGCCGGGTCGGCGGTCATTGCGCTACTTGTCAAAGTCACGATCGGGCTTCGGCCAAACGTTGAGGAAGAGACAGTGGGTTTGGACGTTGTTGATCACGGGGAGCAAGGTTACATACTCGAATAGGAGCGGGCGTTTCATGAAGAAAATCGAAGCAATAATAAAGCCGTTCAAGCTTGAGGATGTAAAAGACGCGCTGGCAAATGCTGGTGTGCAGGGCATGACGGTAATCGAGGTGAAAGGTTTCGGCCGCCAGAAAGGGCACACCGAAATATATCGCGGCAGCGAGTACACCGTGGACTTCGTGCCCAAACTCAAGATTGAAATCGTATTACCTGACAATGTCGTCGAATCGGCGATAGAAGCAATCGTTGCAGCTGCAAGAACCGGAAAGATTGGGGACGGCAAAATATTCGTATTGCCGGTTGAACAAGCTTTGCGAATCCGCACTGGCGAGTGTGGAGATGGCGCAGTCTGATGAAAACAACAAACCTGAAATCAAACAAATACCATAAGAGACCAGAGGACTGAATATGACACCTAAAGAAGTAATGGAATTCTGCAAGAGCAAGAACATCGAGCTGGTTGACATCAAGTTCTGTGACCTGCTCGGGACATGGCAGCATTTCTGCGTACCAATTGCAGAGCTTAACGAGGAGGTTTTCGACTCGGGTTTGGGATTTGACGGGTCTTCGATTCGTGGTTGGAAGGGCATCGAAGCCAGCGACATGATTCTGTTGATTGATTCGAGGACGGCAATCGTCGATCCGTTTCCCAAAGTGCCGACATTAAGTGTGGTAGCTGATGCAGTTGACCCAATTACGCGGGAGCCATACAGCCGCGATCCGAGAAACATTGCCAGAAAGGCTGAAGCTTATCTGAAGAGCACTGGAATTGCGGACACGGCATATTTTGGGCCTGAAGCCGAGTTTTTCATTTTTGACGATGTGCGTTATGGAGCCGATGCCCGGAGCAGCTACTACTATCTGGATTCAGTCGAAGGAATTTGGAACACTGGCCGTGAGGAAGGGCCGAACCTTGGTCACAAGATTCGCCACAAAGAGGGTTATTTCCCTGTGCCGCCTGCAGATACGCTGGCAGATGTCAGGAATGAAATGATCAACGTCATGCGCGATTGTGGGTTGCACGTGGAAAAGGAGCATCATGAAGTGGCGACCGCCGGGCAGGCAGAGATCGATCTGCGGTTCAATTCCCTTGTTGAGATAGGCGATGACATGATGCTGTACAAGTACATCGTAAAGAACGTGGCGCGGCGCTACGGGAAGACGGTAACATTCATGCCCAAGCCATTGTTCGGTGACAACGGTTCAGGGATGCATACGCATCAATCGCTTTGGAAGAAAGGCAAGCCGTTGTTTGCAGGCACCAAGTATGCGGGACTGAGCGAACTTGCGTTGTATTATATTGGTGGGATTCTGAAGCACGCGCGCGCGATCGCAGCGTTCACAAACCCCACGGTCAACAGCTACAAGCGCCTTACGCCTGGCTATGAAGCGCCGGTGAATCTCGCGTACAGCATGCGCAACCGATCGGCTGCAATTCGAATCCCAACGTACTCTCCCAGCCCAAAGGCGAAACGCCTCGAATACCGTCCGCCGGATCCGGCAGCTAACCCATACCTTGCCTGCACTGCGATGCTAATGGCAGGGCTTGACGGCATTCAAAACCGGATCGAGCCAGGCGAGCCTTTGGACAAGAACATTTACGAATTGCCTCCCGAGGAGCTCAAGCAGGTTCCCTGCATGCCCGGCAGCCTTGCCGAAGCGTGCGATTGTCTTGAAAAAGACCACGAATTCCTGTTGCGGGGCGATGTGTTTACTGCGGACGTGATAGCTCAATGGATTGAACTCAAGCGGCGGGAACACGACGCAGTGCGTTTGCGACCGCACCCATGGGAATTCCACATGTACTATGATTGTTAAGCGATGGTTCGCCTCAGAGGGACCTGCAATACTCTGGGACGCACTCTTACTGGAGTCTTGATGCAGGTGTGCGAGCAGAAAACGAAGGCGCGCTGGACCCTTTCCCGCGCTTGTTGAAAGGACCAGCGCGCCTTTCTTGGGACTGCCAACAACTGAGACCTTTACAGGTGGGTCTTGCCCTCTGCCTTGGCTTTGCGCCAGCGCGCTCTGGCGAGCGCCGCCAGCTTGGCTCTTGCCGCTGGGCTAAGTTTCCATGTCTTCTTTTGCGCGGGGGCAGGAGCAGCCGCTTTTAGTTTTGGAGCAGCTTTGGCAGGCAAGGCTTTGGCCGGGCTACCCAGCAAAGCGTCGAGTTCAGACTGCAACGATTCGATTTGCTGCCTAATTTGCAAGGCGCGTTCCAGTTGTTGTACTGTTAAGTTTAGCAATGGGTTTTGCATAGCACGTACTTTGGTAGTAACGGCCAGTTTAGTCAAGGCTGGTTATTAGCAAATTGCAGACTAACTTTGGCAAGTGTTAGCCCGGAAATATCACCACAATGAAACTCTGTGTGTCTTGGTCTGGTCAAGCGGCGGGATTTTGGGCTAGTGCTTTTGGTCGAGCGCGTCTTTCCCGAACCCGGCATGTCTCGTGAATTCTAAGAATGCACCTGCTTTGGAGATTACATTGCGCGCGAAATGTGAGGGCTAATGGTCTATGGGAGCGTTGGGGAACAGTTCTGTGATGCGTCTTTTTGCCCGGGTTTCAATTTCGGGTGGGAGCAGTCGGCGCTGGACACGACGTTGTATGCCGTCGAGCAAGCAAAGCCAGTCATCCAGACTTGGGTATTGGATTCTTTGCCAGCGTTCAAACCGTTTTTGCCGCTGGTAGAAAATCCACTCACCACCAATCCTGTGGGCATAGACCTGGCGGCTGGTGCCGTCGGCTTCACGACTTTTCCATGCGATTTCGGCCTTAGCTGACATCTCGAACTTGGAGCGAAAACATGTGGTTTGCTGTTCAGGGCAGATTCACGCTGGCGACTGCCAATGCAGCTATTCCCTCGCCACGGCCAATGAACCCCAGCCCTTCGTTTGTTGTGGCCTTGATGGAGATTCGGGCTTGGTTGACATCAAGGGCGTGTGCTATGGAGGCTTTCATGGCATGGATGTGCGGGGCGATTCTGGGTTCCTGGGCGATGACAGTGCTGTCCACGTTGATGATCTGGCCGCCGCGCAATCGAACCATGCGTGCGGCTTCCTGAAGGAACAGCCGACTTGGTGCATTGTGCCAGCGGGGATCGGTGTTTGGGAAAAAGTGGCCGATGTCGCCCTCGCCAAGGGCGCCAAGGATTGCATCACAAACCGCATGCATTAGCGCGTCGGCGTCCGAATGCCCTTCGAGGCCTTTCGAATAGTGCAAATCGACGCCTCCGAGAATGAGCTTTCGCCCCTGAACCAGCTTGTGAACGTCGTATCCGATCCCAACGTGAATCATCGCTTGGCAGGATAGCGCGCAGGTTAGGTTTTGAAAGCCAAAAACGCATGAACGGTTTCGTTGGTTCATGGGTCTCACCGGGCCATAGGAACGTGTGAATTCGAGGAGTTGGCAGGCGAGGTTTCCGGGGTGGAAGTCTTGGGCTTGTCAGCGGGCGAGACCGCTTCTATTGTCGGAGCGGCTATGGAGAAAGTTGTTATTATTGGGGCTGGATGCGCCGGGTTAACGGCGGCGATCTATTGTGCTCGGGCGAATTTGAGTCCGTTGGTTGTTACGGGACTGATGCCCGGCGGATTGCTAACGACCACGGGCACGGTCGAGAATTTTCCTGGGTTTCCGGAAGGCATAAATGGGTTCGAACTAATGAATCGACTGCAGGCGCAGGCAGAGAAGTTCGGTGCCCGGATCAAGTTTGGCACTGCGGAAGCAGTCGAGTTGGATCGGCAGCCTTACACGGTTGTTGTTGATGGGGAAAGCATTCAGACTCAGACAATAATAATCGCCAGCGGCGCCAGCCACAGGCATCTGGGGCTTGAAAGTGAAAAGAAGCTCGAGGCGAAAGGGGTGACATATTGCGCCACCTGTGACGGGGCGCTGCCAGTTTTTCGGAACAAACCGTTGGTTGTTGTGGGTGGAGGCGACTCGGCCTGCGAAGAAGCTCTTTATCTGACCCGGTTTGGGTCTGTTGTCTATCTTGTGCACAGGCGGAATGAACTTCGGGCATCGAAGATCATGGCCAGGCGGGCACTCGAGCATCCCAAGATCAAACCGGTGTGGGATTCGGTGGTCATCGAGATCAAGGATGTTGATCTTGGGAAGGTGACCGGAGTGCGGCTTAGAAACGTGAAAAGCGGCGCCGAGACTGACCTCGAGTGCGCGGGTGTGTTTATCGCGATTGGGCATGTGCCGAACACCGGAGTATTTGCGGGGAAAGTAGAAATGGACTCCAACGGTTACATTGTCCGAAAACGAGGCTCGGAAACGAGCGTGCGGGGTGTTTTTGTGGCTGGCGATTGCTCGGACCATGAATATCGCCAGGCGGTGACGGCTGCTGGGATGGGTTGTATGGCGGCGATTGACGCCGAGCGATATCTGGCGGGGATCAATCAATGAAATGTGCCGGCGGGTTGTAGATTGCCACGCTGGCCGAGCAAAGCTCTAATTGATGTCGATGAAACCGCGGCGCGCCAGAATTGAGAGGGTGACATCTGAAACACGGATCAAGGCTCGACTGACCATTGACGGTCACGGTCGAGCTTCGGTGGTCACTGGGGTGCCGTTTCTGGATCACATGCTTCAACTGTGGGCCAAGCACGCGATGGTTGACCTTGAACTCGAATGCGAAGGCGATATCGAAGTGGATGCGCATCACACTGTTGAGGATTGCGGTCTTGTTCTTGGGCAGGCGATGGCCATGGCATTGGGTGAGAAGCGAGGGATACGCAGGTATGGCGCCGGGTTTCATCCCGGGAACCCGTTCACTGCGGAGGCATATGTGCCAATGGACGAGTGCCTTGTTCGGTGCGTGGTGGACTTCAGCGGCCGTCCTTGTTTGATCTGGCGTGGCATGGACGAATTGCCATTCAAGGTATGCCGGTTGGAGCGGACGCAGGACGCTTCGTCTGCATTCAGGTTTGGGCTTGCGCGGGAGTTTTTTCAGGCGTTTGCGAATGAGGCGCGGTGTGCATTGCATGTTGAGTTGTTGTACGGCCAGGAGCCGCATCATGTTGTGGAAGCGATTTTCAAGGCATTTGCGCGGGCGGTTGATTCTGCGTGTCAGCGAGACAAACGGCTGGGACGGCGGCTGCCGAGCACGAAGGGCAAGCTTTAGTTCGGGGATTTTACCAGAATGAAGCTTTGGGTGTCTTGGTCTGGTCAGGCGGTGGGATTTCCGGGTTAGAGGCGTGCAGGGCTTTTGAGGTGCGAGAGGCTTCCGGACGCGATGCGCGAATTTGTTCCAGAACGACCCGATCAACAGTCAATAGTCGGCTATAATGCCCCAGAAAGACGATTACGCGGCGAGAGATGACGATTCCCTTGTTCGGGCAGCCAAGCAGGGTGACATGGCAGCTTTTGAGGAGCTCGTGGCTCGGCACCGGGACAAGTTGTACGCTCGGGCGTTTAGCATGGTCAGAAACGAGGAAGAAGCGATCGACCTTTCGCAGGAGGCCTGGGTTAAGGCGTGGCAGAAGCTGGGGCAGTTCAAAGGCGGGTCGAGTTTCCTGACATGGATGACTCGCATTGTGATCAACCTCTGTCTGGACCATCTGAGGAAGCAGAAACACCCGGTTTCGCTTTCAATTGAACAACTTGATGAAGAAACCGGCGGCGTCGAGCGTCAAATGCCAATAGTAACCATAGACCCGACCGAGGGGCTGACGCAGGAAGAGCTGCGCCGTCGGATAGACGATGCCATGGGCAAGCTCACACACGCCCACAGAACGGTCTTGGTACTGCATGAATTTGAAGGCCTTGAGTATAAAGAAATCGCAAAAAGAATGGGGTGTTCAATCGGCACCGTGATGTCGCGCCTCTTTTATGCAAGGCGGCGGCTTGCGGCGTTGTTGGCTGACCTGCAGCAGGAGCGTCAACAATGAAACAGGAAGATGTCATCAAGATTCAAGCGTGGTTGGACGGTGAACTGGCGGGGTCAGAGGCCGAATCTGTCGAGCGCCTGATCGCCCAGGACGCTGATGCGCGGGCGCTTGTTGCCGAGTTGCGGTGGACGAAGAGCGCTCTTGTGCGCGGCGAACTCGAACGTCCGGTTCCCGAGTCACGGGAGTTTTACTGGTCGAAGATCGAACGCGCCATTCGCGCGACTGAGACTGCCAGACAGGCGGTATTGGATCGTCCTTGGGTGGGTTTGGTGCTGCGTTGGTTTGCGCCGGCGGGGATTGTTGCTGCGTTGGCGTTGTTTCTTGTCCTGCCAATCTTGCGTCAGTCCCGTCAGCAGCCCTGGGTTGCCGGGGCAGAAATTGAGAGCCCGCTCAGCGACGTCGGGTCCATCACCTTTCGATCTGAAGCGGAGGGAATGACAGTTGTTTGGGTCAATACGCATTGACGCAGTGCGGCGTAGTTGCAACCGAATGACTTGCGTGAGGGGACAGGGCACGTTGCGTGGATGCAGTTGTGTCACGGCTTGCTGTGCTGGAGAGAGATCCTCGCCGACGAAGTCTGAAGCTGCTGAAGACAAGATTGTTGAACAATGAGAAAATTTGCGATGGTTTTGCAGAATGTCCAAGATAGCGGCGCAGAAACCCAAATGATAACCGCCAGTAACAAGTTCGGTTCAATCGTTGGCTTGCGCGGGCGCGCTTCTTGGTTTTTCCGGGTGAGCGCGTTGGCAGTGCTTATTACGGTTTTCCTTCACGCGTTGCCGGTTTGCATGGCGGGCGACCTGCACATGCAAGTGCAATTGGTGTGGGGCACTGATGGTGCCCCGCCCTCCGGTTCCAAATACAAGCCGCTCGAGCCACAGTTCAAGAACAAGCTTGCGCGTGTATTCAAGTGGAAGAACTATTTCCTCATCCACGAGCAAAAGGTTGTTATTGCCGGTCAGGACGATGAAAAGCGGCTCAAATTGAGCTCGAAATGTGAGATTGAGTTGAAGCGAATCGACGACTCCACGCTCCAGATCAAGCTTTTCGGCGAGGGCAGGTGGACCAAAACGGTTCGCCAGTCTGTCCAAGCCCTCGAGAAGGGAGAGCTGGCCGTGCTGGCTGGGGATGACAAGGACAACTACGCTGACGCTTGGTTTGTGGTGATTTCCGTACCAAAGCATTAGCCCGCATATTTCATACCCTAAGCAGTCTGCGAAACGGGTGTCTTCAAGCAATCAAGGAATATGCGGGGCCCGGGTATCTCACGGGAATGAAGCTTTGGGTGTCTTGGGCTGGTCAAGCGGTGAGATTTCCGGGCTAGGGTTGGCCGAGCTCTGCCTCAGACATGTCCTGCATTTGGCGATATAATGGTTAGCGAGGCTCCACTTCGGACCCAACAGGCATGCGGTGCCATAAAGTCCGACTGGTGGTCGTCTCTCTGGGCGTCTTGTTCGCATCGCTAAGGTGTGGCCGCTCCGGGACCGCTTCCTCCGTTGGCAACCAAATGCTCCGGCAAAGGAATGGACTCAGTACATGCCGCCCCCCGCTGACGCAAATCGAACAAAGACGCAAATAGGGTGACAGGCTCGTTGTTTGGGTTTTGTCGCCTGATTGCGGCGTGGCCCGCGAATTGTCCGTTGTTCCAATCCGCTGTTGCCGAAGTCTGTGGAGGAACCCCTCGGTGCTGATATGGGGACAGACACGTTGTTTTCTACGTCATGCCGATATGGTTCAAGGCACGTTGTTTGCGCATAGAAAGAAAGCGGCAGCAAGCTGCCGCACTCCAAGCGCTTCGCGCCTACCAATGCTCACTGCATCGACGGCAGCGCGTGAGAAACCATTGGGATCAGCGGGCTCTTCCTTGCGATGGAGCCGCAGGGCACATTTCGCAGCCCGGGGTGGCCGATAGCCACAGGGGGGTGCAAGAGCCGGGGCGTTGCCCGTCTGGCGACTCTGGTTACGGCTGCGCCGGGCTGGGGAATACCCAGGCAATATGGGCTGAACATTGGCGATTTCTCTTGTTGACAGTCCCAAGCGATGACCTGACACTGCAAGTGCGAATGACAACCCAAGGACAGAACAAGGACAGAATTGGCATAAACTTATGAAGAGAGACTCCGTTCGATTGCCGAGGCGATGGTTACTATCGGTTATTGCTGCATCAAGTTTCGCAGCCTTTGCGCAAACTATTCCAAACCCGAGCTTTGAAGCTGACACGTTTGCTGTGTGGCCCGGATACATCAGCTTGAATGGGCCAATTACCGGGTGGACTGGTGTGCCCGAAGCGCATGTTGGATTGAATCCGGCCGAGGGAAGCCCGTTTGCCGACAACGGCGCTGTGCCGGACGGTAACAACGTCGCCTTCATTCAGTCCAATTCCGAGGATCCGGCGGTTCCTTCCACACTCAGTACCACAATCAGCGGGTTAACCGTGGGGACCCGGTACAAGGTGACATTCCGCGCGAATGCGCGCGGCGGACAGACACCGAATGTGAAGGTTTACCTCGATGATGTGTCGGTGTTTTTCTGGGACTTTGGAGCTGAAGGCCTATCGACTGCGGCGGTGACGGGGTCAAACCAGTATTGGACCGTCGCGTTCGAGTTTCAGGCCACGGCCGCATCGCAAAAGCTGTCCATTGTGAACGACGCGACGGGTGACCACACTTTACTGGTTGACGATTTCAGGATTGCGCCAAGCAGTGGCAAGTGGGTGATTGCTCAATGGAGCGGTGACGGCGATTCCGGAGTTGATTCGCAGTACTTTTATACTCATGCGTACAACTTCGGCAGCGGTGCCGATGCAGTGGTGAACGGCGTGACTTTCAAAGGTATTGCCGGCGGCGCGCCGTCTGTCACGGACAAATTCACGACGACATACCTTGGAAACGTTTACAATGGGGATATGAACAATCTGACCGGGGCTGGCGACGGCAGTTCAGTTATAGCGACTGATTTCGTGTACGGCGGCAATGTTCCGGCCGGGCAGTACCAGAGCATCAAGGTCATGGGTTTGACCCCGGGAATGGAGTACGTGATGACCATTTACTCTGTAGGTTGGGAAAACCCGGCGGTGACGGCGCGGTGGGCCACGTTTGATTTCAACGGCGATTATCTCACGCTGAACCAGGACGCTTACTGGAACGACGGTGGCATCATGATCTCGTACCGTTACACGGCGGACGAAAGCGGAACGGCGACGATGAAATTTGCGCCGCTGGTGCCTGCGAACGTTAGTTTCCATGTTTACGGCTTCAGCAATCGTGAAGCCACGTCACGGAATGTCGCGCCGGTGATCAATGCGCAGCCAAAGGGCATGATTGTGTCGGCAGGTGTGCCGGTGAAACTGGCAGTAGTGGCCAGCGGCGTGCCATCGCCCACTTATCAATGGAGGTTGAACGGCTCGAACATAGCGGGCGCAACCAGCGACACTTACGAAATCAGCTCGGCGTCGAGCGCGGTGGCTGGGGCCTACGACGTGATTGTTTCAAACTCTGCTGGTTCAGTGACCAGTCAGGTTGCACAGGTTGTTGTTGGTTTGCCAATGGAGAACGCAAGCTTTGAGGCAGACGTGTTCGACGTTTGGCCGGGTTACGTGAGCGGCAACTTCCCGATCACCGGCTGGGCATCGCTGGGTGGACATGGGATCAATCCGGTGAGCAATGGGCAAAGCCCGTTTGGCGACAACGGCACAATTCCACATGGCAAGCAGGTTGCGTTCATGCAGGCTGACGGGGCAATGAGCCAGTCGGTTGGAGGTTTCACCGTGGGCGCCGAGTATTATGTGCATTACTACGAGAACGCGCGCACGACGGTTACGATTCCCGGCATTGAGGTGCGAGTTGGCGAGACAACGGTTGTGGCTCCACACAATGTTGTGCCGGTTACCGGTGGCAACCCGTACTATGAAGTCTCCAGCGACGTTTTCGTGGCGACGTCGCCTGAGTTGACGCTGTCGTTTATCAAGAGCAGCCCTCAAGGTGGCGACTGCACGGCATTGATCGACAATGTTGCTGTGGTGCCTGTGGTTCCAGGAACAAAACCGGTCATAACAAGCCAACCCAAATCTCTGACCGTGTACCTTGGGCAGCCTGCGAGCTTCACGGTTGGCGCCGTGGGCAGCTTGCCGCTGAAGTATCAGTGGTTTTTCAATGGTGAAAAAATCGAGGGAGCTACTGACCGGACGTTTTCGATACCGGCTGTGCGGCTGCTGAACGAGGGCGATTACACTGTTGAGGTGTCAAACGAGTCCGGGTCGGTGACAAGCAGTGTTGCGCGGTTGTCGTTGCTTGAAGCAATTGTGAGCTTGCACAACACTGGCGTTGATGAGGCAGGTGTACCGCTTTCTGCCGGGACCATTGATCCGTTTTGGACCTTGTTGGCCAATCCTGACAGTCAATCAACCAATGCTTTGGTGTGCAACGAAGGCTGGCCGATTGATGGGACATGGTTGTTGAACACGAGCACGTCGAAGTGGATTGGCCCGCGCGCGACTGCAGGTGATGCGGACATCGCGGGTGGTTCTTACGTATATCGCACGACGTTCGATCTTTCGGGTCGCGACACAAACACGGTTCTGATAGTGGGACGCTGGGCATCGGACAACTGGGGAACGGTGGTTTCTGTCAATGGCACAACCGTCAACGTTCCGGCGAGCACGAGCTTCGCGGCGTGGACAGGGTTCACAATAACGAGCGCTGATGCGCCGTTTGTGCAGGGTCTGAACACCATTGACTTTACAGTGAACAACGACACTGCGGGTCCGACCGCTTTGCGAGTTGAGTTTACTCAAACCAGCGCTCGCACGCTGCCGGGGATACCGCCTGCGATTGCAGCCAACCCGCGCGGCGGTGAGGCTGCTGAGGGCGACACGTTCACGTTCACAGTCGCTGCAACCGGCACATTGCCACTGTCCTACCAGTGGATGAAGAACGGCGTGGATTTGCCCGGACAGACAGAATCGACCCTGGTTCTATCGAACCTGACGACGGCAGATTCTGGCAATTACTCGGTCAAAGTTAGCAACCAATGGGGGGACGCCGTCAGTGCGGTTGCGATACTGAATGTTAACATGCGGCCCATTCCGGGTATTTACGGGACGGGTGTTGCTAACAATGGTTCGCTGTTGCCCGATGGCGCGGTTGATCCTCATTACGTTCTGGTCGAGAGCGCGGATCCGTTCTTCCCCGGGCCAGAGGCTTATGCGATTACGAACGTCTGGCCGATCGTGTCTGGCACATGGTTGCTCAATGGTCCCAAGTCAAGATGGATTGGCCCGTCGGCAGCACAGTATCAAACTGTGGACCCGACACAGGGCAATTACGAAGGCAGGTATGTGTATCGCACCACGTTTGACTTGACCGGCTATGACATATCGAAGGTGAAGCTGGTTGGCGGATGGGCAGTTGACAATTCCGGGGATGACATACTCGTTAACGGAGTGAGCACGGGTATTACTTGCCCCGGTTTCAGCGCCCTGACGCCGTTCACGATCACCACCGGCTTGGTTGCTGGAACGAACACATTGGACTTCATCGTGGGCAATGCGCCCGCGACCCCTAATCCAACTGGGCTTAGGGTGGACCTTGTTGGGTACTTGATGTTGGAAGCTGCGGCCAAGCCAACAATGACAATTAGCCGTGCGGGCACAACTGTGACCGTCGGCTGGTCGCCGTCGGCAGCAGGCCAAAAACTGCAGTCGGCTCCCAGCGTCACAGGGCCATGGGAAGACGTTGCGGGAGCGACGAGCCCTTACACAACTGAAGCTACTGGCGGAGCACGGTTCTTCCGTGTCATTTCGCCATGAATTGACTCGCTAGCCGGAAATCTCACTGGCTCACCAGCAAGAGCAACCCTAAGCTTCATGCCGGTGAGATTTCCGGACCCTGATGTTTGGTGACCCTGTCAAGACACCTGCCTCGCAGGCTGCTTAGGCTCAGACTTCCTGATCCCCCGCACGGAAGCCCTCGAACCGGAATTTGGGCTGATACCGTTTACCAAGACTCAGCCCTATTACCAACGGCTTAACTACGGAATAGGGTGACAGGCTCGTTGTTTGGGTTTTGTCGCCTGATTGCGGCGTGGCTCGCGAATTGTCCGTTGTTCCAATCCGCTGTTTCCGAAGTCTGTGGAGGAACCCCTCGGATGCCGATATGGGGACAGACACGTTGTTTTCTACGTCATGCCGATATGGTTCAAGGCACGTTGTTTGCGCATAGGAACAGAGCGGCTCCAAGCTGCCGCACTACGACCGCTTTTTGCTGAGGTCAGTTTGGGTTTGCAGAGCCAAAACCAACTGGGCATCCTGTTTTTTTGAACACCCTGTTGTGGGGCGGACGGCGACTT
The DNA here is from genome assembly GCA_012517065.1 of Verrucomicrobiota bacterium. Taxonomy (GTDB): domain Bacteria; phylum Verrucomicrobiota; class Verrucomicrobiia; order Limisphaerales; family J093; genus JAAYVR01. Next base: position 16,576 of record JAAYVR010000043.1, on the reverse strand, counting down.
GAACTCGGACATTCCATTCTTGGATTTCGCAGTGGCGCTGTTTATTGGTGCGCTCGTGGGTATCGAGCGCGAGAAAAGCGCCGCTGACGAGAACTCGAAAGGCATCGGCGGGCTTCGCACATTCATTCTGTTTGCCGAAGCCGGTGCGCTCGCTGCATGGCTGTCAAACCGCGTCCAGTCCCATTGGCTTTTTGCTGCGGGGGCGCTGTGCGTTTCAGCAACTGTATTGGCTGGTTACCTCGTGCACACCCGGTCAGATCAACAGGCACACGGTCTCACGACTGAGATCGCCGCGCTGGTGGTGTATTTGCTCGGAGGGGCCACACTTTACGGGTACCAGAGCGCCGCTGTGGCCCTTGGCATTGCAACTTCCGCAGTGCTCGCTTACAAGGAACCATTGCACGGGTTGGTCGGCAAGCTCGGCAAAGACGACCTCTACGCCGGGCTGAAACTGCTCATTGCAACTTTCATTGTGCTGCCCGTGCTGCCCGACAAAACTGTTGATCCATGGGGTGCTCTAAACCCTTACAAGATGTGGTGGCTGGTGATCCTGATCGCCAGTCTTTCTCTGATCGGCTATTTGGCGTCACGGTGGCTTGGAACACACCGCGGAATTCCTCTCATTGGATTGTTTGGTGGATTGGTATCGTCCACGGCCGTGTCACTCACTTTTGCCCGGCGCAGCCACGAGGGAAAGGGTGGCGGCAACATGGCCGACGCACTCGCGACGGGCTTGCTCCTTTCATGGACCATTATGTTTGCCCGTGTGATTGTCGAAGTCGCGGTGGTGAACCCTGTGATGCTCGGGGCGGTGATTGTGCCGATGGTTGTCATGGGTCTGATTTGCTTGGGTTGTTCCATGGTGTTCTATCGGAGATCGCTGGGCGCCATTCAAACCGGTTCTGTGACCGGCGAGGTGCCACTGAAGAACCCGTTCAGCTTAACCTCAGCAATCAAGTTTGCATTGCTTTTTGCAGTTGTGTTGCTGGTTGTTAAGCAGGTTGAAAAGAACCTCCCACAACAAGGCCTGTACATTGTGGCAGCTTTGGCAGGTCTGACTGACGTTGACGCAATCACGCTCTCTCTTGCGAGCCAGGCGAAATCGACCATCGAACCGCAAGTGGCTGTTTGCGGCATCACAGTCGCCGTTCTGGCCAATACCCTGCTCAAATCAGGCATGGTCGCAGTTCTTGCCACAACAGATTTGAAAAACCGCACTCTTCTTGCTGCCGCGGTCATCCTTGCAGGCGGGATTGTCTCTCTGCTGCTCTGAGCCCCGGGAAGATCAAACACTGTTCTGAGGACTTCTTCGGCCTTGACGACGCGTTTCTCAGCGCAGAACCATACATCTATGAACTGCCCATCCCAAAGAATGCTGCGCCGTGAACCTCATGCTGCCAATCATCTTCCTCCATCTTTCGTGAGAGGCTTGTTGTCCGTATTCTGCCTCGTGAGCCTTGCCACGTTTGATGCGGCTGCAGCGCATAAGAAAATCTACATCGTCACCGATCTTGAAGGCATCAGCGGCGTGTACAAATTCGCTCAGACGCGCGAAACCAACACCCCGGAAGCAAGACAAGCCCGCGAGTTTTTCATGGGCGATCTCGCGGCGGTCGTGCGCGGGCTTCGCGCCGGCGGCGCAACGGAAATCGTCGTGCTCGACGGCCATGGGAACCAAGCTGTCCTGCCGGAACTAATGGTGCCTGGCGCCAAGTACATCACGGGCCTGCCACGACCACAGGTTTTCCCGCTCTTGGATGGGAGTTATGCAGGGGTCGTGTTTCTTGGGTTTCATGCGATGATGGGAACCCCGGACGGCGTGCTGCACCATACCCAGTCGTCCGCAACCGAAAACCGATACTGGTACAACGGAGTCGAGTCCGGCGAACTTGCCCAATGTGCCATAGTGGCCGGGCATTTCGGTGTTCCGCCAATACTGGTAACGGGTGACGAAGCGACCTGTCGCGAAGCCGAAAAGTTTTTCGGTAAAGCGTGCATAAAGGTGGCCGTTAAAAAGGGCATCGCCCGCGAATCGGCCTTGCTTTATCCGTTCGAGGAAACACGGGCGAAACTGTACAAGGGCGCCAAGCAAGCAATGGCGGTCATACGCAACTGTCGTCCTTACCGACTCGAGTTTCCAGTCCAAGCCAGGAAGGAATACCTTGTCTTGCAAGAACCTCCCCCCAAGCGTGTTACAAAAGAAGGAACCATCCCCGACGCTCTCCATCTGCTTGATTTCTAGCGGGGCACCGTCCAGCCCGGAAATCTCCCCGGCCAACCCTTTGTCGCATATTTTATACCCTGAGCAGTCTGCGAAACGGGTGTCTTCAAGAAATCAAGGAAAATGCGGGCCCCGGAAATATCACCGCCTGACCATGCCAAGGCACCCAAAACTTCATTCCGGTGAGATTTCCGGGCTAAGATTCACACATTCCTTTAGCCCGGTTAGACTTCCGCGTTTGCATATTGCTTGATCTCTTGAAGACATCCGCCCTGGTTGGCTGTGCAGGGGTGTATCACTATATTCAAAAGCCCTTCATATCCGCCAAGGTTTTCAGGCTGCGAGTTTGGTCAATTCATCCGTATCTGCTTCTGTTGCCACCAGTAAGGCGGTCACAAAGGCACGGACTGTGGGAGTGAGTTTGATAAAGTGACAGGCTCGTTGTCTGGGTGTGGACCCAAATAAGGTGACAGGCTCGATATTTGGGTTTTGTCCCCGGATTGCGGCGTGGCCCGTAAACTGCCCATTGTTCCAGTCCGCGGCTGCCGAAGTCTGTGGAGGAAGCCCTCGGATGCTGATATGGGGACAGACACATTGTTTTGTACGCCATGCCGATCTGGTTCCAGGCACGCTGTTTGCGCACAAAAACAAAGCGGCAGCAAGCTGCCGGACTCCGAGCCCTTCGTGCCTACCAACGCCCACTGCATCCGCGCCAGCGGGTGAGAAACCATTGGGATCAAAGCGCTTTTCCTTGCGACGGAGTCGCAGCAGATGTTTCGCAGCTCGGCGTGGCCGACAGCCTTCATGAGGGGGCGCATGAGCTGGATCAGCGGCTGTGAGGCAACTTTGGTTCCTGCTAAGGCGGGCTGCGAACTGTGCGGGCTCGGAGGGGCGAGACGTCGGATGCAACGATGGCCAAGTTGCGTTCTCTTTGACTCTGGAGCGACTGGCAAATAGAGTCGTTACATGCGTAGCCTTGCAGCGTCAATTCTGGCTGCATTGGGCGGGTTTATAATCCTCGTGCTTGAGATTATTGGCGCCCGGTACCTTGCCAAGGATTTTGGGGGGTCGTTTTATGTCTGGGTCAGCCAAATAGGGGTGGTCATGCTTGCTCTTGCCTGCGGTTACTATGTCGGCGGCGCATTGGCTGACAGACACGGTCGGCTTGGCATTCTCGGGCTGCTTCTTGTTGTGGCCGGCGTTTTCACCTTTGCGGTGCCGAACGTTTCGCCGCCGATCATCGAGGCAATCATCGGACGGCATCCAACCGACCGCGCGATTCCGCCCCTGTGGCAGAAGCTCGATCCCGCGTTGGGGAGCATGTGTGTGTTCCTTTTCCCCTGTATTGTGCTGGCCATGTTGCCACCGTTCCTGATTCGGTGGTTGACTTCGCGTGTGGACCGTGTGGGGCGATCGAGCGGAGCCGTCATTGCTGCAGGCACTCTGGGCAGTATTGCCGGAGTGTTCGTAGCGGGTTACATTTTGATCGATGTCATGAGATTGACTGACATTTTCCGGCTCATGGGTGGCTTAACAGCTCTGACCGGCGCGTTGAGCGCGGTGCTTGATCGCCGGTTCGGTAGCAAACCTGTTACCAGAGAATGAGAAACAAGTGTTCAGGCAAAGCCAGCTCGAAGCGCCCGAACCGGTGGCTGGGATTTGCAGGCGCGGCATTCAAAGCCAGCGCAAGCCCCGGAGCAATCGTCACTGCTTGCATTTTCAGCGTGTTTGCGGCCGCGCTAGGTGCACAGCCGCTACCTGGCAAAGTGGTTTATGAAACGACGTCGGCTTATCATCATATCAGGGTGATCGATCACATGGGGCTTCGGACGCTCAGTTTCGATGATTCACGCGAAACGAGGATGTCGCTGGCGAATCCGTTGTCCGGGCATTTTGAGTACACTGAGTACTTTCACGCGCCGTGGCTCTGGAACACGAATATCAAGGCGGTGTTAATGATCGGGCTTGGCGGCGGCAGCGTGCAAAGGTCTTACGCCCATTACCACCCGGACGTTGCAGTCGAGACAGTCGAGATTGACCCCGTGGTTTTCAGGGTTGCGCGGGAGTATTTCAAGTTCGAAGAATCACCCCGCCAGCGAGTGCACATCGAAGACGGCCGAGTTTTTCTCCGAAGAAGCCAGAATGAATATGATGTTGTGATTGTTGACGCCTATGTGCAGAGCCGGTACGGCTCGGCATTGCCATACCATCTTGCGACCAAGGAATTCTTCGAGTTGGTCAAAGGACGGCTCACAACCAATGGCGTTGTTGCCTTCAACTGCATGGGCACACTCGGTGGATGGCAGGCTGACCTCGTTGGCGCGATATACCAGACCATGAGAGCCGTTTATCCGCGGACATATCTTTTCCCGGCTCGCGACAGCCTTAACGTGGTCTTGCTTGCGACCCGAACCGATGAAGAAATGACCGCTGAGGAACTCCGTGCTCGCGCATCCAAACTGGTCCGAAACGGCCGGGTACGGCTGCCAGGTTTCATTCAGCGAGTGACAACATTCAGATCAGACCCGCCGCAGAACTTTCGCGAGTTTCCGGTCTTGATAGACGACTATGCGCCGGTCGATGGACTGCTTTGCGACCGCAAGAAAAGCAATTAGCGAGGACGCCTCAGACCGGCCGTGCATGTGGTGCCATAATTCTCAACCGATACTCACCGTTCCCGGTGAATTGTTCGCCTTGCCAAAACCTGGCTGCTCCCCGCCCGCCTCGGTCCCGGGCAAACAATGCCGTGGCAAGTGAACTCATCCAGCGCGTGCCATCTGCCATGCATGCTCATCCAAACACGACTCAAGACAGAGTGACAGGCTCGCTGTTTGTCATGCGGGCTTTCACAGAAGGTGGGGCATGCCGTTGCCACCGTGATCCGAAAAACGGAAATGAATGAAATCGTGACAAAACACATGGGCAAAGTTTCCCCGGTCAACGAAGAAAGCGCGACTCGGCTGGCGGCTGTTGAGCCAGCATTTCGTGCTCTTGTCCAGCGGATTGGCCCGCTCGAATTGAAGCCGCGTCACTTGCCGCCTTTCCAAGCGCTCGTGCATGCCGTGATCTTTCAGCAGTTGAGTGGGCGGGTTGCGAATGTGATTTTGCACAGATTCCGTGCGCTGTTCCCGGGACAAGAGTTCCCGTCGCCTGCGGAAGTTTTGTCTGCAGGGCCGGCTACGCTCAGAAAAGCGGGGATTTCCGGTGTCAAATGCTCCTATATTATTGGCATTGCCGAGCAAGCCGTGTCCGGGAATGTGCCGTCACTGAGCGAGTGCGCCAAGCTTTCCGATGCGGAGATAATTTCGCGTCTGACGCTGTTCAAGGGAGTGGGCCGGTGGACTGCTGAGATGTTCCTGATATTCAATCTTGGCAGGCCGGACGTATTGCCAGTGCACGATTTGGGCGTGCGGCGCGGCTTTGCGGTGGCTTTTCGGAAACACATTCTTCCCTCGCCCAAACAACTTGCGCGTGTCGGCGCGGCTTGGGCGCCTTACAGAACAACGGCCGCACTTTACCTGTGGCGTGCGGCCGATTCCAACGGCGGCGTGGGATGGTAACCTCGCCGGGCAGGCTGTCAGCAAAGCTCAGCCGCGTTTGGTTTTCGGGACACTTTGCTATGGGCCGGCCTGTGGCCCTCGTATTGCTGGCATCCAAAACCAACGGCCTGAACTGATTTCCAGTTCGGCGGGTTCTATTGTCTCTTCTTGTCCCAACCCTGATCCTTTATCAATTGTTCGATGGCATTCTTTGGGCCGAAAGTCGCGGGCAAGATGCCGTGCCTTGTCAGGTACTTGAACACTTCAGAGACGTTGCGGACTTCGTCTCGCTTGCCGGCGAGCTTGTCGGGCGCCAGCCTCTTCAATCCTTCCACGTACTCGGCGGCCATGCGCTCCGATTTTTGCATGGCGGTCTCATCTTTCTCGTAAACCAGGGACTCCATGAGCCGGAGCATTCCCGGCAACGGGTTATCCGGGCTGATAAGCTGTTCAGCATCTTTGCGGATTGCGGCGGCGATCTCCTTTCGTTTGGCCATGGTGGCTTCAGTCGAGAGCCAGCCGTCGGTTCCACCTTCAGCGGGCCTGGGCGGGAGTTCTCTGTACCAAATATTGCGAAAACGGACAGGATCCCCATGGTCTTGCAGGCTCAACGGGCCTTTTGCGGGGAACGGCCCGGGGCGAGATCGGCCCATGTGCCCACCAGGACCTTCGATCATCGTGTGATCCTGCACCAAGACACCGTTCATGAAAACTGTCACGTAGCCGGGGTCCAGCGGCTTGCCGTCCTTGTAAATCGGGCGCCGGAAGACAATGTCATAGACTTGAAACTCTCCGGGCGGCCGGAGTGGCAGTGCCATGGGCGGGTTCACGCCGTAGTACGCGCCGGCGTGTCCGTCTGCGTATGTGACGTTGTGGTATGAGTCGAGCACCTGAATTTCCAGCATTCCCATCAGGAAAACGCCGCTGTTGCCACGCCCTTGGCCTTCGCCTTTGGGAGTTGCTGGTGCAGCCCATTCTATGTGCAACTGGCAATCGCCAAACTTCTCTTTTGTCCTAATTTCGCCCGTGCCGGGAACAGCTTCCATGTAGCCGTCTTTCACAAGCCACTTTGCAGGTTGGCCTTTAGAAGTCTCCCACTTTGACAGGTCTGTGCCATCGAAAAGTATGATGGCGTCGGAGGGCGGTTTGCCAGGCCGCTCTTGAGAGCTGAAAGTTCCGGGTGTTACCGTGATTGGTTGAGGCCGGTTTCCATCGTGCACAGCCCAAGGATGATGATCATCGGGAGGGTCACCGTAAAACCTTGGACCGGTCTGAGCAGCCAGACTTGTTTGCAAAACGCAAAAACCGCAAATGACCACTGCAAATGCAAAAGTTTTCATGGGCTTCACATTGCCCCGCCCCGGCCAATCCAGTCAATTGCAGATATGCGGGCTTCCGGAAACCTCACCATCCAACCAACCATGACGCACTTGAATCGTCATTCCTTCTCTGTCGATTCCGATTGGCGGGCTAGCCCGCATATTTCATACCCTGAGCAGTCTGCGAAACGGGTGTCTTCAAGCAACCAAGGAATATGCGGGCCCCGGAAATCTCACCGGAGTGAAGGCACGGGCGAATCCGAGGGGGTGAGCGGTGAGATTTCGGGGCTAGCGCCATCCATCACCTGCAATTGCGCTGCCTTTGTCGTCAATATTGTCGATGCTTTCGTTGATACCTCTGTTGCGACGATCGTCGTAGCGCTTGTCGGCAGCACAAGCTTGCCAGAGGCGACCCGCGCGGTTTGGCGGCCACACTCTGTTTCCAGTGGTTTCTACAAAGGTGGTGATGAAGGTGGTGACAAATGCTGATGCACGCGCAGAAAACAATGTTGGCAGTGTGGTCTTCAGTCCAAAAATGGTACTCCGGCGGCCGCGGGCGCGATATCGCACGATGCATGGGACAACCCGTCGCTGTCAGAGTTCAGGCAAGGCCTATTTCCCGATGCAGAACTGCGAAAAGATCGCATCCAACAGATCGTCGGTGAAGTTTTTGCCGACAACCTCACCAAGTGCGTCTATTGCAATGCGCAGGTCCATTGCTGTCAGCTCGATACCGATGTCATGGCGCAAGCTCTCCGCCGCATTTGAGGCAGCCTCGATGGCGCGCTTGAGTGCAGATTCATGGCGCGAGTTTATCATGATTTCGGTCACAGCAGCGGAATTACTGCCCGCCCAAATCACGTCTTTGATTGCATCTTTGAGCTGCTCGATGCCTTCGCCGGTCAAACACGAAACGCAGACACAGGGCGCGCTGGTGGGAGGGGCAGTTTTGAGCTGTGCTGGCAAATCGGACTTGTTGAAGACAAGGACGCGTTTGCGATCGGCAAACTCGGCAAGGTAAAGTTCGTCTTCGGGTGTCAGCGGCTGTGACGAATCCAATACCTGCAGAATAAAGTCGGCGCTGCTTGCGGCAGCCCGGCTGCGCTGTACACCTTCGCTTTCTATCGAATCGGCGGTTTGCCTGAGGCCGGCCGTGTCGATCAGTGTCACAGGCAATCCTCGAATGTTGGCGGTTTCTGTGATGGTGTCGCGGGTTGTGCCCGGAACGGGCGATATGATTGCCCTGTCGTGGCCGAGGAGCCTGTTCAGCAGGCTGGACTTGCCGACGTTTGGTCGGCCGATAATCGCGGCCCTGACACCGTGCCGCAGAACCTTGCCCTCCGCCGCCGTGCGAAGCAAATCACGCATGCTTTCGATGGCGCGTCCGATGCGAACCAGAAGCTCTTCACGTGTTTCGGGGGCGATATCTTCGTCGGGAAAATCGATGTGCGCCTCGATGTGCGACATCGCATTTACAAGGTCATTTCTGAGCTGGTCTATTCTCCTCGAGAGGCGGCCTGCCAACTGTTCATTGGCCACGGCCAAAGCAAGCTCTGTCTTGGAATGAATTATGTCGGCCACAGCCTCGGCTTGCGCGAGGTCCAAGCGCCCGTTGACAAAAGCGCGTCGTGTGAACTCGCCGGGCTCAGCAAGGCGCGCTCCTGCCGCCAGAACCGCATCCAGAACGAGCTTGGCCGGCAGAGGGCCACCGTGGCATGAAATCTCGACTGTGTCCTCGCACGTGAAAGAGCGAGGCGCGCGAAATACAGCAAGCAATACCTGGTCAACAACCCGGTCGTTCAAGACAACCCGGCCGAAGTGAACGGTGTGACTGTGTGCGCGCGACGGGATTGTCGATGCTTTGCCAATCGGTTCAAAGCAACGGTCCGCCACTGCAAGCGCCTGCGGCCCGGAAATCCTCACGACCGCCAGCCCGCCTTCGCCCAGTGGCGTTGATATCGCGGCAATGGTGTCGCCAAGCATGCCCACAATGCTAATAGACACCAACGCAGCTTGCAAATAACGCTTCCGACAGAGAATACTCTGGCTCATGCAGAGGTTGACCAACCACGAATACCTCGTCCTCGGCATTGAATGCGGGGGCACACGAACGATCGCACTGGTTGCCGACAGCTCGGGCAACCTTGTCGAAAGAATCGAAGGTTCTGCCGCCAATGCCCGTTTGCTCGCCGACGACCAACTCGTCGCGCATTTCAAACAGCTCGCGGCCAAATGCCCCGAACCGGCTGCAGTTGGCATTGGGATGGCAGGCGTCCGCTCGGCCGATGACCGTCGCAGGATCGCATCCGCCGCAGCCGTTGCATGGCCAAATGTGCCATGCTGGGTCGGCAATGACCTCGAGACCGCGCTGGAAGCGGCCGTGAACAGCCGATCCGAAAGACCTGTGACGCGCGTGATTCTTATCAGTGGTACTGGGTCTTGTTCATACGGCCTCAATCCGCGCGGGCAAACTGCAAAAGTAGGCGGCTGGGGACATCTGTTGGGCGATCAGGGTAGCGGGTATGACATCGCCATGGATGCCATGCGCTGCGTTGTGCAGCAGTACGACAGGACAGGTCAGTGGCCCCGATTGGGGCAGGCTTATCTTCGAGCGCTGATGTTGAACGGGCCAGAGGACCTCATCGGGTGGATTCACAAGGCGTCAAAACCTGATGTTGCCGCGCTCGCAACGGAAGTGTTCGCTGCCGCAGCCGCTGATGACGCGATTGCTCGGCAGGTTTTGTGCCGTGCATCAATGCGTCTGGCCGAAACCGCCGCGGCTTGCGCACGGCGATTGTCAAAGCACGGTCAACCGGTCGAGTTCGTCTTCGTCGGAGGCGTCTTGAAGAACCAGCCACAGTTCGCCCGGCGCGTCGCGAACATTTTGAAAAAGAAGTGGCCGGGTGCACGCGCCCGCCAACTGCAACGAGAGGGCGCATGGGGCGCAGTGGCGAAAGCTTTGAAACTGGCAACGGAACCCACGTCTTCCACCAACTCGCCACACCCAATCCAGAGCCGCGTTTCATCGGAGATAATATGTCCGCTCCCCACCGCAACCGGCCCTTCGCCAACAGAACAACGCAACCCAAGGTCAATGCAGCTCGACAAGCTGAGCACCGAAGCAGCCGTCCGGCTCATGCTTGACGAAGACGCCCGAATACCAGCCGCTCTTTTGAAGAAACGCCGCAGCATCGCGCGTGCAGTCACGATGGTCGCTGATGCCCTCAAACGTGGCGGCAGATTGTTCTATTTCGGTGCTGGCACAAGTGGTCGATTGGGTGTTTTGGACGCAAGCGAATGCCCGCCGACCTTTTCCGTGCCACCCGACATGGTGCAGGCAATCATGGCAGGGGGGCAGCGCGCCATATGGTCATCGGTCGAAGGTGCCGAAGACGACGCATTTGCTGGTGCTGAAGCTGTCAGGTTCAGAGGTGTTACTGACAAAGACGTTGTCATCGGCATAGCAGCCAGCGGGCGCACACCGTTTGTCTGGGGCGCGTTGCACGCAGCTCGCCGCGCAGGCGCAGCTACAATACTCATTTGTTTCAACCCCCGGCTCAGGTTCGATCGCACCACACGGCCGGACCTTGTGATCGATCCCGAGGTAGGGCCTGAAATCCTCACGGGCTCGACCCGATTGAAAGCCGGCACTGCGACCAAGCTCATCCTCAACATTATTTCCACACTTGCGATGGTGCGACTCGGCAAGGTCATCAGCAACCTCATGGTTGATGTCAACCCGGCAAACGCAAAACTGCGCGATCGCGCGACGCGAATTGTCACAGAATTGTCAGGCGTGGATGAAGCAACGGCGCGCGCGGCGCTGGAAAAATCCGGCTGGGCCGTGAGACGCGCCCTTAAAGCTTGCAATGCAAAGCGCGCCTGCTGACCGAACCCGTTCAATTCCCCGACGTCAGCGTCCATGCGGCTTTGATCGCATCCAGCGCGAATTGCATCGCGATGGCCGCCAACAACAGCCCCATGATCCTTGTTGTCAGGCGCAACGTGATCGGCCCCAGCCAACGCGCGCCGTGGGCTGAAACCCGAAGGATCGCGTAACTCGCGGCGCTCACGGCAAGGATGGCAAGGAACAAGCAAATTTGTTTACCGATCGACCCCGTTGCTTGGTGCCTGAGGAGTATGGCTGTTGTAATTGCCCCGGGACCGGCCAGCATCGGAACGGCCAGAGGCGTTATTGCAATGTCCTCTTTTTCTGCGGCGGCGCCTGTTTCTTCCTCTGTCTCCTGCACACGCGACCTCTGCGCGCGCAACATGTCGAGTGCAACCATCAGCAGAACAATGCTGCCGGCAAGCTTGAACGCATGGATTGTGACGCCGAGCACTCTGAACAACTGGTTCCCGAGCCACGCAAAAACGATCAGGACACCGGCGGTAACGGCCGATGCCAGCCGGGCCATTCGGACGCGTTCCTGTGGGGAGTTGTGCGGCGTCATCGCAAGAAATGCCGGCACCGCGGCGATCGGGTCAACGATCGCGAACAGCGAACCCAAAGCCATTAGCAGGTACTCAATCATCTCGGACCGCAACCGGTGCCAAAACCGCGTCGCTCATGCCATGCACGATCTTCTTGTCGGCCGGGCACACCGTGGCCAGCACGCCTGACAAGACTGCTCGGGCGTTGTCGCCTTCCCCTGTCACGAAGTAGTACGGGCAAAGACGCGCGCGTCCATCGAGCTTAATCACAGAACCCTTGTCAAAGTCAAACCACTCCATTTGGACAATGCGGGGTTTGTGGTAGCGCTGAAGCACGTAAGGCGACCTTGAAAAGCTCTCGAGCGCCTTCGTGACTGCGGCTGACCAATCGTGTCTCGACATGTCGCTGCCCAGCGAGACGCTTCGCGCGCCCCATGCAAGAGGGCTGAACCCCGACACCTTGAGAACAAGTTCCCTCTCACGTTGCGAAAGACTTTCCAGTTGATTCCAGTCGGTGATGTTCAGATTTGGAATTGCGGCGTGGGGCGGGAGCGGTGTGGGGTCCACAACCCACGTGCATGGCACATGCTCAATCAGCCGGCTAAAAAACCGGTTGCCCAGTTCCTGCCGCCAGAAATCCCGCAAATTCCGATTCCAAAGCAGCGCGAACAGCATTTTTTCCTCGAATAACGGTTTCGGCGGGGGGGTGAGGAAAATGCGCCTTGATCGCGCCAAATCAAAGATCGCGCGGGCGTTTGGCACGTTTGGAAGGTCAAAAAGCTCGAAAAACCTGTACAGGGCATCGCCGGGCTGAAAGTCCTGATGCGCCGCGCTCCGCACGTGACAGATTTCGGCCGCGGCATTTGCGTTGACCTGAGCGGCCAGCCATTCCATCTCAGGTTTGTACATTGCAGCTTCTTCTGAAACAACGATGTGTATGCATTGCGTTTGAGGGAAAATGCTGTGGAACCCCTGCACCATGCCGGTTGCGCCGCCAATCACTCCTGGCGATTCGGATGCACCGGGTAATTCCGAGTAGGTCATGTTGAGCCACGCGGTCAGCCCCATGCCGCCCGGCACGGCATCGAGTTCGGTGATGTACCATCCGTCTTCTGCGAGAATAATGTCCGGACGGATTACACGCGGAATGTCGTTTTTGAACGCAGCGTCGCGTTGCAGCGCGACCAGCTCTGCCGGTTTGCCAATGTCGAGCCAGTGTGCGATCCAGCCCGGTTGTTTTCCGGCTGCGCTTTGCCGGTACAACAGGTTAACGGCGCGGTTGAACTGAAGCAGGATTCTCCCGAAATGTTCCAGTTCAGCCGCAAATCCAGGGTCGATCTTGAACGGGCCAAGCGCAGTCAACCATGTTTGTCCTGCAAACAACCCGCCCGGCGGGAGCCGATCCCTGACAAAGCCTGCAACTTCCGGAGCTGTTACGCGGACATCGTCGTAGCGTGCCTGCTGGAACTCCGGGTGGTCTTTGGGCGATTGACTCATCTCTGGGGAAAGGTCCGAAATGAACCAATTGTTTGCGGCATGCTGTCCGGCCTTTCTCGCACCAAGTCATGTGCGGACCTGTCCCGACCCGATTCCGATCCACTTGTAGCTTGTGAGCTCTTCGAGACCCATTGGACCGCGAGCGCCGACCTTGTCCGTGCTAATGCCTATCTCGGCGCCCATGCCGAATTCGCCGCCGTCAGTGAACCGTGTCGAAGCATTCCAATACACCGCCGCAGAATCGACTTCGTTGAGAAACTGCATGGCACGCGCCTCGTCTCGCGTAACGATTGCATCCGAGTGCGCCGAGCCGTAATGGTTGATGTGGTCGATGGCTTCTGCAACGCCATCAACAATCCGGACGTTCAGCACGTAATCGTTGTACTCGGTTGACCACGACTGCTCGGTCGCGGGCTGCAATCTGAAAGGGTTGCCGTGCTGATCCCTCGCTTCCGAAAGCAGAGCAAGCGACTCGGCGTCGGCGTAGAAAAGCACATTCTTCTCCGCAAGCCGCCGCGCAATCGGCGGCAGAAAAACTCCGGCGATTGGCCTATCGACAAGCAGTGTTTCCATGGCATTACAGACCGCAGGGCGTTGGAGCTTTGCGTTCAAAACGATTGTCGCTGCCATCTCGAGGTCGGCGTCCCGGTCAACAAATACATGGCAAACGCCCTTGTAATGCTTTATGACCGGAACCTTCGAGCACTCCGCAACGGCTCGAATCAAACCCTCTCCTCCACGCGGCATGCACAAATCAATGTACTGGGTCAAACTGAGCAGCTCCGGTATTGCCTCGCGTTCCGTTCTCGGAACCAACTGGATTGCGTGCACCGGGAATTTCGGCAGCACCGCAAGAGCCGCTTTGGTCATCGCCGCTGCAATGGCAAGGTTCGACCGCAACGCCTCTTTTCCGCCGCGAAGAATCACTGCGTTGCCGGACTTGAAGCACAGGGCTGCGGCATCTGCCGTGACGTTTGGCCGCGATTCATAGATGATCACGATCACGCCAATTGGTGTGGACACCTTGCGCAGGCGAAGCCCGTTTGGCCGCACCCGCTCGTCGAGAACGCGCCCCACCGGGTCGGGCAACGCCGCTACTTCACGAAGGCCGCGCGCCATTGCTGAGACACGGCGGTTGTCGAGGGCGAGGCGATCCAGCATTGCTGGCGACAGACCGGCATTCTTGGCAGCTTCGAGGTCGGCTTGATTCGCCTGCTGGATGACAGCGGATTTTCTTTCCAGGGCGTCGGCCATCGCCATAAGACAAGCGTTCTTCTCTTCGCAGGTCAGTTTGGCGAGCTGACGCGACGCGGACTTGGCTTGCCGGGCGAGCAACGTCATTTCTTCGCGTAAAGTCATATCAACCTGCACGGAGTTTATTCCGAGTCGGCGGCTGGGCAAACCTGAAACACCAACAAACGACTTGATGTTGGGCGTGGCAGGGATTAAATTCTCGCTCGCGATTCTGGGACGCACCCATAGCTCAATTGGATAGAGCATCTGACTACGGATCAGAAGGTTTCAGGTTCAACTCCTGATGGGTGCGCCATGCTCCAAGCTGCTTATCAACAAGGATTTCCTGCCTCTGACTGTTTGTCGATGACGCGCTAGAAAAAAGTTGTCTGTCCACCTTCTGTCCACCTTTTGGCGTTCCCAAAGGCTTTTTCTGGCCTGTCCGCACTCCGAGCAACCTGCGCGTGCAACCGGCGTCGCTGTCCGCCGGTGACAGCCAGCAATTGGAGCTTGGCGTTGCCACCGGACACCGTCCGCGCTGGACACGCCACCGAGTCACACCGCCCGCTAGAATACCCCTTCTTCTTGGCAAGGACCCCACAGGAAGCCTGTTTGGCGAGTGAACGATGCTCGAACCATGTCACCATACCGGCCAGCCGTTGGCGCCCAGACCCTGCATAGAATGGCGTTTGGTCAGCGAACCCGCCCCAGGCTGGCCCTTTGCTTCACGCCCAAGGAATCTCTTTTGCGACGCAAACCACCCGGTGGCACCACCCCGGCACCCCCAGAGGGACCCGGGGCAGTGTATGATGAGGCGGGAACCCTGCCTTCAGGTCTGGCGCGAGTTGCAGCATTCAGGACAATCGGTATGTTGGCATGTATGTGACGACCAAACGCAATTCAGAGAGAAGCTCGGCACCTGCGAAACCTTGCCTACCAAGTGGCAGTTGAACTGGCAGCGAAACCTATGAACGAGTCGCTCCAAGCCCGCGCCAAGGCACTGGACAGTGTCATCCGGGCGTGGGACGCGGCTGCCGACCGGGAACGAATTGCGGCGGGAAAGCCTTTGCCGGGTAGTCGTCGGCCCGAAGCCAAGCCAGCCAAGTTGCGAAAGTTTCTTTGTTTGCCGACCGCACCGATATGCCTACGACCAGCCCAAGACAACGGCTCGTGACGTGTGCAGTGTCTCAGTAATTCCCCCTGAAAATGCGAACGGGCCAGTTGTAAGCTGGCCCGCTTTCGCTCTGCGACACATCGGCTTTAATCACTGACGGTTGCTTTTACAACAGCAACGCTACTACATCGCCTCAGCGGTCTCCGTTGTCTTTTGGCTGTTACCGATCACTGCACTGGCGCAACAGTTGAAACAATACCGCCAGCAGATCCAAGGTTTGTCTGCATTGCCTTTCGGCTTTTACCGCTCACTGCACGTCCACCATCTCGAACAGCTCTTCGGCTGCTGTCTGTCTCCATTGCCTTTCGGCTTTTACCGCTCACTGCACACAACACCATACTTGCCTGTTGCTGGTTGCGCCGGGTCGTCTCCATTGCCTTTCGGCTTTTACCGCTCACTGCACGAAATTGATATGAAAAATAACCCGGTCGAAGTACGTGGTCTCCATTGCCTTTCGGCTGTTACCGCTCACTGCACTGTGACCTTGTAAGTCATTTGCTCGAAATTGTCCAGAAGTATCCCTGATCCTCGCCTATTCTTGTTAATGGACGTCGTGACTTAAAAATGGGTGTTACCGTGAGAGAGGCCGGGAAGTGCTCCGGCTGACTCAAAAATCGTGTTACCCCAATTGACCCTCAATTTGGAAACGAAGGAAGGCGGTACGCCCCTGGCCCTCCGCCCTCCCTCGCTCCCGTTTCTAGGGCTCCTTCGGTTTATCCGATCCGTGCCCGCCGTACATCGGCGTCCAGCCGGCGATGACCTGCTCGTAGGCCGCCACCCAGTCCGGTAAACAGGCTTTGAGCCGCAGCCCGCAGGGTTGAAGAGCCGCCAGCCAGATCGCCTTCAGCGGCACCAGCAACTTGTCCGGATCGTATTCCTTCGGCCGACCACGCACATAAGGCGCGCCCACCACCCGCCGCGATCGCAGCGCCCGAATCGCCGCCTTGCGGTGATAGCCGAACAGTTCAACCAGTTCGGTGATAGGATTTTGCTCTTGTGTTCCTTGCCGGCCCGCGTCCCGCAAATGCGGGACTCCCGCCGCTTGGCCAGCAGTTCCTGACGTGTCAGTTGACTCATTTTGGTGTCCATCGCTCGGTAACACCCTTTTTGAGTCAACGAATGGTTTCCTCAACCCTTTTCACCCCTCCCACGGTAACAT